>NZ_VBUM01000086.1 GCF_005774735.1 Microbacterium sp. 5K110 | reverse complement strand
CCCCGGATCCGCTCGCGGGGCTCAGCCTCGAGGACCGGGTCGGGCAGATGTTCATGGTCGGGACGTCGGTGGACGGCGCCGACCCGATCACGCTGGCCGCGGTCCGCGACGACCACGTCGGCGGGATCTTCCTGCACGGCCGCTCCGACGCGGGCGTGCAGCCCACCGCCGATCTCGTGAGCGGCTTCACCTCGGTCGTCGCGCCGGGCGGCCCCGAACTGTGGGTCGCGACCGACCAGGAGGGCGGAGACGTCCAGGTGCTGTCGGGGCCGGGGGTCGACGGCATCCCCTTCGCCCGCGATCAGGGCGCGTGGGATGACGCGACGCTGCGCGCGAACGCCGCCACATGGGGCCGGCAGCTCGCTGATGCCGGAGTGAACATGAACCTCGCGCCCGTCGCCGACATCGTGGACAGTCCCGAGGCCGCAGGCGACAATCCGCCGATCGGTCAGTTCAACCGCCAGTACGGCTACGACGGGCCGACCGTCGCGGCGAAGGCCGGCGCGTTCGCGCAGGGAATGCGCGACGGCGGGATCCTGCCCACGTTCAAGCACTTCCCGGGACTCGGTCGCGTGACCGAGAACACCGACACGCGCAGCGATGTCACGGACGACGTCGTCAGCGCCGACGGCCCGGACGTGGGCGTGTATTCGGCGGTGCTGCCGCAGGGGCCGGCGATCGTGATGCTCTCGACCGCGATCTACGCCCGCATCGACCCGAGCGCCCCGGCGGCGTTCTCGCCGACCGTGGTGGAGGTCCTGCGCGACACGGTCGGGTTCGACGGCGTCGTCACAGTCGACGACCTCTCGGCCGCGCGGCAGGTGCAGCCCTGGTCCCCCGCCGATCGCGCGGTGCTCGCCGTCGACGCCGGCATCGACCTGCTGCTGGTGTCGGCCGATCCTTCGGTGTACCCCGAGATGCGGCAGGCCGTCCTCGCTCGCGCGCAGAGCGACGCCGCCTTCGCCGCGAAGGTGGATGCCGCCGCCACCCGCATCCTCGCCGCGAAGGCCGCGATGCCCTGACGTCCCCGCTCGCGATGAACGCCGTTCCTTCGCAGAAACGCTGCGGCGCTGCGTGTTCCGGGAGCAACAGCGTTCATCGGTACCGCTCGGCCCCGCCGTCCCGGGATAGGCTGAAAGGCTGTGTCCGTCGAACCCGTCATCGTCTACCCGCCCGAGCTGCCCGTCAGCGCCGCGCGGGACGAGATCGCGCGCGCCATCCGCGACCACCAGGTCGTGATCGTCGCCGGCGCGACCGGTTCGGGCAAGACGACGCAGCTGCCGAAGATCTGCCTCGAGCTCGGGCGCACGTCCATCGCGCACACGCAGCCGCGCCGCATCGCCGCGCGCACGATCGCCGAGCGCATCTCGGAAGAGATGCAGGTCCCCCTCGGCTCGACCGTGGGGTACAAGGTGCGCTTCACCGACAAGGTGTCGGCCGACACCCGCGTGGCGCTCGTCACCGATGGCATCCTGCTCAACGAGATCCACCGCGACCGCCTGCTCCGTCGCTACGACACGATCATTGTCGACGAGGCGCACGAGCGGTCCCTCAACATCGACTTCCTGCTGGGGTATTTGCGGCGGCTCCTGCCGCAGCGGCCCGACCTCAAGGTCATCGTCACCTCGGCGACCATCGATCCCGAGAGCTTCGCGCGCCACTTCGCCGCCCCGCCCACGGCACCCGGCGGCGAGCCGGTGCCCGCACCGGTGATCGAGGTGTCGGGGCGCACGTATCCGGTCGAGATCCGGTATCGGCCGCCGGGTGGCGACGGGGACGCGGGCGAAACTCCTGAGATTCCGGATGCCGTCGCGGCCGATGCCCCGTCGTCTCGCGGCCCAGCCACCCGAGCGACACGGAAAGTCAGGAGTTCGGCCGTCGAGAGCGACGAGGTCGACGAGGTCGGGGCCGTGGTCGCCGCCCTGCGCGAACTCGATCGCGAGGCCGCGGGCGACGTGCTGGTGTTCTTCCCCGGCGAAGCCGAGATCCGGGATGCCGCGGATGCCATCCGCGGGGCGTACCAGAAGGATGCCGCGCCCACCGAGGTCCTGCCCCTCTACGGGCGCCTCTCCGCCGCCGAACAGCACCGGGTGTTCGAGCGTTCCACCGTCGCCGGCGTGCGCCGCCGCGTCATCCTCGCGACCAACGTCGCCGAGACGAGCCTCACGGTCCCCGGCATCCGGTACGTCATCGACACGGGGACTGCGCGCATCTCGCGCTACAGCAATCGCTCGAAGATCCAGCGGCTGCCGATCGAGGCCGTGTCGCAAGCCTCGGCGCAGCAGCGGTCGGGCCGCGCGGGCCGCACGTCGGCGGGCATCGCGATCCGGCTGTACTCCGAGGACGACTTCCTCCGCCGACCGGAGTACACCGAACCCGAGATCCTGCGGACGTCGCTGGCATCCGTCATCCTGCAGATGCTCTCGCTGGGGTTCGGCGACATCCAGGCCTTCCCGTTCCTGACGCCGCCGGATTCGCGCGGAGTGAAGGCGGCGCTCGACCTGCTCGTCGAGCTGGGCGCCGTGAAGCTGCCGGCCCGCGGCGACGACCGCGGCCCGCGCCTGACCGGCATCGGGCGCGAGATCGCGCGGCTGCCCATCGACCCGCGCTTCGCGCGCATGCTCCTCGAGGCCCGCGGCTCGGGCGTGCTGACCGAGGTGCTCGCGATCGTCGCCGGGATGTCGATCCAGGACGTGCGCGAACGGCCCGAGGAGCGACGCGAAGAGGCCGACCGCTTCCACGCGCGCTTCATCGACCCCACGAGCGACTTCCTGTCGCTGCTGAATCTGTGGGATTACCTGCAGGAGAAGCAGGCCGAGGTCGGCTCGAGCGCGTTCCGTCGCCTGTGCCGGAGCGAGCACCTGAACTACGTGCGCGTGCGGGAGTGGGTCGACGTGCACCGGCAGTTGCGCTCCGTGCTCGGGAGCGAGCGCGGCGGCGTTCCCACGAAGAACGATGTCCCGAATTCTGCTGCTCCGAGCCGCTCCGGGCAGCACCGTTCGGGACATGCTCCGCCAGAAAGGGGACGGGGGACGCGCGCAGACACCGAACCGCAGGGCCACGCACAGGGTGACGCGATCCACCGCGCCGTCCTGTCGGGGCTGCTGTCGCACATCGGCATCCTCGATCCGCGCACGGTGGCGCAAGCCAAGGACCGCAAAGCACCCGGCGACGCCCGGCCCACGAAGGGCGAGTACATCGGGGCGCGCGGGGCGCGGTTCGCGATCTTCCCGGGGTCGGGGCTGAAGAAGAAGCGGCCGTCGGCGGTCATGGCCGCCGAACTCGTCGAGACGTCGAGGCTGTTCGCCCGCACGGTCGCCGCCGTCGACCCCGCGTGGGCCGAGGATCTCGCCCCCGACCTGGTGAAGCGCTCGCTGAGCGAACCGCACTGGTCGAAGGATGCCGGAGCCGCCTCCGCCTACGAGAAGGTCACGCTGTTCGGGGTCGAGCTCGTCGGCCGTCGCCGGGTGCAGCTCGCGCGCTTCGACCGACCGCTGGCGCGCGAGATGTTCGTGCGGCACGCGCTCGTCGAGGGCGAGTGGGACCCGTCGGTCCTCGACAAGCGCCTCACCGCGTTCCTGCGCCGCAACCAGGAGCAGCGCCGCCTGCTCGAGAAGATCGAGGAGCGCGAGCGCCGCCGCGACATCCTCGTCGGCGACGAGGCCGTGTTCGCGTTCTACGACGCGCGCATCCCCGCCGACGTCACCGACGTGCGCTCGTTCGAGACGTGGTGGAAGGATGCCGCGAACCGCACGCCCCATTTACTCGACCTCCGCGAGTCCGACCTCACCGGCGACCGCGCCCAGGGCGATGATCGGGCGTTCCCCGCGCGCTGGCGGCAGGGCGACCAGACGCTGAACCTCGCGTACCGCTTCGAGCCGGGCGCCGACGACGACGGCGTCACGGTCGTCGTCCCGCTGCCGCTCCTGGCACAGCTGCGCCCCGACGGCTTCGACTGGCAGGTGCCGGGGATGCGCGACGAGCTGGTGACGGCCCTGCTGCGGGCGCTGCCGAAGACGATCCGCCGCAACGTCGTTCCCGCCGCGGACTGGGCCGAGAAATTCTCGGCCGAGCTCGCCGAGAAGGGCCCCGAACACGCGAACGGCCTGCCGAAGTCGACGCTCGTCGACGCCCTCGCCGCGCTCGTGCAGCGCGTCGCGAACCAGCGGGTGGGCGCCGCCGACTTCGAGCTCGAGCGGGTGCCCGGACACCTGCTGCCGTCGTTCCGGGCCGTTGACGCGCGCGGCCGCGCCGTCGGATCCGACCGCGACCTCGCTGCGCTGCAGCGCCGCCTCGCGGACCGCGCCCGCTCGAGCGTCGAGTCGGCGGTGACCCGCGAGCGCCCCGCACCCCGCGCCGCTGCGCGCGTCGCCGAGGCCTCGCCGGCCTTCTCCTCGCGCACGAAGCTCACCACGTGGGATCTCGACGAGCTCACCGAGGTCGTGGACACTCCGGTCGCCGGCGGCGTCGTCCGCGGCTACCCGGCGCTCGTGGACGACGGCGACAGCGTGGCGCTGCGCGTCGAGGCCACACCCGAGGATGCCGCGCGGCATACGCGCGCCGGCATCCGTCGCCTTCTGCTCCTGGCCGTCCCCTCCCCCGCCACGTACGTGCTCGACCACCTGACCGCGAACGAGAAGCTCGCGCTCGCGGCATCCCCGTATCAGAACGCGAAGGCCCTGATCGAGGACGCCCGGGTGGCCCTCGCCGACGACGTGCTGCTGCGGGAAGCGCCGAGCGGTGTCGTGCGGACGAAGGGGGAGTTCGAGCGGGTGCGCGATGCGTTCTCGGCCGCGTCGGTCGATCGGACGTTCCAGACCGTCTCGCTCGCGGCCAAGATCCTGCTGGCGCAGCGCGAGGTCGAACGCGCGATCAAGGACGCCTCGTCGATCACGCTGCTCGGCGCGCTCAACGACGTGCGCGGGCAGCTCCAGGGCCTGATCTTCTCGGGCTTCCTCTCGCGCACCGGTCTCGCCCGGCTGCAGCACCTGCCGCGCTACCTCGCCGGCGCGCTCGATCGCCTGAAAACGCTTCCCGACAGCCCCGGCCGCGACCGTCAGCGCATGACCGAGTACGAGCGCGCCGCCGCGGGCTTCGTCGAGGCCGGCGGCACGGTCCCGCTCCCCGCGACCGCTCCCGCGAACGTCGTGCAGACGCGCTGGCTGCTGGAGGAGTACCGCGTCAGCCTCTTCGCCCAGCGCCTCGGCACGGCCGAGCCCGTCTCGATCCAGCGGATCGCGAAAGCCCTCAAGGGCGCGTGAGTCGCCAAGAACTGTCGCCGACGACCACGCGGAAGCGACAGAATCTGGCGACTCGCGCGCGGGGCTAGACCCCGAGCGCGGTGCCCCACTCCCGGAGGAGCGACTCGAGGGCACGACGCTGCTCGGGGCGCAGTCCGGCCAGCAGGCGCTGCTCGTTGCGCACGTGGGCGGCGAAGGCATCGTCGATGAGGCGTCGGCCGGCGGGGGTGAGCGCGATGGTGCGTCCGCGCCCGTCGTCATCGCTCTCACGCCGGACGACGAGCCCGGATGCCACGAGCCGGTCGACGCGCTTGGTCACCGCACCGGTGGTCACCATCGTCGTGCGCGCGAGCTCGCCGGGAGCGGCGGCGAACGGCTCCCCTGCGCGGCGGAGCGCCGCGAGGATGTCGAATTCGCCCTCGCCGAGCCCGTGCTGCCGGTAGACGACGAGAAGCTCCTCGCGGAGTCGGTCGGCGACGCGATGGAGGCGCCCGATGACCTGCAGCGGCGAGACGTCGAGGTCGGGGCGCTCGGCGCGCCACTGCCCGACGATGTGGTCCACGCGGTCGGTGTCTGCCATCCCGCCACTTTACCTTCCACGGAAGATAATATGTCTTCCATGGAAGCGAATTGGCGGATCGTCGCCGTCACCGCGGTCGCCCCCGTCGCGTGGGGCGCCACGTACGTCGTCACCCGGCACCTGCTGCCCGCGGACGCTCCACTGTGGGGCGGAGCTCTCCGTGCGCTCCCCGCGGGGCTGCTGCTGTGGGCTCTCGCCCGCCGACGGCCGCGAGGCGCGTGGTGGGGAAAGGCGCTGGTGCTCGGCGCGCTGAACTTCGGCGGGTTCTTCGTGCTGATCTACGTCGCCGCCCAGCTGCTGCCCTCGTCGGTCGCGGCGTCGATCATGGCACTCGCCCCGCTGGCACTCGCCGGCCTCGCGTGGCCGCTCCTGGGCCAGCGGCCGACGGTGCGCTGGGCGCTCGGTGCCGTGCTCGGCTTCGTCGGCGTCGCACTCGTCGTGGGACTCGGGGCCGCGGGGATCTCGCCCGCGGGTGTCGTGGCATCCGGGATCGCCCTCGTCTCGTCGTCGCTCGGGGCGATCCTCACGACGCGCTGGCGCGACGACACCCCCCTCCTGGCCACGACGGCGTGGCAGCTCACCGCCGGCGGACTCGCGCTCACCGCCGTCGCGGCGAGCGTCGAGGGGCCTCCCCCGTCGGTGGATGCCACGGGCCTGATCGCCTACGCCGGCATCGCCGTGGTGGCGACGGCGCTGGCGTTCGTGTGCTGGTTCATGGGCCTCCGGCACTTGCCCGCGGGGACCGTCGGCCTCATCGGGCTGCTCAACCCCGTGACCGGGGTACTGCTCGGCCTCGCCGTCGGGGGCGAGTCCCTCGCGATCGGGCAGCTCGTCGGCATCGTCGCGGTGCTCGCCGCGATCGCGGTGTCACGACCGGGGCGGATACAGGCCCCGGCGACGTGACCGGGGCGGATCCGCGCCGCGGAGGAATGACGAGGGCCGCGGCGCACTCCGCCCCGGCCCTCGTCTCGCTTGCGGTCAGGACGCGCGCAGGGTGACCGATCCGAGAGCGGTCTGCACGTCGACGCGCGGGGTCGCCGTCGACGAGGTCTCGAGTGCGCTGTCGAGCGACCCGGGGCCGTCGTGGATCACGCGGTAGGTGTCCTCCGGCAGAGTGAGGTCCACCGACCCGGCGGTCACGTCGATCGTCGTGCGGGTCGGGGTCGAGCCGGTCAGCGTGGCCGTGAGGTCGCCGCCGGCGAGCTCGAACGCCGCGGTATCCACGTCGGAGACGTCTGCCGACGCGGAACCGCCCGCGACGGACAGGTCGAGCGAGCGAGCATGCCCCGACAGTGTCGCCGTGCCGCCGCTGAGCTTCACCGACACGGCGCCGAAGTCACCCGTCGCGTCGAGGCTGCCGCCGGTCACGTCGATGCGAGCATCCACACCCGAGCGGACGAGCGACTGCGGGAGAGTGAGCGTCGCCGAGGCTCCGCCGCTCCAGCTTCGGAACCCGCGATCGGGAGAGCTGACGTGCAGAGTGTCTCCGCGCCGTTCGAGGGTCCAGACCCCCGCGCCGTCGCCGTCGAGCTGCGCCTCGCTCACGTCGCCGTACTCGACGCTCAGCGCGCCGCCGGTCACGTCGATATCGAGGTCGCGGACGCCGCGCGTCTCGCTCTGCTGCACAGAGGCTCCGCTCGCGTTGCCGCGCATCACGCCGATCGCGGACAGCCCGCTCGATCCGAGCGTGCCCAGGATCGCGCATCCGCCGATGACGATCGTGACGATCGAGACGGCGAGGGCGGCCGTCGACCGGCGGCGCGGAGTGGGCGCCGGGGCGGGCGGCGGAGTCGGGTCGAGGGGGGTCTGAACGGTCATGAGGACGCTCCGGTGGTGTCGTGTCCCAAGTGGACCAGGGCGGCGATGACGCGGCGATTGCCCGTCTCGTCCTGCTCGAGGCCGAGCTTGGTGAAGATGGCGGTGATGTACTTCTCGACGCTCGCGGCCGAGACGAACAGCGACTGGGCGATGGCCTGATTGGAGCGTCCCTCGGCGATCAGCGCGAGAACGGCCCGCTCCCGCTCGGTGAGGGACTGCAGCCGATCGTCGCGTCGCCGGCGGGCCAGCAGCTGGCCCACCACCTCGGGGTCGAGGATCGTCGCGCCGTCGGCGATCCGCGCGACCGCCTCGAGGAACTCGCGCACGTCGGCGACGCGGTCCTTGAGGAGATAGCCGAGCGAGCCCTGCCCGTCGGCGATCAAGTCGCTCGCGTACCGCTCCTCGACGTACTGCGACAGCACGAGGACGGCGAGACCGGGATGCCGAGAACGCAACGCGATCGCGGCGCGGATGCCCTCGTCGGTCCACGTCGGCGGGAGCCGCACGTCCAGGACGCACAGGTCGGGAGCGCCGTCGGCGACGGCCTCGTCGAGCCCTGTCGTGTCGGACAGCGCCGCAACGACCTCGTGTCCGTCGTCCGCGAGCAGGCGCACGAGCCCCTCGCGCAGCAGGACCGAGTCCTCGCAGATCAGGATGCGCACGGGACCGTCACCTCCACCGACGTGGGCCCGCCCTGCGGGCTCTCCAGGCGGACGGTGCCGCCGGCGGCCGTGACGCGATTGACGATGCCGTCGAGCCCGCCGCCGGGGACCACGCGGGCACCGCCGAGACCGTCGTCCTCCACCCGCGCCCACAGCGCGCCGTCGTCGCGCACCCGCACGTCCACGCGGCACGTCGATGCCCGCGAATGCTTGGCGGCGTTGGTCAACGCTTCGGCGATCGAGAAGTACACCGCCGCCTCGGCGGGTCTGCTGCACCGGCGCGGCAGCCGCACGTCGAGGGTCACGGGGATGTGCGACCGCGACGCGAGCGCTGAGAGGGCGGCATCCAGACCCCGGTCCTCGAGCACCGAGGCGTGGATGCCGCGCGCCAGCTGGCGCAACTCGGTGATGGCCGACTTGGTCGAGGCGTGCGCCTCGGCCACGAGCGCCTTCGCGGCCTCGGGGTCGTCGTCGATCTTGGTCTGCGCGAGACCCAGTGTCATCCCGATCGACACGAGCCGCGGCTGGACGCCGTCGTGCAGGTCGCGTTCGATCCGGGTGCGCTCCACCTCGGCGGCGCGGACGGCGCCGGCTCGGCGGGTATCCGACGTGCGCGCCTGCTCCTCGAGCTGCGCTTCGCGGGAGGGCACGAGAATGGCCCGGGTGAGGACGCCGTGCAACAGCGCGAGCCCGAAGACACCCGCGACCGCGAGGAGCGCGCCGACAGCACCGAGGATCGGGGCGCCGGCGCCGCTGAGCAGAGCGGCACCGAAGAAGCCGGTGTGCGACCACCCGAACAGGGGGCTGAACGCGAGCGCGATGCCCCACGACACGACCCCGACGAGGAACAGCACGATCAGGCCGAGCACGGTCGACACGCTGAAGGATGCCACCGCGCGCCACTGGCGCGGCTCGATGGCCTGCAACCAGATCGTGTGGAGGACGCCGACGAAACCGGTGCGGTCGCTGCGGCGGATCCGCACGGGCGGGAGGTCGAAGCCGTACAGCCCCTCGAGCCGTGCCTGCTCGAACCACGCCACGCCGAAGAGCGCGTAGACGAGACCGACGAGCACGACCGCTCCGATCAGCAGCGCGAAGAGCAGGCCGACGCCGGCGCCGAGCATGCCGAAGAGCACGCCGAAGATGCCGGGACCGATGAGCCCGAGCGCCGCCAGCTGGGCGGCGGCGCCCCAGACCTGGCCGGGAGACGTGACGCGCGCCTTCGCGGGCGCGGGAGCGGTCGCGCCCGGGGGCGACGGGAGCGCGGGCGGCGGAGGAGGAAGGACGGATGCCGTGGTCATGTGTTCCACGGTAGGACCGGGCCGCGCGCCGGTCAGCCCGGGCAACCCTCGCCGTGATTCGGGTTTTCCCGAATCGGGCGGCTCACAGCTCGCCCGCGTCCAGCCAGCCGCTCCCGAGGAACACCGCCTGGACCTCCGGCCGCCGCACCACCGCGGCCTCCAGCGCCGGCCCGGCGGAGGAGGCTTGACCCGTCAACGCCGCCGCGACCGCGTCCGCCACCGTCGGGGCGACGAGACGTGTGTCGACGAACACGGTCGCCTCCACGACACCGTCGCGCAGGGCCCGCACCGTCGCGGTGTCGCCCCCGGACCCGATGACGACCGGTGCCGGGACGGCGTCGTCCGCATCCGGGGACGGGCTCGGCGAGGGCGAGGCGTCCGGATCGGGCGTGGTGAGCGCGGTGACCACGCCACGGGTCACCGCGTCGCCGAGGGCCAGTATCGCCGTGGGGCGCTCCTCCTCCCCCACCATCTCCCGCGCACGGTCCTCGGCAGCGGACTCGACGCCCGCAGCCTCGTCGGCGACGGCGGCATCGGCGAAATCCGCCCCGGTGAGCAGGGTGACGGTGCCGGCGGCGACCGCGGGCGCCAGCGCCTCGATCGCCGCGGCGTGGCGCGCGGCGGCATCCGGATCCTCGGTCGCGCCGGCGAGCACCGCGACCGTCGCGGGCGCCGTCCCCAGGTCGTCGAGGAGCGCCTCGGCCTGCGCGCGTCCGACCTCGGCGGGGTCGACGGCGACGAACGCTCCCGCGCCGTCGAGATCGCGGGCGACCGCCACGACCGGGACGTCCTCGGCCGCCGCGGCCTCGCGGGCAGCGGCCAGCGCATCGAGGGAGACGGGGACGAGGACCACGGCATCCTCGCCCTTGGTGATCATGTTCTGCGCCTGCGACACCTGCGTCCGGGTGTCGGCGGCGGCGAACTGCAGGTCGACGCGGTACCCCCGCTCGCGCAGCTCCGAGGACAGCGCGTCACCCGCGCGCACCCAGGCCAGGTCGTCGGCACTCGGAAGCGTCACGCCGACGACTCCGGCTCCGTCGCTCGTTCCGGTGGTGCGGGCGGTGCTCGCGCTGCAGCCCGTCAGCGCCAGAACGGCGACGAGGGCCGCCGCACCGAACGAACGGGGAATCGAGCCGAGGATCACCCGCTCCATCCTGCCCCAGACACGACGGATGCCCCGCCGCACGAGGCGACGGGGCATCCGAGGGACGGGACGGATCAACCGCGCGTGCGGTTCTTGTTCCACACGTCGAAGGCCACGGCCAGCAGCAGCACGAGACCCTTGATGAACTGCTGCACGTCGGTCGAGATGCCCATGAGCGACATGCCGTTGTTGAGCACACCCATGACAAGACCACCGGCGATCGCACCGACCACGCGGCCGACACCCCCCTGGACGGCGGCGCCACCGATGAACGACGCCGCGATGGCATCCAGCTCGAACAGGTTTCCCGCACCCGGACCGGCCGAGTTCAGTCGGCCCGTGAAGACGATGCCCGCGAGAGCGGCCAGCACGCCCATGTTGACGAAGAGAAGGAAGTCGACGCGACGGGTGTTGATGCCCGACAGCTTCGCGGCGGTGCGGTTGCCACCGATCGCGTAGATGTGACGGCCGAAGACGCTCCGGCTCATGACGGTCGAGTACCCGATGATCAGGATCGCGAGCACGACGAGAACGATCGGCGTGCCGCGCGAACCGGGCGCGACGCCCAGCAGGTAGGTCAGGTACGCGATGAGTGCGCCGCCGCCGATGATCTTGAACAGGAACCACACCCGCGGCTCGGTCTGCAGCTCGAGCGCCGCGCGCTTGGCGCGCTGACGGACCTGCGAGAACACGAACAGCACGAGGGTCAGGGCACCCAGCGCCACGGTGATCCACTCGGCGGGCGACGTCGCCGCCGGGAACAGGTCGGGGAACAGGTAGCCGCCGCCGAGCTGGCGGTACTCCGTGGGGAACGGCGTGATCTGTGTGTTGCCCAGCGTCATCTGCGTGAGACCGCGGAACAAGAGCATGCCCGCCAGTGTCACGATGAACGCCGGGATGCCCACGTAGGCCACCCAGAACCCCTGCCACATTCCGACCACCGCGCCCAGCACGAGCGAGAGCAGGATGCCGAGCCACCAGGGCATGCCCCACTGCACGATGAGCACGCCCGAGACGGCACCGACGAAGGCGGCGACCGAACCGACCGACAGGTCGATGTGGCCGGCGATGATGATCATCACCATGCCGATCGCCAGGATCAGGATGTAGCTGTTCTGGACGATGATGTTCGACACGTTGCCCGCGGTGAGCAGACGCCCTCCGGTGAGGGCCTGGAACAGCAGCACGATCACGATGAGCGCGATGAAGATGCCGATCTCGCGCAGCCGGGAGGTGAAGAACTGCACGATGCTGCCGACTCCCCCGGCGCCGCCGCCGACCGGGCCCTTGGGCGTGGCCGGACCCGCCTGGGTCGCCGTGTTGTTAAGCGCTGACATGGTCGGCTTCCTTCTCCTTCGTCATGAGCACCATGAGGGCCTCGGGTGTGGCCTCTTCGATGGGCAGCTGGCCGGTGATGTGGCCTTCGCTGAGGGTGTAGATGCGGTCGCAGATGCCGAGGAGCTCGGGAAGCTCCGACGAGATCACGAGCACCCCCTTGCCCTGCGCCGCGAGGGAATTGATGATCGTGTAGATCTCGTACTTGGCGCCCACGTCGATGCCGCGGGTCGGCTCGTCGAGGATGAGCACCTCAGGGTCGGAGAACAGCCACTGCGACAGCACGACCTTCTGCTGGTTGCCGCCCGAGAGCTTGCCGACCACGACATCCACCGTCGGGGCCTTGATGTTCATCGACTTGCGGTAGCGGTTGGCGACCAGGTACTCCTCGTCGCCGTCGACCCAGCCGCGCTTGGCCAGCTTGCGCATGCCCGCGAGCGAGATGTTGCGCTTGATCGTGTCGATGAGGTTGAGCCCGGCGCCCTTGCGGTCCTCGGTGACGTACGCCAGTCCGCTGCGGATGGCGGCGGGCACCGTGGAGGTGTCGGCCTTCTCGCCGCGGATGTAGACGTCGCCCGTGATGCGCGAGCCGAAGCTCTTGCCGAACACGCTCATGGCCAGCTCGGTGCGGCCCGCGCCCATGAGTCCGGCGATGCCGACGACCTCGCCGGCACGGACGGTCAGGTTCGCGTCGTGGATGACCACGCGGTTGGCATCCGTCGGGTGGTGGACGGTCCAATCCGCGATACGCAGCACCTCGTCGCCGATCTCGACGTCGCGGTCGGGGTAGCGGTTCTCGAGCTCGCGTCCGACCATGCCGCGGATGATGCGGTCCTCGCTCGTTCCGCCCGTGGCGACGTCGAGGGTCTCGATCGTGCGACCGTCACGGATGATCGTGACCTCGTCGGCGATCGCCCGGATCTCGTTGAGCTTGTGGCTGATGATGATGCACGTGATGTTCTGTCCGCGCAGGTGCCGGATCAGATCGAGCAGGTGCTCGGAGTCGTCGTCGTTGAGGGCGGCCGTGGGCTCGTCGAGGATGAGGAGCTTGACGTCCTTCGACAGCGCCTTGGCGATCTCGACGAGCTGCTGCTTGCCGACGCCGATCTCGTTGACCGGCACGTCCGGGCTGTCGCCCAGACCCACTCGGGCCAGGAGCTTCGCCGCCTCGCGGTTGGTGGCATCCCAGTCGATCAGGCCGCGGTGGGTGATCTCGTTGCCGAGGAAGATGTTCTCGGCGATGGACAGGTACGGGCTGAGCGCCAGCTCCTGATGGATGATGACGATGCCGGCTGCTTCGCTGTCGCGGATGTCCTTGAACTCCACGGTCTGACCGTCGAAGACGATCTCGCCGCGGTAGTCGCCCGCGGGGTAGACACCGCTGAGCACCTTCATGAGAGTGGACTTTCCGGCGCCGTTCTCGCCGCAGATGGCGTGCACGGTTCCGCGCTCGACGGTCAGGGACACGTCGGCCAAGGCGATGACGCCGGGGAACTCCTTGGTGATCGAGCGCATCTCGAGGATGGTGCTCACGAGGTCCTCCTTGCAGGACCGGCTCGCAGCCGGTGGGGGTGAGGGAAGAGGGGTGCCTCCGCCGCGACCGAGCGGATCGGTCGCGGCGGAGGCGGTCCGGGAGGGCCGCAGCCCTCCCGCGGAGGTCACTTCAGGTCGTCGGCGGTGTAATAGCCGCTGTCGACGAGAACCTTCTCGTAGTTGTCCTTCGTGACGATCGTCGACTCGAGCAGGTACGACGGAACGACCTTCTCGCCGTTGTCGTACGTGGTGTCGTCGTTGACCTCGGGGGTCTCGCCCTTGCGGATGTCGTCGACCATGGTCACGGCCTGCTTGGCGAGCTCGCGCGTGTCCTTGAAGATCGTCGAGTACTGCTCGCCCGCGATGATCGACTTGATCGAGCCGACCTCGGCGTCCTGACCCGTGATGACCGGCAGCGCGTTGGCCGCGTAGCCGCCCGAGGTCAGGGCCGAGATGATGCCGATCGAGAGACCGTCGTAGGGCGAGAGGACGCCGTCGAGCTTGGTGCCACCGATGACCGTGAGGATGTTCTCCATGCGCTTCTGCGCGGTCTCGGGCAGCCAACGCAGGATCGCGGCCTGGCCGAACTCGGTCTGACCGGACGGAACCGCCAGCACACCCTTGTCCATGTAGGGCTGGAGGGTGTCCATCGCGCCCTTCCAGAAGAAGGTGGCGTTGTTGTCGTCGGGGCTTCCGGCGAACAGCTCGACGTTGAACGGGCCGGCTGCACCGGTCTCCTTGCCCGAGGCGTCGAGGACACCGAGGCCGGTCAGGAGCGAGGTGGCCTGCTGGACGCCGACCTTGTAGTTGTCGAACGTCGTGTAGTAGTCCACGTTCGGCGTGCCGTTGATGAGACGGTCGTACGCGATGACCGGGATCTTCGCGTCAGCGGCCTGCTGCAGCACGTCGGTGAGCGTGGTGCCGTCGATCGAGGCGACGATCAGGGCCTTGGCGCCCGAGGTGATCATGTTCTCGATCTGCGAGACCTGGGTGGGGATGTCGTCGTTGGCGTACTGCAGGTCGACCTGGTAGCCGAGGTCCTCGAGCTGCGACTTGACGTTGTTGCCGTCGGCGATCCACCGCTCCGACTGCTGCGTCGGCATCGCGACACCGATGATGCCACCGGCCTCCGCCGAGTCGCCGCTGCCGCTGCCGGTGCGGTCGCCCGCGCAGCCCGCGAGGCCGATGCCGAGCGCGAGGACGCCCGCTCCCGCGACCGCCTTGAGCATGCTGTGCTTGTTCACTCTGGTTCCCTTCGTTGGGTTTGATGTCACGGTCTCTCCGCGCGGAGCCCACCGCTGCAGCGCGGACGGCACGCCGACACGCGTCCGATGGGGCGAAACGAGGCCGGTCGGCGGCGCGGTTACGCGTCGTTCGAAACGTCTTCGTCTCGACGGAGTCGCTCCGCAGCGAGTCCCGTCGGCGTGGTGTGGCAGTCATGTGACCGTTCACATTGTGTGTGTGATGCTACCCCGCGCATCGCCGCCGCTGTCAAGTCCCGCTGCGTTCGCAGACCAGGCGTTGCCAAACCGTGACGTGATCAGCGACTCGGCGGAGCGGTCGACGACCGCACGATGAGGCGCAGGTGGTCGGGCTCGGGCATGGTCTCACCGTCGCGAGAGACTCCCAGGTCACCGAGCAGATCCCAGACGGCACGCTGCCCGATGCCGGTGAAGTCCTGGCGCACCGTCGTCAGCGGCGGCCACAGGTGCGCCGCCTCCGGGACGTCGTCGAATCCGACCACCGACACGTCCTCGGGGACGGATCTGCCGATCGCGCGGACGGCGTGCATGAACCCCAGCGCCATGTGGTCGTTGCCGGCGAACACCGCCGTGGCATCCTCGGTGCGGAGCAGCTCGAGCCCGGCCTCGAAGCCGAACTGCGCGGTCCAATCACCCAGGATCGGGGGGCGCGGCGTCAGATCCTGCGCGTCCATCTCGGCCAGGTACCCCCGCATGCGATGGTCGGCCTCCAGCCAGTCACGGGGACCGGCGATGTGCAGGATGCGGGAATGCCCGAGCTCGACGAGATGCCGCACCGCCGCGCGCGCACCGGCGACCTGGTCGTTGAACGTCGCGGCCGGGGTCGCCGGGCCCGTCGACGAGACGATGCGCACCGGTACCGGCAACTGCATCTCGTCGAGGATGGGCACGACGCGGGTCTGCGGGGCCACCGCGATGAGCCCTTCGATGGACTGCTGGACGAGGTGGTCGATCGAGGCCCGCACGTCGTCCGGGGCGCTCGTGCCGAGGTTGGTCAGCGTCATCCGGTACCCCGCCCGGCGCGCCGCCGATTCCACCGCCTGCACCATCGCCGAGACGCCGTGCGTGGTCGTGCGCGGCCCCAGGACGCCGATGAGCCGCGTCCGACTGGTGGCCAGGGCGCGCGCGGCCTGGTTCGGGACGAATTTCAGCTCCGCGATCGCCGAGCGCACGCGCGCCGCGGTCTCGGGGCGCAGCTGAGGGCTGTTGTTGATCACCCGTGAGACGGTCTGGTAGGACACCCCAGCCAGACGCGCCACGTCGCGGATGCTCGGGGCCTTGGCCGCGGCATCCGGGATGTCGGTGTCGGTCATCGATTTCGCCTCTTTGCGTCGCCGATCGATTCGTGACCGGTCACACGAGGATAACCGACGTGCTGCTCCCCC
>NZ_VBUM01000085.1 GCF_005774735.1 Microbacterium sp. 5K110 | reverse complement strand
GGAAAAGACGGGGTGGAGGGTCGGGGTTGACCGGCTAGCCTTGAGCCTATGCGTGTCCACGTCGCCGACCACCCCCTCATCACCCACAAGCTCTCGGTGCTGCGTGACCGGCAGACGTCGTCGCCGGTCTTCCGCCAGCTCACCGAGGAGCTCGTGACGCTGCTGGCCTACGAGGCCACCCGCAACGTGCGCGTCGACCCGATCGAGATCCAGACTCCCGTCACCCTCACGCAGGGCGTCAAGATCAGCGAGCCCCGCCCCCTCGTCGTGCCGATCCTGCGCGCGGGCCTCGGCATGCTGGAGGGCATGGTGAAGCTCCTCCCGACGGCCGAGGTCGGCTTCCTCGGGATGCTCCGCGACGAAGAGACCCTGCAGCCCTCCACGTATGCCGAGCGTCTGCCCGACGACCTCAGCGATCGTCAGTGCTTCGTGCTGGACCCGATGCTCGCGACGGGTGGGTCGCTCGGCGCGGCGATCACGTTCCTCTTCAACCGCGGCGCGCAGGACGTCACCGCGATCTGCCTGCTCGGCGCGCCCGAGGGCGTCGCCGCGATCGAGAAGCAGGTCGAGGGCCACGACGTGACGCTCGTGCTCGGCGCGCTCGACGAGCGGCTGAACGAGAAGGGCTACATCGTGCCCGGCCTCGGCGACGCCGGAGACCGCCTGTACGGCACCGCCTGACGCGGGGCGTGCCGGGCGCGGTGATCCCGGATTCGTGAGGTGTCGCGAGGCCCTCGCGCGGCTCAGCGGGCGTCGGCGATCAGGCGTGCGAACCCACTGAGACGGGCGACGCCCTCGGGCGTGCGCGGGAGATCGTCGAGCAGCGACGGCGAAGAGACCACGTAGGCGGTCTGCATCGCCCGCGAGATCGCGACGTTGATGCGGTTGCGCAACAACAGGAACTCCAGGCCCCGGGGCGCCTCGCGTCCGGAGGAGGCCGCGAGCGTGAGGATCGCCACCACCGCCTCCTTGCCCTGGAAGCGGTCGACGGTTCCCACGGGCACGTCCGCGAAGCCCGCCGCGGCGAGCGCTTCCTCGACGGCGACCTGCTGCGCGTTGTACGGCGTGATGACGATGATGTCGTCGGCTCGGAGGGGACGCGGCGGCGCCACGACCGCGGTGTCGCCGACGCCGCCCTCGGCACCGGTCCACGTGCGGCCGACCAGATCGGCGACCAGCTCGACCACCGCCGCGGCCTCCTCGGGCGACGACGTGGCGTTGCCGCTGTGGCGGACGGGGATGGCGTGCAGGCCCGGCTCGACGCCCTCGAGCTCGCGCAGCGCCGTCGAGGGATGCGCGGCGAGCCGCCCCTCGTACGACAGACGCGAGACCGGTCCGGCGACCGCCGGATGCATGCGGCGGGTCCGCGCGAGGAAGTAGCCGAACTCGGGCGGGACGACTTCGGCACCGTCGATGACCCAGCCGAGGGCGGAAGTGTCCACCGGCTCGGGGTGGGTGCCCTGGCTCACTTGCGGCAACTGCTGCGGATCGCCGAGCAGCAACAGCCGCGGGGAGGACAGCGACACCGCGATCGTCGAGGCGAGGGAGAACTGGCCCGCCTCGTCGATGACGAGCAGATCGAGGCTGCCGCGGGGAATGCGCCCCTCGTGGCTGAAGTCCCACGCCGTTCCTCCGACAACGAATCCGTGCGCGGCGTTCTCGGCGGCGAAGGCGGGGACGCCGTTCTTGGGCAGCACGGTGAAGGCGTGCGCTGCGCCGGCGTCTTTCGGGGCCTTGCCCACGCGCGAGGCGGGCACGCCGGCCGCGATCACCCGTTCGAGCATGTGCTCGACGGTCGCGTGCGACTGCGCCACGACCCCTACGCGGTACCCGCGCTCGGCGACCAGCCGGGCGATGACATGCGAGCCGACGTAGGTCTTGCCGGTTCCCGGCGGGCCCTGCACCGCCAGGTAGCTGCGGTCGAGTTCTGCCACCGTCCGGGCGATCGCAGTGATCTCGTCGTCGCCCGGACCACCGTCCACTGCAGTCACCGGGGCCAGCGACCCCGAGAGCGTCCGCGGCGGATGACGGCGAAGGATGTCGGCGGCTGGACCGTCCGGCAACGCCGGTGCCGCGGCGAGCACCTCGTCGGCCCACGCGTCGATCGCCTTCTGCTGGTTCCCGGCGCGCGGCGGCGCCGGCGGGGTCAGGGCCAGGGGAAGCGTGTCCCACGTGACGCCGTCCACGGCGACCTCTTCGATGACGGCCCCGTCGTCGAGGACGTCGCGCACCGTGACCCGACGCGCCCCGTGGATCCAGCGCGGGCGGGCCTCGAGCGGGAAGGGGGCGGGGAGGTCGTAGACCGCGAACGGCTCCGCATCGACGCCGAGTCGGCTGCCCGGGGCGACCTCGCCGCGCACCTCGACCAGTCGGCGCTCGGCGCCCCGACCCGACTCGGAGATGTGCCAGTCCGTCACGACCCGAGACCGGGCGGCATCCACGACGACGACGTCGCGCGTGTCCTCCCAGATCGACACGGGCTCGCGCAGACGCAGGAAGTGCGTGGCCCAGTAGGTCTTCTCTTCGCGCGGGTAGTAGTCGATCGCAGCCGCCGCGAGCCGGAGCGCGGTCGCGTCGGGCTCGGCGGCATCCGTCGCCCACCGCTGCAGTGCGGTCGCCCGGGGCGACGGCTCGTAGGCCTGCTCGTCGGGCTCGGCTCCGCGCGCGGGCATCGCACCGCCCTCGCGAGCGCGCTCGACGAGCCAGTCGCGCAAGCGCCGCGTCGAGACGCAGTCGTAGCGGTTGTAGTCGGCGAGGTCGTCGAGCACGCGCTGCGCGGCTTCGGCTTCTCCGTCGGCGGCGAGCGCCCGGGCCTCGACGTACTTCACGATCGAATCGTCGCCGCGCTGGACGTCGCTCGTGCGCACCTCGTCGCCCATGTACAGCGGCTCGAGCTTCTTGATCGAGTACGAGCGCGAGCCGACGCGCAACGCACGTCGCACCACGGGGTAGAGATCGACGAAGACGCCGTCGCGCAGCAGCCGGTCGACGTCCGCCTCGCGGACGCCGTAGCGCGCCGCCATCGTCAGCAGATGCGTGGGCTCGTACGGCGCGTAGTGGTAGATGTGCATCTCGGGGAACTGCTCGCGCCGCACCGCCACGAAGTCGAGGAAGCGTTCGAGGGCGGCGCGTTCCTCGTCGAAGGTGTGGGCCCACAGCGCGCCGTAGCGCTCTCGGGTGTCGACCCAGCCGAAGAGGTAGTCGATGCCCCAGTGCGCGCGGTCGCCCTCGGTGTAGAGCGGATCGCCCTCGAAGTCGAAGAACAGGTCGCCGTGGTCAGGACGGGGAAGGACGCCGAGCGCCTTGGGCGCGACCACCTCGAACGTCGGAACGACGTGCTCCGCCGCCGCCCCGTCGCCCGCCGGGCTCTCGAGCTGCAACCGGGCCTGCGTCCGCAGGGAGGCGAACGTGTCGGCGCTCATCGCCGGGGGTGCGGCCACAGCCGCGGCGAGGGCGTCGATCGTGTGGATCCCGCCGGCGCGCAGACGATCGCGCTGGACAGGCCGCATGCCGGCGACGAGGAGCAGGTCGCGGTGGGCGACGACCTCGATCTCGCACGTCGCGCACCGGCCGCACGCGATCACGGCGAGATCGCCGCGGGGATCTCCCCACGGCACGATCTCCCCGTCGATGCCGAGCTCGACCCGCCGGTCGGCGATGAGGGCGCGCAGGCGCGCACGGCGCAGCGCGAAGACGGGCATCAGGTCGTCGACTCGATGGGTGCTCGTACCGCCGTCGCCCAGGAGCAGCTGCACCTCGTCGGACCGCGCCACCCCGAGCCGATCGAGCTGGTCGACATAAGCGGCCAACTGCATGAGGGCCGTGACGCGGGCGCGGCGGGCGAGCTTGGTGTCCTGCACGATCCACGGCCGCGGGCCAGCGTCATCGGACGCCGGTTCGCGGACGAGGAAGTCGGCGAACCCCACGAACTCGTCGGTCGCGAAGGCGGCCTGGTACACGACCTCGGCCGCGGGATCGGCCAGCGCCTCGCCGGTGAGGCGCACCGCCTCGGCAAGCGCAGCCGCGTCGGAGGATCGGGCAGCCGGGATCTCGCGGACGGCCGGACCGAGGCGCCGACGGTAGTCCTCGAGCACGCGCAGTTCGTGCGCGGTCCCCAGTGCCGCGGCGCGCTCGAGGGTGGCATCCTCGGGGTCGGGCACGGCAGCGATGCGGCCGATCTTCGCGTCGATCGCCCGCAGCCAGGCGAACTCGCACTCGGCTGCCGCTTTGAGGTCGCTGGCGCTCCAGACGATCCGGGCCTCTTGCTCGATGTACCGCATGGTGGTCAACGCTAATCGGGACCGCCGACATCGCCGGTGCGGCGTCCACAGCGTGCAGCGGGCCCCCGCTCCCCGCCGCGGTGTCGGAACGACCTGCCAGACTGGGGGCGTGATCACCGAGCTGCCGTTCGAGAGCCTGTACCGGCACGGCTTCGCGCGCGTGTCCGCGTGCACCATCCCCGTCGCCGTGGCCGATCCCGACACCAACGCGGACGCGGTGCTGGTCGCCGCGCGCGAGTGCGACGTCGACGGCGTGGCCGTGGCCGTCTTCCCCGAACTCTGTCTGACGGGGTACGCGATCGACGACCTCGTGATGCAGGACCCGCTGCTGGATGCCGTCGAGGCGGCCGTCGCGCGGATCGTCGCCGCATCCGCCGAGCTGTTGCCCGTCCTGCTGGTCGGGGCGCCGCTCCGGCACCGCAACCGGCTCTTCAACTGCGCCGTGGTCGTCCACCGCGGTCGCATCCTCGGCGTGGCCCCGAAGTCGTACCTACCCACCTACCGGGAGTTCTACGAGAGCCGCTGGTACGCCCGCGGCGACGACCAGACGGGCCAGCACATCACCGTGGCCGGTGCCACGGTGCCGTTCGGGCCCGACCTGCTGTTCGACGCCGTCGACGTCCCCGGACTCACCCTGCACGCCGAGGTCTGCGAAGACGTGTGGGTGCCGATCCCGCCCTCGTCCGCGGCGGCCCTGGCCGGCGCCACCGTGCTGGCGAACCTGTCGGGCAGCCCCATCACGATCGGACGTGCCGACGACCGCACCCTGCTGTCGCAGTCGCAGTCGATGCGCTGCCTCGCCGCGTACGTGTACGCCGCCGCCGGTCAGGGCGAGTCGACCAACGACCTGTCCTGGGACGGCCAGACGATGATCTACGAAGGCGGGCAGCTGCTCGCCACGACCGAGCGCTTCCCGGACGGGCCGCGACGCAGCGTCGCCGACGTCGACCTCGACCGGCTGCGCCAGGACCGCCTCCGCCAGGGGACGTTCGACGACAACCGCCGCACCGCCGGCACACCGTTCCGGACCGTGTCGTTCGAGTTCGCGCCACCCGCCACCGACCTGGGGCTCCGTCGCCCCCTCGACCGGTTCCCCTTCGTTCCGGACGACCCCGCGCGTCTCGCACAGGACTGCTACGAGGCGTTCAACATCCAGGTCTCGGGGCTCGTGCAGCGCCTCGAGGCGATCGGGCGGCCCCGGCCCGTGCTCGGTGTGAGCGGCGGCCTCGACTCCACGCACGCTCTGCTCGTCATCGCCCGGGCGATGGACCGCATGGGGCGTCCCCGCAGCGACATCCTCGCCTACACCCTGCCGGGCTTCGCCACGAGCGAGAAGACCAAGCGCAACGCGATCGCCCTCGCCGAGGCCATCGGAGCGACGATCGAAGAGATCGACATCCGGCCCGCGGCATCCGAGATGCTCTCGCGCATGGGCCACCCCTTCGCCTCCGGCGAACCCGTGCACGACGTGACGTTCGAGAACGTCCAGGCGGGCCTGCGCACCGACTACCTGTTCCGCCTGGCGAACCAGAACGGCGGCATCGTCGTCGGCACCGGCGACCTGTCCGAGATCGCGCTCGGCTGGTCGACCTACGGCGTGGGCGACCAGATGAGCCACTACTCGGTGAACCCCGGCGTCCCCAAGACCCTGATCCAGCACGTCATCCGGTGGGTCATCTCGTCGGGCGAGCTCAGCGCCGCCACCGTCGAGGTGCTCCAGGCGGTGCTCGACACCGAGATCAGCCCCGAGCTCGTGCCGGCGGGCCAAGACGGACGGATGCAGTCGACCGAAGACCGGATCGGTCCGTACAACCTGCACGACTTCACGCTGTACCACGTGCTGCGTTTCGGATTCCGGCCGTCGAAGATCGCGTTCCTCGCCGCGAAGGCCTGGGAGGACCCGGATGCCGGGGCCTGGCCGCCGGGCTACCCCGAGGGGGAACGGCCGGCGTACGACCTCGTCACCGTGGCGCGGTGGATGGACGTCTTCCTGCAGCGCTTCTTCGGTTTCGCCCAGTTCAAGCGGACCGCGATCCCGAACGGTCCGAAGGTGTCCCCCGCGGGATCGCTGTCACCGCGCGGCGATTGGCGCGCGCCGTCGGACGGGAACGCCCACGCGTGGCTGGCGGACCTGCACGCGGCCGTCCCGCAGGCGTTCACCCGCGACTGAGGTCACCAGCCCATCGAGCCGGGGACGCCCTTGAACGGCCCCGCGAGGTCTGCCGTGACCCACCCGCCGTAGAACCCGCCGGGCTGCGGTTGCACCGTCTCGCCCGCCACGACGCACCGGTCCATGGCGGCGGCGTACACCGCGACACGGTCGGCGAGCACCTCGAATCCGGGCATCGGGTTCGGGTAGTTCCAGGCCGCGCGCTCGGCGAGCGCCCCCTCGCCGCCGTGCACGTCGAAGTAGCGAGCTCCGCCCTTGAACTCGCAGAAGGATGCCCCCTGACCGAGCGTCAGCGCGTCTCCGAAAGCAGAGATCGGCAGGTAGTACACCGGCGGGTGGCTCGTCTCGAGCACGCGCACGACGTCGTCGGTGTCGGCGATCCGGATGCCGCCGAAGTCGATCTGCACGCGTTTCGCGACCGGCTCGACGCGGGGCGGACGGGGGTAGTCCCACACGGACTCCTGGCCGGGACGAACGGGGTCGGGAACGGGGCGCGACATGCCCCCACGCTACGCCGCACCGGACCGGTCGGGGTCGAGGGCCGGGGCGGGCGCAAGGGCGGCGGCACGCGACCGCCCGACGGTTCGCTACCCTGGGGGCAGGAGGGGCACGAGTGAGCGGCGAACACGGCACCGGCATCAGTCGGCGGTACCGCGTCTACCAAGTGGGCGGGGTCGTCGTCGGCGTGCTGTTCCTCGGGCTCGGCATCGCCGCGCTCCTCGCGGGCGGCGGCCCCGTGATCGCCGCCATCGCCGGAATCGGAGGCCTCGCCGTGATCATCGTGTCGATCGTGATGATGGTGCGCTCGTGAGCACCCCCGAGGACGGCCAGGGCGACAAGCCCCGCAAGTATCCGCGCGGAACGGTCTTCATCTGGATCGCGGTGTCGGCGGTGGGCCTGTGGATGCTGGGCAGTGGGCTCATCGGCATCCTGTCCGGAGGCTCCGGAAACTGACCCGCGACGGGAATTCCCGACGGTCGGCGTCGTTGTCCTGAAGGCATCGATCACCGAACGAAAGGGCATCATGACGCGCATCGGACGCAGCGACCTCGACATCCGTCCCCTCTCCCTGGGCGGCAACGTGTTCGGCTGGACCGCCGACCGCGACACCTCCTTCGCCGTGCTCGATGCCTTCCACGCCGGCGGGGGCGACTTCATCGACACCGCCGACGGCTACAGCGCGTGGGTGCCGGGCAACTCCGGCGGCGAGAGCGAGACGATCATCGGCGAATGGCTCGCGAGCCGGAAGCCCGGAAACGTCGTCGTGGCGACCAAGGTCAGCACGCACCCGGAGTTCCGCGGCCTGTCGGCGGCGAACGTGCGCGCCGCGGCCGAGGCGTCGCTGACGCGACTGGGTGTCGACGCGATCGACCTGTACTACGCGCACTTCGACGACCCTGAGACGCCGCTGGAAGAGACCGTGGGCGCTTTCGCCGACCTCGTCGCGGACGGGCTCGTGCGCTACGTCGCGGTCTCCAACTACAGCGCCGCGCGCATCCGCGAGTGGATCTCGCTCGCCGAGGCCGCCGGCGCCGACCTGCCCGTGGCGATCCAGCCGCACTACAACCTGGTCCATCGCACCGCCGTCGAGAGCGAGATCGTCCCCGTCGCCGAGGAGTTCGGCCTCTCGCTCGTTCCGTACTACGCGCTGGCCAGCGGATTCCTCACGGGCAAGTATCGGACCACGGATGCCGCGGGCGATTCGCCCCGCGCGAGCGGCGCCGCGAAGCTCGCGACGCCGGCGGGGCTGGCGCTGATCGAAACGCTCGAGGACATCGGGCGCGCGCACGGAGCGTCCATCGCCACGACGGCGCTCGCGTGGCTGCGCGCCCAGCCCACCGTGGCCGCGCCCCTCGCGAGTGCGTCGAAGGTCGAGCAGGTCGCCGATCTGGTCTCGAGCATGTCGCTCGACCTCTCCCCCGACGACCTCACGCGGGTCGACGCCGCGTCCCGCCCCGCACAGGGCTGAGGAGCCCCGGCGGGGTCGTGCGGCATCGCGCGGCCCCGCCGTCGGGGAGAATGAGGGGGTGAAGCTCCTCGTCGCCGCCCACGCGTCCGAATTCGTCGCTTTCGAGCCCGACATCCCCGGCTTCGACCGGCTGCTCACCGGCGTCGGCAAAATCCCGGCGGCCTACGCGCTGACGCGGGCCCTGTGCGAGGGCCTGTACGACGAGATCGTCGTCATCGGCACCGCCGGTGCCATCGACCCCGAGCTCGAGGGCGGCATCTATGACATCTCCGCCACGATCCAGCACGACGTGAAGGGCCTGGACGGGACGTTCGGCGAGCACGTGTACCTGCCCGCCCGAGTGGACATCGCCGCCGAGGGCGTCGTCATCGCCACGGGCGACCACTTCGTGGACGACGCCGACGCCGTGGCGCTCATCCGCGGTCTCGATGCCCGCATGGTCGACATGGAGTCGTACGCGCTCGCCTGGGTCGCCCAGCAGTTCGACGTGCCGATCCGCATCCTCCGCGCGGTCTCGGACCGCGCTCAGGACGGCGCGACCGAGCTGTGGGACGACGTCGTCGAGCGGTGCAGCCACGAGCTGCGGGCGAAGTTCCGCGAGCTCTACGGCGTCTGAGAGCCGTTGCGGGCCCGACCCGCGAGGTCGGCGACCCCCACGATGAGCGCGAGACCGAGGAACACCCCGACCGCGATCATGCCGGTCGCGTAGGCGTCGTGGAACACCACGAGGGTGTCGCGGTCGCCCTGCTCGCGGTAGACCGTGGCATAGAACAGGGCCAGGGCGATGGCCGTGCCGACGGCCGTGCCGATCCGCTGGCCCAGCTGGCCGACGGATCCGGCCACGCCGCCGCTGGAGACCGGGATGTCGGCGAGCGTGAGCGTCTGGTTCGGTGAGATGACGAGTCCGCCCGCGAACCCGCCGGCCACCATCACCGCCGCCATCGCCCACGGCGTCCACTCGGGCGGCGTGATCAGCGCGACCAGGGCCAAGGCTCCGGCCGTGGCGACCATGCCGAGGATGCCGGCCACGACGAGCGGGCGTCCGAGACGGGCGACGAGGTTGCCGCCGATCCACGAGCTCCAGGCGGATGCCACGGCGAAGCCGATCGTGACCATGCCGGCGAAGACCGGCTCGAGGCCCAACCCGCCCTGGAGGAACAGCGTGCCCAGCAGGAACATCGCCGGGACCGCCGAGAAGTACGCGGTCGAGATCAGCACGCCGTTCCGGTACGACGCGAGCGAGAAGATCGAGAAGGGCATCAACGGCATCCGACCGCGATCGGCGTAGCGGCGTTCCCAGAAGACGAACGCGGCCGCGAAGACGACCGAGGCCACCAACAGCCACCACCGCCGGGGATCGTCGTCGGGCGATCCGGTCGTGAAGAGGAACGGCCACATGAGCGCCACGATCGTCAGGGCGAAGAACACCACCCCGACCGGGTCGAGGTCGAGGGCACGGTGCGACTTCGTGCGGGTGTCGGGGAGCAGCCACGCCGCCAGGACGATCACGATCGCGACGAGGGGGACGTTGATCCAGAAGATGAGCCGCCAGCCGTCGGTCGGACCGCCGAGGGCGATGAGCAGACCCCCCAGCGTCGGGCCGAGGGCCGTGGCGATACCGATGGTCGCGCCGAACAGGCCGAACGCCCGACCGCGCTCCTTGCCCTGGAACAGCTGCTGCACGAGACCGAGCACCTGCGGCATCTGGATGCCGGCGGCCACCCCCTGCAGCAGTCGCGCCGTCAGCAGCATCGTGGTGTTCGGCGCCAGCGCGCACGCGAGGCTCGTGACGAGGAACAGCGACAGACCGACCAGGAACAGCACCCGGCGCGAGCGCAGATCGCCCAACCGACCGGCGGGCACGAGCACGAGTCCGAAGGTCAAGATATAGCCCGACACCACCAGCTGCAGCTCGGTGGGGCCCGCGTTCAGGGCGGCCTCGATCGAGGGCAGGGCGACGTTGACCTTCGTGAGGTCGAGGATCGTCAGCGCGGCGACGGAGACCGCGATCCAGTAGGCACGCCAGCGGTGGCGGGACGAGAGCTCGATGTCTCGTGTGGGCGGGTGCGGGGACGTGCGTTCTTCTGGCATCGGCGATCAGGCTACTCCCGGCCGGGGACACCTCGGCCGGGCTTGCGCACTCGGGCCGAGCCGACCGCGCGCCGGGCCGACCCCACGTTCCGGGTCAGTCGACGTCGCGCCGGGAGAACACGGCCCGCAGCACGAAGAAGACCACGACGGCCACGATCGCGACGAGCAGCACCTTGAAGACGAAGCCCACGAGCGACAGCAGCACGTTGACCAGGAACCACGCGATGACCACGGCGGCGATGACACCGAGAACGGTCCAGAGGGTGTTCGTGCGCATGCTCTCAGCCTACGAGGACGCGCCTGCGAAAGCGCCCACCGTCGCCGCGTCCTGACGGATGATGCTCGGCCCGCGCGGCGTGGCCGAGACGCGCACCTGTGCCGGCAGCTGGTCCTTCATCGACGCGACGTGGCTGATGACGCCCACCGTGCGCCCGCCCTGCCGCAGCTCGTCGAGCGTGCGCATCGCGAGATCGAGGGTCTCGTCGTCGAGCGAGCCGAACCCCTCGTCGATGAACAGCGTGTCGAGCCGGATGCCGCCCGCCCGCGCCGTGACGACCTCGGCC
The DNA here is from genome assembly GCF_005774735.1 of Microbacterium sp. 5K110. GTDB lineage: Bacteria > Actinomycetota > Actinomycetes > Actinomycetales > Microbacteriaceae > Microbacterium. Next base: position 5,369 of record NZ_VBUM01000085.1, on the reverse strand, counting down.
AGTCCCAGGGCCAGCGCCAGGGAGGCGAGGAAGGTCTCGCCACCCGAGAGCGACTGCGGCGGACGGCACTGCCCCGTGAACGCGTCCATGACCTCGAGTCCGAGGCCGCTCGCTGCACCCCGCGCCGCCAGGGCGTCGGTGTGCTGGAGGCGGTAACGACCGGCCGACATGTGGTCGAGCCGGAGGTTCGCGGCATCCACGATCTCTTCGAGCTCGGCGGCGAGGACGAAGGTCTCGAGCGTCATGCGGCGGGTGTTCGGGGCGCGGCCGGCCAGCGTGTCGGCGAGGCGCGCGATGACCGCGTGCGCGTCGGAGAGCCGGGCCACGGCGGCGCTGCGGGCGTCGGCCCGCTCGGCGAGGTCGCGGACGTGCACGGCAGCGGCCGAGGCGGCGGCGTGCGCGGCGGCCGCGGCCTCGACGCCCGCGCGAGCCGCGGCGACCGCGGCCACGGCGGGAGCGAGATCGATCGGTTCGTCGGATGCCCCCACGAGGAGCAGCTCGAGTTCGAGCAGGCGCCGCCGCGTGGCCGCGAGGGATGCCGCGTGCTCGCTCACCGCCTCCTCGAGGGCACGGCGCGTGCCGGGTTCGCGCAGCGCGGCGCGCACGGCGGACTCGTCGGCGAAGACGCTCTCCGCGAGGAGGGCGTCGAGGGCCGCGCGGGAGTCGGCCGCGGCGCGCACGCGCGCGTCGTGGTCGCTGCGGGCCGCGCTCACCGCGCGCACGGCGTCGCGGCGGGCCGCCACGTCGCGGCGACGTTCACGCACGGTGGCGAACGCGCCCCGCGCCTCGGTGACCTCGACGCGGAGCGCCTCGACCCGCTGGAGGCTCAGTGCGAGCTCCTGGCGGGCGTCGGCGAGTTCGCGGGCGAGCCGGTCGCTCTCGGCGGCGTCGGCCATGTCGCGCTCGAGTGCGGCGGCGCGCTCGACGAGGAGCCGGTCGTGCTCGGCGGCGTCGGCCTCGGCGCGGGCGAGCGCGGCGTCGATGACGCTTCGCCGTTCGTGCAGCGCCGCGACGCTCTCGCCGCCGGCGCGGGCGGCGGCGAGAGCGTGAGCGTCGCGCGCGACACGGGATGCGTCCGAGGCCAGGCGATCCTGTTCGGCGGCGGCGTTCTTGCGCTCCTCGGCCGCCGACACCTCGGCGTCGGTGACCGGAGCGTCGGTCCCGTCGGCGGGTCGCGGGTGCTCCGCCGATCCGCAGACGGGGCAGGGCTCGCCCTCGACCAGCGAGTGGGCCAGTTCGCCGGCCGCGCCCGCCAGTCGTCGGCGCAGGAGGGAGCTCCACGCCTCGACGGCGCGCTGCAGGTCATCGGCGCGCACGAGCGCGGCCAGATCGGCCTTCTCGCGCTCCTCGTTCATGTGCTCGGCCTCGACGGCCGCTTCGATGCGGCGCGAGACCTCCGCCCGCTCCGCGAGCGCGGCATCCCTCCGGGCCGACGATCCGGCGAGCGTCGACAAGCGCTCGTCGAGCGCATCCCGCTCCGCCGGCGCGGTGGAACGGCGGGCCGCGAGAGCCTGACCGCGGGTCTCGGCGCTCTCGACCGCGCGCTGCCGCGCAGCGAGCTCGGCGTCGGCCGCGCCGAGATCGCCCTCGAGGACGAGCGCCTCGTCGACACGCGCGAGGAGCGCGGTGAGCTCGTCGTCGCGCGCGGAGAGGGCCGCGGGGGTCTCGAGCCCGGACTCGCCGAGCACCTCGGCGGCTGCCACGGTCTCGGTCCATCGGACTTCGGCCTGCGTGCGCGCACGTTCCGCTCGGTCGACCGCGTCGAGGGGCGCCCGCAGCGTCTCGGCCGCCGACGCGGCGAGGGACTCGGCACGGAGGACGCCGACGCGGTCGGCATCGGACTCGAGGACATCGAGCTCGTCGCGCGCGCTCCGACGCTCGACCTGCCGATCGTGCACGACCGTCGCCGCGCGTTCGGCGGCGAGCGCCGTGTCGAGCGCCGCGGTGGCCGTCTCCCGTTCGTTCCCGAGGGCATCGACGCGGTATTCCATCCGTTCGACGCCGCGGACCACGCGCGCGACGCGCTCGGCGATACCGGCGACGGGGCCCGTCGGCGGGTCCTCGCCGTCGCCGCCGTCGGTCGAGTCCGGTTCTCGGCTGCCGTCGGGAGTCGCCGCGGCGTCGAAGGCCGCGATCATGCGCTCGGCCTCGTCGATGAGCGTCGAGACCTCGGCACCCTCTGCCGAGAGACGTTCCGCGGCCCGCTTGCGGCGGTCGTCGAGGGCGACGGCGTACTGCTCGAACGAGCGCGTGCCGAAGAGCGTGCGCAACAGCGCCTGGCGTTCGTCGTTCTTGGCGAGGAGGAACCGGGCGAACCGGTTCTGCGCCAGCAGGATGACCTGGAGGAACTGCTGCTGCGTGAGCCCGAGGATCTCGTCGAGTCGCGCGGCGACGTCGACCGGCCGCGCGGCCACACCCGTCCACACTCCCGACTCGCGCACCTCGAGGGTCGCGCGATGCGGCTCCTTCGTGGTGCCGGTGCCGGTTCGTTTGGGCCGTTCGTATTCGGGCGAGCGCGTCACGCGCCACCGCTGCCCGTCGGCGCTGAACTCGACCGTGACGCTCGTGGGATCGTCGAGGCCGCAATGGTCGCTGCGCAGCCGTCGTTCGGCTCCGTCGTAGCGGGGCACTCCGCCGTACAGCCCGTAGCAGACACCGTCGAGCACGCTCGACTTGCCCGCGCCGGTGCGACCGGAGATGAGGAAGATGCCGTCGTCGGCGAACGCGTCGAAGTCGACGACCTGACGGTCGAGGAACGGACCGAATCCCTCGAGTTCGAGACGATGCAGCTTCATGACCGGGCCTCGGTCACCGCACGGGAGTCGAGCACCTCGCGGATGAGCTCGCGTTCGGCCTCGGAGGCTCCCTCTCCCTCGCGCACGTGCGTGAGGAAAGCGTCGATGATCTCGGCCTCGTCACGGGCCGCGCGCACGCGGCGGGCGTAGCCGAGACCGTCCTCGCGCCGGGGCTCGGCCGGGGTGTGCGCGACCGTCGCGCACCAGGGGAACCGGGCCTGCAGGCGCCGCATCGGGTCGAACTGCGGGGTGGCGTCGGTGTACTCCGCGCGCACCCAGTGATCGACGTGCTCCTCGAAGGCATCATCGCTCAGCAGGTCGTCGAAGGGTGCGCGGAGGACGACGAGCGGACGTGGCACGGGCAAGGCCAGCCACTCCACGGCGGCCAGGCCCGTGGCATCCAGGTCGACGAGCCACGAGCCGCGCGGCTTGCTCGCCTCGCCGAAGCTGTAGTGCAGCGGCGCTCCCGCGTAGCGCACGCGGTCGGAGAGCTGCTGACGTCCGTGGATGTGGCCGAGGGCGACGTAGTCGGGGCCGTCAAAGGCGGGCAGGGGGACGTTGTCGATCCCGCCCTGCCGGATCTCTCGCTCCACTCCGGGGGTCGCCTCGACCCCCGCGGCGAAGCAGTGCGCGACGGCCACCGACCGGCCGCCGCGAACGGCGGCGTCACGGCGGACGAGCTCCATCGCGTGACCGATTGTCTGCGCCTGGCTGCGCAGTTCGACGCCCTCCCACAGATGCCGGACGATCGCCGGTTCGAGATACGGGATGCCGTAGAAGTGCACGGGGCCGTGCGCATCGTCGATCGTGATCGGCGTGCCGACGGACAGCGGGTCGGTGACCACGGTGATCTCGGACCGGAGCAGGGCGGACTGGAAACCCAGCCGAGCGGCCGAATCGTGGTTGCCGGACGTGACGACGACACGCGCCCCGGCGTCGGCGAGGGCCGCGAGCGTGCGCGTCAGCAGCGGGTAGCACGCGGCCGACGGCGCCGCCGAGTCGAACACGTCGCCCGCGACCACGACGACGTCGACGTCGTACGCGCGCACCTGTCCGACCAGGACATCGAGGACCTCGGCGAGCGCGTCGAGTGTCGAGTGGCCGTGGAACGACCGTCCGATGTGCCAGTCCGAGGTGTGCAGGATCCGCATGCTGACACGGTACGTCGGGGCTCCGACATCGGCGCTCAGCCGATGCGCGGGTCGCCCGCGCCGAGCGTCACCCGCCGGCGACCTCGGCCGCCAGCGCGCGGATCCGGTCGTCGCCGACATCGAGTCCGATGTCGGCGAAACGCTGGCGCAGGACGTCGGCGATGCGCTCCTCGGGGGCGTCGCCCACGTCGGCGCGCGTCTGGACGACGACACCGTCGATGCGCGCCGCGTCGTCGGTGGGGTGGGTGTCCATCGCCGGCCCGGACTGCTCGTCCGGCCGCGGGACCTTCCGATCCTCGTGTAGAGCACCACCGACCGAGTCGGCGGCGGCGGCACCGCCCTCGGGGCCGTCCGAGGGCTCGGGGCTGCGGGTGTGGTCGGTCATGTCATTCCTCCGTGCTCATGTCGGGGTCGATGCCCTGGCTGGCGGCATCGCCCTCGATGGGGTCCGAGGGCTCCGCGTCGTTCAGACGCGGGGACCCCTTCGCGTGGGCGTTCTGCTCGGCGGTCTCGCCATCGGCGACGTCGCCGCTCTCCCAGCCTCCCGGCGGAATCGCGTCGATGACGCCTTCGGGCAGGTCGCGATCGTGGGTCATGGCATCCCCTTTCACCGACTCCAGCTTCCCGCCGACCCGCCGCATGACGGCGGGGGTTGACGGACTCCGGGGGCGTGGGTACCGGACGCGCTCAGGATCGGGCGTGCAGCAGCCCGGCCCGTTCGGGGTGGGCCTGGAACCACTCCCCCACGTACCAGCACACGGGCAGGATCTCGCGATCGCCCGCGCTCTCGATCGCATCCACGGCCCGCTCCACGACGACCGCGGCGTAGCCCTTCCCACGGAAGGTCGGAATGGTGAAGGCGCGCGTGAGGGCGATCGTGCGTCCGTCGTCTCGGTAGTCCAGCACGGACACCAGGTCGTCGCCGTCGTGCAGCGTGTACCGCGAGGCGGCCCGGTCGTCGGCGAAACGGAGATCGGTCATGGAACATCACCGTACGCCGCTCCGTCGCCCACGGCGTCGGGAGAGCATTGTGCTCGCTGAACGCTCAGCCTGTTCCGGCAAACACAGCAGGATGCCACATTCTCGGGGCGTCATGATTTGACGTGATCCGACCCGGTAGGTCATAATCACCCCCATGACTGTCAACGCGCTTTCTCTGTCCGCCCGGGAGGCGAACGGGACTGCCGGCATGATGATGCCCGGCCGCGTTGTCATGTGTTGTCGAATGTGCCGCTAACAGCGACCCTCGCTCCGACGACCCCGCGCTTCTGAACGCCGGCGTCGTCGCCCGGTCGTCCGCCTTCCGCGTCGATCACGCGCTCGCGGGCACCGCGCACCGGCCCCTCGGCCACACACCTCCCGTCGAACCCCGCACACTCGACGCCCGGGTTCACCACTGAAGGACACCTTCCTCATGTCGATC
>NZ_VBUM01000084.1 GCF_005774735.1 Microbacterium sp. 5K110 | reverse complement strand
GCCCCACCGCGCTGCGCGCCCACCTGTCGCGCTGAGGCGCCCGGCCGCCCCGCCGCCGCGCTGCACGCCCACCTGTCGCGCTGAACCGCCCGGCGCACCGCGAGACTGCATCCAGCTGACAAATCCACTGCACGCTGCAGTGGAGTTGTCAGTCAGGTGCAGTCTCGGCGAAACGCGGGCCGGCGAAACCGAGGCCGGTCAACCGGGGGGGCGGGACGCGCACCGGCTTGCGCGAGGCTCAGGATGCCGCGTCCCACAGCGGTGTCAGCGCCATCAGGCGGGCGTCGCGCCACCGCACGCGCTCGTCCCAGTCCTCGAGGGGCAGCGCCGCGCGGCGTTCGGCCTCGACCCGGGCGACTAGGTCGGGCGTCCACGGGTCGTGCTGCCCGCGCTCGGCGCCCATGCGTGCGTACGACGCGCCCATGCGTTCGGCGTGCGCCGCGATACCGCCGCGCACGTTGAGGTCGCTCGTCTCGAAGGGGCCGATGATGCTCCACCGGCGGCCCAGGCCGCTGCGGACGACCTCATCGACGTCCGCGGCGTCGACGATCCCGTCGCGCACCAAGCAGTAGGCCTCGCGCAGGAGCGCGCCCTGCAGTCGGTTGAAGACGAAGCCCTCGATCTCGCGCCGCAGCAGCACCGGGCGCAACCCGGCCGACCGGTACACGTCGGCGGCGCGATCGACGACTCCGGATGCCGTCACGGGCGAGGGGACGACCTCGATCACCGGCAGCAGATACGGCGGGTTCCCCGGATGCCCCACGACCACGCGCGCAGCGATCTCCGGGGCGAGTCCGTCCGCCAGGATGGACGGGGCGATCGCCGACGTCGAGCTCGCGAGGATCGCATCGGCGGGGGTCACCGCCGCGAACCGCGACAGCACATCGCGCTTGAGGTCGGCGCGTTCGGGGGCGCACTCCTGCACGAGCTCCGCATCGCGCGCGGCCGCCGCGGCATCCGTGTGCCATCCGATCCGCGCCGCCACCACCGGAGGTTCCTCGTCGAGCAACCCCGCGTCGGCGAGGAGCCGCAACCGGGCCCGCACGTCGGCGCGACCCCGCTCGAGTGCGGCCTCGTCGATGTCGAAGACCGCGGCCGGGCGCCCCGCGCGGGCGAAGAGCACCGCGAAGGCGACGCCGATCGCCCCCGACCCGACGATCGCGACGGGTCGGGCGCTCACTCGCCCCACCAGTCGTGGTCAACGGCGTGGCCGCGGCGCAGGATCTCGAGCACGGCCGCGCGGGTCAGCTCCCGCGGGTTGTTCGCCGTCAGTCGCGTGGCGAGCATCGCCTGGTCGGCAACGGCTTCGAAGTGCTCCGGCGAGAGGCCGAGGGTCGCGAGGTCGGTCGGAGCCCCCACCGCCCGCAGCAGTCGTTCGACTGCTCGGATGCCCTCCCGCGCCCGTTCCTCGTCGCTCGCGGAGGAATCTTCCGCCCCGAGGAGCTGGGCGATCTCGGCGAACTCCGCGACACGGCTCGGCAGGTTGTACCGCATGACCCAGGGCAGAAGGGCAGCGACGCCGAACCCGTGCGGCGTGTGCGTCAGGTTGCCGATCGGCGACTGGATGGCGTGCGCACCCGCGGTGCCCGCGGTGTTGATCGCCATCCCCGCGCAGTACGAGGCGAACATCGTGTCGGTGCGGGCGGCCAGGTCAGAAGGATCGGACGCGACCGCGGGCAGCGAGCGGCCGAGCAACGACAGCCCCTGACGCGCGTACACGTCGGTGAGCAGATTCTTCCCCGCATAGAGCTTGGTCGCGAGTTCCTCCGACGTCGGGTTCTTCGCGCGCCCCGTGAAGGCCTCGACCAGGTGCGACAGCGCGTCCGCGCCCGTCGCGGCGGTGAGCCCGGGCGGACACGTCAGCGTCAGCTGCGGATCGATGACGGCGACCGCCGCCTCGAGGTGCGGACTCGCGACTCCGACCTTCATGCCCCGCTCGCCATCGAAGACGACCGAGATGCACGTGACCTCGGCGCCCGTTCCGCCGGTCGTGGGGACGGTCACCACCGGTACTCCCGGTCCGGGCACGAGGAACTCGCCGTAGTAGTCGCGCACGTCGCCGCCATTGGCGAGCACGACCGCCGACACCTTCGCGAGGTCGAGGCATGACCCACCACCGACACCGACGATCACGTCGATGGGCAGCTCGCGATATCGCTCGGCGACCGCCATGACGTTCTCACGGGGCAGCTCGGGCTCCGTGCGGTCGAACACTTCGACCTCGACGCCCGCGGCGCGGAGCCCGTCGGCGATCTCGCCGAACTCGGCGCTGGAAGACATCCGCTCGTCGGTGACGAGCAGGGCGTGGTGCCCGATCTCGGAGACGATCCGCGGCAGTTGGCGGCGCTGCCCCGGGCCGAACAGGACCGAGCGCGGCTGACGCAGCAGCCCCAGCGCCAGGTCGTTCTCGGTCCGGGCGGCGGCGGGCAGGACGGTGGTGTCGCTCACGAGAGGGCTCCTTCTTCGTCGACGGTGACGGCCAGGTACTTCGGCTCGAGGAATTCGTAGATACCGTCCTGGCCGCCTTCGCGACCCAGGCCGGAGGCCTTCACGCCGCCGAAAGCGGCGGCGGGATCGGCCATGATCCCGCGGTTGATGCCCACCATGCCGAAGTCGAGCCGCTCGGCGACGGCGAACGCGCGGGACAGATCACGCGTGAACACGTACGCGGCCAGACCGTACCGGGTGTCGTTGGCGAAGCGGATGGCATCCGCCGTGCTCTCTGCGCGGTAGATCGCCGCGATCGGGGCGAACAGCTCACGGTGGCAGACGTCGCTGTCGCGATCGTGCACCTCGAAGACAGTGGGTTCGAAGAAGTACCCGTCGCCGTCGATGGCGCGTCCCCCCGCGAGCAACGTCGCGTCGATACGCTCGAACTCGGCGACGAGTTCGGCCACGCCGTCGCGCTGCCGGGCCGAGATGATCGGGCCGACGTCGGTTCCAGCCTCGAAGCCACTCCCGACGCGCAGCGCTCTGGCGAGGGCGACGAAGCGCTCGATGAACGCGTCGGCGACCTTTTCGTGCACGATGATGCGGTTCGCCGCGACGCACGCCTGACCGGCGTTGCGGAACTTCGCGACGATCGCCTGCGCCGCGGCGGCCTCGACGTCGGCGTCGGCGAGCACCACGAAAGGTCCGTCCCCGCCGAGCTCCATCGAGGCGTTGACGATCCCTGGAGCGGCCTGGCGCAGGAGCGTCGCCCCGACCTCGGTCGACCCCGTGAAGCTCACCTTGCGCAGCCGCGGGTCGGCCATGACTTCGGCCGAGATCGCGGACGACGACGTCGTGTGCACGAGGTTGACGACGCCCGGCGGGAAGCCTGCGTCGGTGAGGACCGACACGAACAGAGCGCACGTCAGCGGCGTCTCGCGGGCCGTCTTGACGACAGTCGTGCAGCCTGCCGCCAGCGCGGCGCCGGCCTTCCGGGCGATCATGAGCAGGGGGAAGTTCCACGGCGTGATCAGCAGCGTCGGCCCGACGGGCTGGTGCGTCGTGACGATGCGGTACCCCCCGCGGGAGCCGTGCGCGAACGAGCCGTGCAGGTGGGCGATCTGCTCGGTGTACCAGAGGAAGAAGTCGGCGCTGAGCTGGAACTCCGCCCGCGACTCCGCGAGGGGCTTGCCGCTCTCCAGCGTCATGATCTCGGCGATGGCCTCGCCCCGCTCGAGCAGCAGCCGGTGCGCGCGGGCGAACAGGTCAGCGCGCTCGCGCGGGGGCACCGCGCCCCACGAGGGCTGGGCGGCGGCCGCGGCATCCAGCGCCGCCCTGCCATCGGCGGCAGTGCCGTCGGCGACGCGGGCGATCTCCGCTCCGGATGCCGGGTCGTAGACCGCGAAGTCGCCGTCACCGGCGCGCCACTCGCCGTCGATGAACAGATCCAACGGCACGGAGTGGCCGCGCAACGTCGCCGTTCGCGACGGCGGAGCGAGAGTGGTCATCGTTGATCCTTTCGGGAATCGTCATCTCGTATTACGGTAATAGCGACACCCGCCGGAGACCGGCGAGTGTCTCGATGTGAGACATCTCCCGAAAGGCCGCCGCCCATGCCCGTCATCGAACGGCACGCCGCCCCGCTGCGTCAGCAGGTCCTGCTGCTCTTGCGCGAGGAGATCCTCGAGGGTCGCCGCGCGCCCGGCGAGCGCCTTCGTGAGAACGATCTGTGCACCGCGTACGGGGTCTCCCGTACCGTCATCCGCGAGGCGCTCCGTCAGCTCGAGAGCGAGAGCCTGATCTCGGTGCTCCCCGGGCGCGGGCCGATCGTGGCCGTGCTGACCAAGCGCGAGATCGAGTCGCTGTACGAAGTACGGGCGGCCCTGGAGGGTCTCGCCGCGGCCCTGTTCGCGCGACGCGCGAGCCCCGCCGACTGCGCCCGACTGATCGACCATCACGCCGCCATGACCGCGGAATATCTGCACGGGACGCTCGCCAGCCGCGAAGCGAGCAAGTCGGAGTTCTACCGGATCCTGCTCACCGGAGCCGACAACGAGGTGCTCTCGGACGAGCTGTCGGGCGTCCACACCCGGATCGGCCTCTTCCGCCGCTACGCCTTCCTCGACGACGACCGCGTCGCGCAGTCGTTCGAGGAGCTGACGGCGATCGTGCGCGCCGCCGCGGTCGACCGCGACCCGGTCGCCGCCCGTGCCACCAGCGAGCACCACATCGAGCTCGCCGGACGCCTCGCGGTGCTCGAGTACGAGCGGCGCGCCACCTCCGACGGCAACCTCGTGCACCTCGACGAGGTCGCGGTATGAGCACCGGACGCCCCATTCCGCCGAACCCGCCGGTGGGGTACTCTCAGCGCACCCGACAGCCCGCCCCTCGCATCCGGATCGTGTGATCCGCATCGACGGGCGAGCGCGCCCGTCCTCGACGAAGGAGTCGAAGATGACCACCACCTCCGCGCGGCTCATCGAGCAGGCGAAGAACGAGATCCTCACCGCCTCGTCCGCCTCCGCCGCCCTGCGCCCCGACCTCGTGACCTCGTGGCAACGCTCGAAGGACGCCCTCGGCTCACCCGACCGCATCCGCGACGTGCCCCAGGTCGGCGTGGACCTGCTCGACAGCCACTTGCTCGAGATGTTCCAGGCTCCGCTCGCCCGCGTCTCGGACGAACTCGACGGCACTGGTCTGGGCCTATTGCTCGCCGATTCCGAGGGACGCATCCTGCAGCGATGGACGCACGATCGTGCCGCCGCCGACCACCTCGACCGCCTCGGCACTGTGCGCGGAGCCGTGCTCTCAGAAGAGACCGTCGGCACGAACGGCGTCGGCACGGTCGCCGCGACCGGGCGCAGCGTGCAGATCACCGGCAACGAGCACTTCGCCGAGTTCTACCGCTCGGCGGTGTGCACGGGGAGTCCGGTGCGCCACCCGTTGACGGGCCGACTGCTGGCCGTGGTCACCCTCTCGACGCACATCACCGAACGTCCCGAACTCCTCCGACCGTTGACGCATTCGATCGCCGCGCAGCTCGGACAGCACGTGATGGATGCCGAGCGCCCGGCGGCCCGCAGCATGCTCGCCGCCTTCCTCGCCGCCTCCCGCGTCCAGCAGGGACCGGTCGTGGCGCTCGGCCCCGACGGCCTGCTGATGCAGAACCAGCGCGCCTCGCGGCTGTCGACCGCGGACATGGCGCTGGTCCAGCGCCTGTGCGCCGAGGAGTCACGGGGCGGTCGTGTCAACGTCGAGCTGTCGTCCGGGTACGCCGATGTTCAGGTCACCCGATTGCAGGACGGCGCGGGAAGCGTCGCCGTCGTCACCGTCGGGGAGCGCCCGGTCACGCACGGCGGATTCGGGCCGCTCCGCCCCGCCCTCGCCGGGCGGTCGAGCGAGTGGCTCGCCGTGGCTCAGACCGTCGCGCGGCACCGCGAGGCGCGCACGCCACTGCTCATCGCGGGCGAACCGGGGACGGGCAAGACATCACTGGCCCTCGGGCTTCCGCACCGCCCCGGCGTCGCCCGCGCCGCGACGGTCGTCGACGCCGCCGAGCGTCACGTGCTGGGCTCGCGCCGCTGGCTGCAGCGGTTGTCCGAGCGGCTCGGCGCCGGCGCCCCCGTGGTGGTCAAAGGCATCCAGACGCTCGATGCGGGTTCCCTGTCGGGCATGGTGTCGCTCGTCGACTCGGCACCCTCGCGTGGTGCCGTCCTCCTCACCCTGTCGGCCGCCGACCGCGCCGAGGCGGGATCGTTCGCGACCCGGGTCGGCTACCCGACGACGTGGGTGCCGGCCCTGCGCGAGCGTTCCGGTGACGTCGGCCCGCTCTGGCGGGTGCTGGCCGACCATGCCGCAGCCTCCGCGCACCTGGAGCCCACCCGCGACGCGCTCGCCGCCCTTGAAGCGCACGCCTGGCCCGGCAACATCGTGGAGCTGCGCAACGTCATCGAGCAGCTCGCGCTGAGCGGCCGCCGCGGTGCGATCGACGCGTCCGACCTACCCATGTCGGTCCGGGGTGCGCGATCGATGACGATGATCGAGCGCGCCGAGCTCGAGGCCATCCGGCGCGCCCTGCAGGAGGCCGGTGGCAACCGCTCCCGTGCCGCCGAGATCCTCGGCCTCTCCCGCGCGACGGTCTACCGCAAGATGAAGACCTACCGGCTGACGGCCTGACCGGCGGGCCCTGCCCATGTTCGCCCGGTGTCCCCGGGCGACGTCGATGATCGAGCGCGCCGAGCTCGAGGCCCTGCAGCGTGCGCTGCAAAGCCAACGGCAACCGTTCCCGCGCCATCGAGATCCTCGACCGATCTCGCGCCACCGTGCACCGCGAGACGGCGGAACCGCCCTCGCCGCACGCCCCGACCGCACGCCTCACCGCCCGCCGCACACGGAAGGGCGGAGGCACCCGACGTACCTCCGCCCTCGTCCCGCACCGACCTCCGTCAGGACTCCCGCGCCATCCGCCGCACGGCCCTGCGCCGCACGAGCACCGGCACGAACTCGCGGATGACCACGACCAGCACGAGCACGATCGCCTGCGTCAGCAGCTGCAGCGCGTCGGGCCAGCCGACCGACCGGAGCAGCTGACCGAGCTGCGTGAGGAACAGTGCAGCGACGGCGGTGGCGGCGATCGACGCGATGCCGCCGGTGAGCGCCGTCCCGCCGAGCACCACCGCGGCGACCGTCGGCAGCAGGTACTGGTCGCCGAGGAACAGCGCCGGGGTCTTGGTGTACCCGGCGAGCAGCACGCCGGCGGCGCCGTAGCAGAGACCCGCGAAGCCGTACGCCGCGATCTGGTAGGCCCGCACCCGCACGCCGACGACGGCCGCGGCGGGCTCGCTGACCCCGACCGCCGTGAGACGCCGGCCGATGATCGAGCGCTGCGTGACCACGGCCGCGACGGCGATCACGACGACCGCGATCAACGCGGTGTTCGGGATGCCCAGCGTGCGGGCCAGCGCGAAGCGATTCAGCTCGTCGGCCGCGCCCGAGGGCGTGCCGTTCGCGATCGAGAAGACCGTGCCCAGCAGCACGGCGTTCATGCCGAGGGTCGCGACGAGCGGCATGATCCGCAGGCCCGCCACGATCGCGCCGTTGAGCAGCCCGAAGACGCCCGGCAGCACCACCGCCGCCACGACCGCCGGCCACACGCCCCAGCCGTACTGCTGCGGCAGGGCCGTGGCGAGCACCGCGGCCAGCGCGATCATGCCCGGCACCGACAGGTCGAGACCGCGCTGCTGCACGATGAGCGTCTGTCCGGCTGCGGCGATGGCGAGCACGGACGCGAACGGAAGCATCGACAGCAGGGGCGCGGCATCCAGGCTTCCGGGCGCGATGACGGGGCTCACGAGGAACAGCGCGACGGTCGCCACGGTGATCGGCACCCAACTGCCCGCGAGCGCCCGGCGCCAGACCGCCTCGGCCGAGCGACCGGTCGGCGGAACGGGGAGCGATGTGGTCGTGGTCTCCGGCGCGGAGCGTGGAGCGTCGATCCGGGTCATGAGGCACCTCCGGGAGAAGCGATGGCGGCGCCCCGCGGGCGACGTCGACGGCGACCGCCGCCACGCAGCGCGGCGTAGAGCCCCGCGGCGGCGAGCGTGACGAGACCGGGCAGCCAGTACGACCAGGCCTGCGACAGCCCGAGGAACGGCGAGACGTTGAGGATCTGCTGCACGAGGAACGCCGCGGCGATGACGGCGATGAACGACCCCCGTCCGCCGAAGATGCTCGTGCCGGCCAGGACCACGACGGTGACGGATGCCAGCGTGTACGACAACGACGGCCGCCCGTCGCCGATCCCGATCTGGGCCATGAGGATCACGGCCGCCGGGAGCACCAGCAGCGAGCAGAGCACGTACGAGAGGAACCGCACCCATCCGACACGGATGCCGAGGCGGGCGGCGGCCGCGTCGTGCGACCCCACGGCCCGCAGCTGCACTCCCCAGCGCGTGCGGCGCAGGGCGATCTCGAGCAGGACGAGCACCACGATGCCCGCGATCGTCGCGATCGGCACCAGGCCGACGCGGGACTGGATCATGTCGGAGACCCCGGCGAAGATGACCCCTCCGGGCGTGGACCGCAGCAGCAGATACAGGCCCTGCAGCGCCATGAACATCGCGAGCGTCGCGACGACCGGACTGATCGCGAACCGGGTGACGAGCAGCCCGTTGATGACACCGACCCCGATGGCGCCGGCCGCCATGAGGGCGAGGCCGACGTAGAGGTTGCCGCCGTCGATGATCCAGAACGACGAGAGCACGACGAGGAACCCCATGAGCGGCCCGACCGACAGGTCGAACCCCGACCCGAGCACCACGACCTGCTGCGCTGCTCCGACGAACAGCAGCGGCGCGATCATGAAGAGCAGGTTGTTGAGGTTGAACGGCGAGAAGTAGGAGCCGTTCGTGGTCGCGACCGCGATGGCGAGCGCCACGAAGACCGCGGCGAGGGCGACGGCGGGAGCGTGGTCGCCGCGCAGCCACGCGCGGAGGCGGTGCCGACGGCCGTCGGTCTCCTCGCGGGCGCGCACGGTCGTGGACGTCAGAGCGGCGCGGGCGATCGCGGTCTCGGTCACCTCGTCCCCGGAGAGCTCCTGCACGACCTCGCCGCGCGAGAGGATCAGCACGCGGTCGCACAGTCCCTCCAGCTCGACACCGTCGGAGGACAGCACGACCACCGCGGCGCCCTCGTCGGCGGCCTCGCGGAGGATCCGGTAGATGTCGACGCGGGCCCCGGCATCGACGCCCTGGGTCGGCTCCTCGGCGAGGAGGACGCGGGGCCGGGCGAGGAGTGTCCGCGCCAGAACGACCTTCTGCTGGTTGCCGCCCGACAGGGACGAGACCGCGGTGCGGGGGCTCGGAGTCTTGATGGACAGGCGTCCGATCATCTCCTTCGCCCGCGCCACCATCCGCCGGTCGCTGACGAAGCCCGCGGCGGAGGCTTCCGGCAGGGTGCCGGCCGACACGTTCTCTGCGACCGACAGCGGAAGGAACACGCCCTCGCGATGCCGGTCGGCGGGGACGTAGACGACCCCCGCGGCCGCCGCACCGGCAGACCCTCCTCTCACGCGACGGCCGTCCACGGTCACTTCGCCGGAGGATGCCTCGAGGCCCGCGAGCGCGCGGATCAGCGCCGCCTGGCCGTTCCCCTGGACACCGGCGAGACCGACGATCTCGCCGGAGCGGACGGTGAGCGAGACGTCGTGGAAGTGATCGCCGCTCAGCGCGCGGACCGCGAGCCGATCGGCATCCCGGATGGTGCCGGCGCTGCTGCCCTTCTCTGGGAAGACGGCCTCGAGCTTGCGGCCGATGGCCCGTTCGATGATCTGCGCCTCGTCCACGTCGGCCGAGGGGAAGGTGCCGCGCACCTTGCCGTCGCGGAGCACCGTGATGCGGTCGGAGATCTGCTTGACCTCGGGGATGCGGTGCGAGATGTAGACCACCGCGGCGCCACCGGCGACGACCTCGCGCACCCGCGCGAACAGCTTCTGCACCTCTTCGAGGCTGAGGTGCTCGGTGGGCTCGTCGAGGATGAGCACGCGCGGCTCGAGGGCGAGCGCCTTCGCGATCTCGACGACGAACCGCTGCTCGACAGACAGGTCGGCGACGCGGGATCGGGGGTCGATGCCCATGTCCCACGGGGCGAGCTGCTCGGCCGCCCATCCCACGGCACGGCCGAGGCCCCCGACGCGACGGAGCCCGACGCCGACTGCCATGTTCTCGGCAACCGTGAGGTCGGGCAGCAGCGCCGGGTCCTGGCGGACGATGCCGAGGCCCAAGCGCCGCGCCTCTTCTGGATCAGCGGAGGCGAGTTCGGTGCCGGCGATCGACACCGTGCCCTCGTCCGCGGCGAGCGCCCCGGACGCCACGGCCATGAGCGTGGACTTCCCCGCGCCGTTCTCGCCGACCAGGGCGTGGATTTCCCCGGCGCGCACGTCCAGGTGCACGTCGGTGAGGGCGCGGACGCCCGGGAAGGTCTTGGTGATGCCGTCCAGTCTCAGCAGGGAGGAGACCTCCGCGGTCGTCCCCGGCGGCGCCGGGGACGTTCCGATGTCGATGTCGGTCATGGCGAATCCGTTCTGTCGGGTGTGCATCACTGGGCGAGGTAGCCGCCGTCGATGACGAGCTCGGAGCCGGTGACGAAGCTGGCCTCGTCGCTGGCGAGGAACACGACGCCCGCGGCGATCTCGTGGGGGTGACCGGCGCGCCCCATCGGGGTCTGCGAGACGACGTACGCGTTGACTTCGGCGGCCTGTGCGTCGGTCAGCGGGGTCTCGATGAACCCCGGGTGCAGGGAGTTCACGCGCACGTTCTGCGTGGCGTACGTGATGGCGGCGTTCTTGGACATGTTGCGGACCGCGCCTTTGGTCGCGTGATACGCGTGGGCGCCGCCGACGGCGGCCGATCCCCAGATCGACGAGATGTTGATGATCGACCCGCCACCCTGCGTGATCATGTGCGGGATCACCTCGCGCATGCCCAGCCAGACCCCGGTCTGATTGGTGGCCACGACCTTCTGCCAGTCCTCCATGGCGAGTTCGTGCAGCGGGTCGTAGGCGATGATCCCGGCATTGTTGACGAGGACGTCGATGTGTCCGTGGGCGTCGAGCACCTCGCCGACGACGCGGCGCCAGTCGGCCTCGGACGCGACGTCGAGCGGCGTGTACGCGATCGGACCGAACGTGGGGTCGGCCGAGGAGCGGGAAGTGGCGATCGTCGTCGCACCCTCTGCGTGCAGGGCCTCGGCGATCGCGCGGCCGATGCCGCGGCCGGCGCCGGTGACGACGGCGACCTTTCCGGTGAGTCGGTTCATGGCTTTCGTTCTCCTCCTGGGAGTGGAGTGGATGCCGGGGCCGCGACGCCGCGACCCCGGCGGGGGATCACTGGAACAGCTGCTTCAGCTGGTCGACCGACAAGCCCGAGGAGAGGATCGCGTCGGCGGGCAGGCTGCTCTCGCACTTCGGCTGCTTCGACGAGTCCGTGGAGTCCTCGATGATCTCGAGGTTGTACGTGGACGGCTCGTCGTTGGGCAGCCCGTTCGCCGCCGCGAGGGCCTTGTGCAGGGCCACCGTGACGATCCAGTTGCGGGAGGATTCCGTGGCGATCTGGTACGTCGGCTGCGTGTCCTTGTACTCGTACCAGAGGCAGGCGAACTCGTTGCTGTCGTTCGCGGACCACACCGGGAACGGCTTGCCCGCGGCCTCGAAGGCACGGATGCCGCCGACCGAACCGCCGCCGTAGTCGGCCACGATCCCGTTGATGTCGCCGTACTTCGTGATGAGTCCGGCCACGACCTGTTGCGTCTTCCCGGGCTCCCAGTCGGTCGCGACGGGACCGTCGGTGTTGAGCAGCGTCACCCCGGGGTTCTCCTTGACGGCTTCGAGGACGCCCTCGTAGACGCCCTGCGAGTAGGAGTTGCCGGCGATGCCGCCCAGCATGACCAGATTGCCCTTGCCGCCCATCGTCTTGATGGTCCAGTCGGCGAGGTTCTTGCCGTAGGTGGTGATGTCCTCGGACACGAAGTCGACGTAGTCCTTCCCGGGGGTCCCGCCGGGCGAACCGACGAAGGGCACGACCTTCACGCCGGCCTCGGTCGCCTTCTGGATCGTGGGCAGGAGCGCCTCGCCGCCGTCGACGAACGTGACGATGACGTCGACGCCCTGGGCCACGAGCGAGTTGATGTCGCTGATCGCCTTCTGAGTGTCGCCCTGCGCATCGGTGTAGAGGACCTTCGTGATGTTGGGGCACTTGGCCGCCTCTGTCTCGAAGATCGCGCGGGTGATCTTGCGCCAGGAGTTGCCGCCGAAGCCGTCGGCGAGTGCGACCGTGATGTCCTTGTCGCCGCAGAAGTTCGAGATGTCCTGGATGTCCCCCTGGACCCCGACGGTGCCGGTGGTGACCTGGCTGTCGCTCGAGCCGGAAGACGGCTCGTCGCCGGATCCGGCCGACAGCGATCCGGTCGAACAGGCCGAGGTGAGCAGGAGTGCGCCGGCGGCGGCCAGGGCTGCCGCCGCGCGGAGCGCGGTGCTGTTTCGCATGTGCGTGCCAACTTTCTCGTCATTGAGAGCCGGCCAGGAGGTGTATTCCCCGCTGTGGATGCCGGCACGGATGTGGTGGTGTCAGCAGTCTGCGGCGGCGAGCGGGGCCCCGATCGCGTCACGGTGAGACGCGAGTGACTCATTCTGCGACACCCCGTCGCGACGGCCGGAGGGCGGTTCATCCTGGGGTCACCGAGGCGCTTCGATGCCCCGGAACGACCTGGAATCCACGATGAGGAGGATCCGCGAATGGCCGAGAACAGGCCCACCGACGCCCTGGGGGAGATCTACGCCGAGTGGACCGTCGAGTTCACCGCCGCCCCCGACATGTCGCTCCCCGTCCTTCGATGGGTGTTCGAGGACTGGCAGCGCGCGACGGCCGAACCGGAGGACGTGACGTACCGTTCGACGAGCATCGGGGGCGTCCCCGGCATCCTGGTCACGCCCCTCGAGGCGGACCGCGATCGCATCCTGCTCGTGCTGCACGGCGGTGGGTTCGCTCTCGGATCGTCGGCGAGCCACCGCAAGATGGCGGGGCACCTCGCCAAGGCTGCCGGCTCGTCGGCGTTCGTCGCCGACTTCCGGCTCGCCCCCGAGCACCCGTACCCCGCGCAGCTGGACGACGCGGATGCCGTGATCGACGCCCTCATCGCGGACGGCATCGCCGCCGAGGCGATCACCCCGGTCGGCGACAGCGCGGGAGCGAGCATCGCGATCGCGACCGTCCTGCGCCGGCTGCAGCGCGGCGCCGCTCTTCCGGGCCGGGTCGCGACAATCTCGCCGTGGCTCGACATGGAGAACTCCGGCGAAACGATCGAGACCAACGACGCCACCGACTTCCTGATCGCCCGCGAGGGGCTGCAGGGGAACATCGACCGCTACCTCTCCGGTGGCGCCTCCCCCACCGACCCGCTGGTGAATCCGCTCTACGCCGATTTCACCGGGTTCCCGCCGCTGTTCATCACCGCGAGCGACGCCGAGTCGCTGTACTCCGACGCGGTCCGCCTGGCCGAGCGCGCCCAGCGCGACCGCGTCGACGTGACCTTCGACACCGTCTCGGGCGAGCAGCACGTCTGGCCCCTCCAGGCGGGACGTCACGCCCCCGCCGACACCTCCATCCGCCTGATCGCCGAGTGGGTGCGGGCGACCAGCTCGGCCCACGTCTCGGCATGACCCTCTCCACCGAAAGGACCCCCGCCATGAGCGACTTCACTGCCCCCGGCACCCCCGACCGCGACTACGACGCCATCGTCATCGGCGCCGGTTTCTCGGGTCTTGCGATGCTCCACCACCTCCGCGAGATCGGCCTGCGCACCCTCGCCGTCGACGGCGAGGACGGCATCGGCGGCACCTGGTGGGTGAACCGCTACCCCGGTGTCCGCACCGACAGCGAGTACTCGTACTACTCGTTCTCCTTCTCCAAGGAGGTGCGCGACGAGTGGACCTGGACCGAGCGCTACCCCTCCGGCGAAGAGGTGCTGTCGTACCTCAACTTCGTCGCCGATCGTCTCGACCTCCGCCGCGACATCCGGCTCAACACCCGGGTCGAGTCCGCCGTGTACGACGAGGATGCCAACACCTGGACGGTCCATCTCGCGGGTGGCGACACGCTCACCACGAAGTACCTGGTCAGCGGCATGGGCGTGCTGTCGCAGCCGATCTTCCCCGAGATCCCCGGCATCGACACCTTCCGCGGCGAGAAGTACCACACGGCGCAGTGGCCGCGGGAGGGAGTCGACCTGTCGGGCAAGCGCGTCGGGCTCATCGGCCTCGGTGCCTCCGGCATCCAGATCGTGCCCGTCATCGCCGGCCAGGTCGACGAGTTCTTCGTCTTCCAGCGCACGCCGAACTTCATCGTCGAGACGAGCAACGACAAGGTCTCGGAAGAGGACATGGCGTGGCTCCGCGAGAACTACGACCTCGTGTACGAGAAGGCCGCCAACCACCCGTTCGGCGTCGCGATGGAACCCGCGGAGCACAGCGCGCTCGAGGTGTCCGAGGACGAG
Source organism: Microbacterium sp. 5K110 (assembly GCF_005774735.1). Classification (GTDB taxonomy): domain Bacteria; phylum Actinomycetota; class Actinomycetes; order Actinomycetales; family Microbacteriaceae; genus Microbacterium. The sequence continues at coordinate 1,992 of NZ_VBUM01000084.1, read as the reverse complement.
CGGCGCCGCATCTTCGAGAGCAAGTGGAACGAGGGCGGGTTCCACTTCGCCAACGAGTGCTTCACCGACCTCGCCACCAACCACGAGGCCAGCGAGCTGGCATCCGAGTTCATCCGCACGAAGATCGCCGAGATCGTGAAGGACCCCGAGACGGCGGAGCTGCTCTCGCCGCGCACGTACTCGTTCAACGGCAAGCGCGTCCCCACGGGGCACGGCTACTACGCCGCGTTCAACCACGACCACGTGCACCTGATCGACACCGCCGAGACCCCCATCACGGCGATCACCGAGAAGGGCGTGAAGGTCGGCGACACCGAGTACGAGCTCGACGTCCTGATCTTCGCGACCGGCTTCGACGCCATGACCGGCACCCTGACGCACATCGACATCGTCGGCCGCGGCGGTCGCACGCTGCGCGAGAAGTGGGCGGAGGAGGGGCTCAAGTCGAACCTGGGCATCAACGCGCACGGCTTCCCGAACTTCTTCATGTCGCTCGGACCGCAGACGCCGTACTCGAACCTCATCGTCCCGATCCAGCTGGGCGCGCAATGGCTCCAGCGGGCCCTGGCGTGGGCAGAGGAGAACGGCATCGAGTACTTCGAGGCGACACCGGAGTCCGAGGACTGGTGGCGCGACGAGACCGAGAAGACCGGTCGCCAGACCGTCATGTACACCGAGGGCAAGAAGGCCAAGGCCTGGTTCCTGGGCGAGAACATCCCCGGCAAGCCCGAGGAGTTTCAGGTCTACATGGGCGGCGGCCAGGTGTATCAGCGGTACTGCCGCGAGCTCGAGGAGTCCGGCTACGCGTCACTCCTCCACCGCGCCGACGCCAAGCAGCCCGTCGACGCCTGATCCCACCCCACCCCGGCGGGGACGCCTGCGAGCGCGTCCCCGCCGTCACGAAAGGAATTCCCCATGGCACGACTGCAGGGCAAACGCGCGGTGATCACGGGAGCCGCGTCGGGAATGGGCCGCGCGACGGCCGAACTCTTCGCCGCGGAGGGGGCGCGCGTCGCGCTCCTGGACGCACAGCCCGAGGCCGGCGAGGCGGTGGCCGCCGGCATCCGGGAGTCCGGCGGCGAGGCGACCTTCACCCGGGTGGACGTGACGGACGAGGCCGATGTCCGCGGCGCGATCGACGCCGCCGCCGAGACGTTCGGCGGACTCGACGTCCTGATCAACTGCGCCGGAATCATCGGCGCCGACAAGCCCACCCACGAGGTGACCGAGGAGGAGTGGGATGCCGTGTTCGCGGTCGACGTGAAGGGCGTGTTCTTCGCGACGAAGGCCGCCGTTCCGCACTTCCTCGCGGCCGGAAAGGGCGCGATCGTGAATTTCTCGTCGATCTACGGGATCCTCGGCAACGACGAGTTCACGCCGTACCACGTGGCCAAGGGCGCGGTGAACATGCAGACGAAGCAGGATGCCGCCAGCTACGGCCGTCACCGGATCCGGGTCAACGCCGTCAACCCGTCGACAGTGCTCACTCCGCTCGTCGAAGGCATCGCCGCCGAGTACCCGGGCGGAATGCCCGCCTACGAAGAGATGATGACGGCGCACCAGTCGATCCGCCGACTCGGTCGGCCCCTCGACGTGGCGTACGCGGTGCTGTTCCTCGCGTCCGACGAGGCCGACTGGATCACGGGCGTCACCCTGCCCGTCGACGGCGGGTACACGGCCCGATGAGCTCCCCCGACGAGGTCACCGTCTACGGCAGACAGGACTGTGCCGACACACTCCGCACCCGCGCTCTGCTGCAGGACGCGGATGTGCCGTACGTGTTCGTCGACGTCGAGGCATCGGCATCCGACGCCGCCCACGCCGCCGCCCTCGGCGGCAGCAGCAAGGTGCCGGTCGTCGTACTGCCCGGCGGTGCGGTGCTCGTCGAACCCCCCGACTCCGCGCTGCGCGCCCACCTGTCGCGCTGAGGCGCCCCGGGCACCGCGAGACTGCATCCCGCTGACAACTCCACTGCACGCTGCAGTGGAGTTG
>NZ_VBUM01000083.1 GCF_005774735.1 Microbacterium sp. 5K110 | reverse complement strand
CCGCACGATCCTGCAGGGCGCGGCCTGGACCATCCCCGCCATCGCCGTCGCCACCGTCGCCCCCGCGGCATCCGCCTCGACCGCCGCCGTTCTCGCCTTCAACCAGGCCAGCTACTCCGGCACCGCCTGCAGCACCATCACCGGCGCCTACGTCACCGTCACCGTCGGCGGCGTCCCCACCGCCGGCCGCTCCGTCACCACGACGTTGAGCGGCGGGTACACGTTCGCGGGCGGATCGACGACGAACACGCAGATCAGCGACGGCAGCGGGCGCGTGAATCTGCCGGAGATCAGCGTTCCTTCCGTGGGGGGCAGCGGGGCGGCATCTGCGATGACGACCGGTAGCCCCGTCACCTCGAGCACGCTATCCGCGCCGGACGTCTGGTCGGCGAAATCTCTGGATCAGGTCAACTACCGATGGACCTTCCCCGGTATCCCCTCCACCGCCGTCCCGCTGCCCGGCGCCTACGTTCTCTTCCTCGACGGGGACAAGATCATCAACATGAACGGTCCGACGACGATCGCCACTGGCGTGACGAACGTCGTGAGCTGGGCCACCAATACCGGCGGATGGGTCGTGAAGTACACGGAGAACGGTGTCGCGAAATCGCTCGACAATACTGGGTACCAGTGGACTTTCAGCGGTATCCCCTCCACCGCCGTCCCGCTGCCCGGCGCCTACGTTCTCTTCCTCGACGGGGACAAGATCATCAACATGAACGGTCCCACGACGATCGCCACCGGCGTAACGAATGTCGTGAGCTGGGCCACCAACTCCGGCGGATGGGTCGTGAAGTACACCGAGAACGGCGTCGCGAAATCGCTCGACAGTACTGGGTATCAGTGGACCTTCACGGGGATTCCGTCGACGGCGGTCCCCCTGCCGGGTGCGTACAGCTACTTCCTCAACGGCACCGACATCATCACCAGTAGCGGCGTGTTCGCCAGCGCGGTCACCAACGTCGTCAGCTGGCCCATCAGCAACGGGGGGTGGATCATCAAATACACCGAGAACGGTGTCGCAAAGTCCTTCGACCAAAACAGCTGGCACTGGACGTTCACAGGAATTCCGTCTACCGCTGTCCCGCTGCCCGGCCCCTACTTTCACTTTTTGGACGGGACGGACCTCATCGATGGCAATGGCGTCGTCGCCAGCAACGTCACCAATGTCGTGAGCTGGCCGACCAACACCGGTGGCTGGATCATCAAGTACACCCAGGTCCCGAGCTGCTAGACCGCATGCAGCCTCCCCTGCAGCGCACACGAAGTGAGTTTCCGTGTGCGCTGCAGGTCCTTGGTTTTACTGCGGCCTCCCCGGCCGTTGACGCGTGCTCACCACTCCCCCTGCACGGAAGAGCTACCGATAGCGGCACGTGCGGATAGAAGAATCAACGGTCCGTCCCCCAGCCGCCGAAGGGCCTCCGCATGACCACGTCCCCCGAGCCGTCTGCCCTCGTCCCTTCGGGTCCGAGCCGCCGAACTGTCCTGGCCGGCGCCGCGTGGACGCTCCCCGCCGTCGCCGCCGCCACCGTCGCGCCCGTGGCATCCGCGTCCACGACGACGACGCTCACCTTCGACCGCGCCATCTACAGCGGCACGGTCTGCACCGACATCACCGGCGCGTCCGTCACGGTCGACGGGGCGGCGGCGAGCGCGGTCGTGACGGTCAGCACCTCCACCGGATACCGCTTCGCGAACGGCGCGAGCACGTTCGTCGGCGTGCCGGACGAGACCGGCCGTGTCCCGCTGCCGGCGATCCGCGCGCAGGTCGGCGGAACCACCGGCACCCTCACCGCCACGACGACGGACGCCACGGCCGTGGCCACCCTCACGGTGCCCGCGAGCACGAACACCCAGAACCTTCGCCGTCGAATGTGGACGAACACGGGCGCCGGCTCCGCCGCGGGCAGCGTCGACATCGCGGCGCCCACCGGCAGCCGCGCGGTCGGAACGCTCGTGACGCTCGACCCCAGCGGCATCCTTCGGCGGGGAAGCTCCACCATCGCGACCGGCGTCACATCGGCGTTCGCCGAGGTGGAGAGAAGCAACTACCTCACCGTCACCTACGTCGATGCGACCGGCATGCACCGCCGCATGTGGACCGACACCGGCGTCGCCTATCCCAGCGCGAAGGTCGACGCCACGGTCCCCGCGAACAGTGTCGCGGTGGGCACGTTCGTCACGCTCGGTCCGGACGGCGTTCTGCGACGGCTGGATGCCACCATCGACAGCGGCGTGACCTCCGCGTTCGCCGAGCTCGACAAGAACAACTACCTCAACGTCACCTACGTCACCGCGACCGGGATGCACCGGCGCATGTGGACCGCCGCGGGCACGGCGTACACGGCGGGCCGTGTCGACGAGACCGTCCCCGGCGACAGCGTCGCCGTCGGGACGCTCCTCACGCTCGGCGCCGACGGCACGCTCCGCAAGGGCGGCAACACGGTCACCACGGGCGTGACCTCGGCCTTCGCCGAACTCGACATGAGCAACTACCTCAACGTCACCTACGTCGACGGCACCGGCATGCACCGCCGCATGTGGACCGACACCGGCGTCGCCTTCCCCACCGGAGACGTGGATGCCACCGTCCCGACCGACAGCATCGCGGTCGGCACGCTCCTGACCCTCGGCGCGGACGGCATCCTGCGCAAGGGGGCGAGCACCGTCGCGGCCGGAGTCACCTCAGCCTTCGCCGAACTCGACAAGGACAACGCCTCGGCGGTCACCTACGTCGACGGGTCGTGTTGAACGACAACTCTTGGTTCGAGTGAAGCCTCTTATAGACCGAGATGTCTTATAGACCGAGATGTCGAGGCCCTCACCGAGTCACCCCAGTAGCTTCTCCAGTCGCGCCTTCAGCGAAGACTCCTGATATCGGGGCGGGCACGCCGCAACATATCGGCGGAGCACCGCGATCTCTTCGTCACGCTGGCCGAGCTTTCGATGCACGATGGCTGCTGCTCGGTGTAAAAGGGTGGTGGCGAGGTCTTCTCCCGCCGCGCCGCACGCTCTGCTCCCTCAATGGCGACGTAGCAAAGCGCAAGTGCTTCGTTCAGCCTGCCCTCGCGCTTGAGCTGTTTGATGGGCTCCACCGCCTGCAAGTAGTGCAACCCGTCGATCGCCCCAGCCTTGAACTGCTCGGCGCGATCGCCTCCTCCTGCCAGCGCTTCGCTCACAAGTCGGTCGCGTTGTCGGTGCCCGGCGCTGCGCTTGGCACCCACGGATAAAGGCGGCCTCTTCTGCTCGGACCACTGCCAGACCGGCGCCCCCCTCACCGAGCCAGCACCATGCCTCGGCACGCAGCCCCTTCTCCAGCAGCTGCGTGAAGATCTGCAGTCGTACGGGTCGAGATCCCTGCGGGGAGAGCTCCAAGGCCTTCGCGACGTGGACCGGAAGGTAGCCGATGCGCTCCGCCTGCGCGAACACGGCGACTGCATGAGGGTCTACCGGGTTGTTCGGCTCACGCTGCAGGGAGCCGACCGCTTCGATGTAGCCCGTGTCGTCGGGGTCACACCGTTGCACAAAGGCCGCGATCGCCTCTCGCCCGATTGTGGTGGTGCCAGAGAGCTTCACGAGATCGGGCACCACGCTGGACCAATCGGAAACCGTCGGGGCGTCCACGTGTTCCGCGGGTGGCCGCTTCGCACCGAAAAGCCGTTGCAAGATCCCCATGCTCGCCATCCTGGCAGGGCGCAGGAGTCGCGGCCCTCGCCACCTGGCATCTCTAGTACTTCCAGGGTCTAGACTATGGCGATGTGGAGCGTCGACCTCGAGCTGATCGAGGATTGGCTGATGTCACTCGACGAGGACTCCTACGAGCAGGTCGTCGCCGCGATCGAGCTTCTCGAGGAGCAGGGACCACAGCTCAGACGTCCGCTCGCAGATTCGATCAAGGGCTCCACGCACAAGAACATGAAAGAGCTCAGACCAGGCTCGTCCGGTCGGAGCGAGCTGCGGGTGCTCTTCGCATTCGATCCTGAACGTAAGGCGATCTTCCTCGTAGCGGGCGACAAAGCGGGCAATTGGAAGGGCTGGTACCGGAGGAACATTCCTCTCGCCGACGCCCGGTTCGACGCGCACCTTGCCAACCTCAAGAAGACCGACCGCAAAGAGAAGAAGGAAGGGTGACTGCAATGACTCTGACTCGTGAGCAGCTTCTCGCGAAGCGTCCCGTCAACCGGGAGCGCGTCGACGCCCACAAGGAACGCATGCTGGGCGAGATCCGGGCCCATCGCCTCCGCGAGCTGCGCGAAGCGATCGGCCTGACGCAAGAGCAATTGGCGGAGCGCATCGGAGTGGGACAGCGGCAGGTGTCGAAGATCGAGCGCGGCGATCTCGACAACGCGAAGATCGGAACGATCCGCAAGTACATCGATGCCGTGGGTGGCGAACTGGTCATTGAATACGTCGCGGGAGATCAGCGGCTCCAAGTCGCCTGAATCTCGCGTCACCCGGCCAGCAAGCGGTTTGGGGCGCATTCCGCGCATTGGGGCGGGCGATTTGCGCCCCAACGCGCGAATCGCGCCCAACCCCCGACAACGCCACCGAACGCGGCTCCCCTCGGCTGCGCCCCCGCAGCGCGCTACCCCAGCGCCGGCGTCCGCGGCGGCACCGTCCGCCGCGGACACAGCGCCTCGAAGGCCGCGGCCATCGACAGCAGCGCCGCGTCGTCGTAGGCGCGGCCCGCGAACGTCAGGCCGCTCGGCATCCCGACGTCCGGCAGCGTCCCCAGCGGAACCGTCACCGTCGGCACGCCGCAGTGGCGGATCGCGAGGTTGCCCGTCGCGACCCACACGCCGTTGCGCCACGCGATGTCCGCCGAGGCGGGATTCACGTCGGCGTCGGCCGGCGCCACGTCGGTGAGCGTCGGGAAGACCACGGCGGCGAAGCCGTTGGCATCCATCCACTCCTCCAGATCGCGGCGCCGGGTCTCCTCCAGACCGCGCACCCCCTCGGCCAGCTCTGGGATCTCGGTGAACGACGCCACAGGGTGCTCGCGTACGTGCGCCGGATACTCGGGGATGTCGTCGTCGAAACCGGTGTACCGGTCGGGCAGCGCGCCCTCGGGGTGCGGGAAGATCGCCGCGCCGTCCACCGACGCCAGGCCGGGGTGACCGTTGGCGCGGAGGAAGTCGTCCCACGCCCACGCCGACAGGTCGACGATCTCGCGGTGCAGGTACTCGTCCGACACCAGACCCCGCGTCCGGATCGTCGATGCACCCGGCCGGTCACCCTCGTAGTTGCTGACGAGCGGGAAGTCGCAATCGACCACGATCGCGCCGGCGGCCTCGAGGTCCGCGCGCGCCGCCGCCCACAGGTCGAGCAGCGACGGCCGCGGCTCGATTCGCTCACCGGTCGGCCCTCCGCCCCCACGGGGGCCGGTGCCCGCGAGCGGATCGTCGCCGACGAACATGCGCGGGATGCCGATGCGCTTGCCCCTCAGCGACGGGCGGCCGGCGAGCGCGGCGAACGACGGCGGCCGCACCTCGTCCACGGACGGCAGCGGAACCCACGGCTGCGCGCGCCAGAAGTCGCCGCGCGTCTCGGGGTCGTCGGCGGCGATCACGTCGAGCACGGCGAGCAGGTCGGCCATCGAGCGGGTGTGCGGCACAACGACGTCCATGGTCGGGACGAGCGGCCAGTTGCCGCGCACCGAGATCATGCCGCGCGACGGCGTGTACGCGCACAGGCCGTTGCAGGCAGCGGGCGCGCGGCCGCTCGACCATGTCTCCTCGCCCAGACCGAAGACGCCGAACGACGCGGCGGTCGCGGTGCCCGACCCGTTCGACGAGCCCGACGCGAACGCCGACGTCAGGAAGTCGGCGTTGTACGGGCTCTCGGCGCGGCCGTACAGCCCACGCTGCATGCCGCCGTTCGCCATCGGGGGCATGTTCGTCAGCCCGAGGCAGATGGCGCCGGCCTCGCGCAGCCGCGCGATCGTGAACGCGTCGTCCGCCGCGACGAGGTCGGCGAACGCCGGGCTTCCGGCGGCGACCGTGAGACCGCGCACCATGTAGCTGTCCTTGGCGGTGTACGGGATGCCGTCGAGCAGCCCCCGAGCCTCACCCGCGGCGCGGCGGGCGTCTGACGCGGCCGCCTCGGCGAGCGCGTCGGGATTGCGCACGACGACGGCGTTGAGCTTCGTCTCGGTGTCGGGGCCGTCGTACGCATCGATGCGCGCGAGGTGCGCCTCGACCAGCTCGACGGCGGTGGTGCGGCGCTCGGCGAGGGCGGCGGCGAGATCGGCGATGGACGCCTCGACCACGTCGATCATGCCGACACCTCCGGCTGCTGCTGGGTGATGCAGTGGATGCCGCCGCCGCGCGCGAACAGCTCGCGGGCGTCGACGGTCACGACCCGGCGGCCCGGGTAGACCTCCTCGAGGATGCCGCGGGCCGTGGCATCCGCTTCCTCTTCACCGAAACCACAGGCGATCACGCCGCCGTTCACGACGAGGTGGTTCACATAGCTCCAGTCCACGTCGCCCTCGGCGTCGCGCACGGTGGCGGGTGCGGGCAGGTCGCGGATCTCGAACGGGCGGCCGGCGGCATCCGTCTGCGTCTCGAGGAAGGCCCGGAGCTCTGCCGAGACCGCGTGGTCGGGGTGGGCGGGATTCTGCTGGTCGTGCAGCAGAACCGTGCCCGGCGACGGCATCGTCGCGACGATGTCGACGTGCCCGCTCGTGCCGAAGTCGCCGTAGTCGCGGGTGAGGCCGCGCGGCAGCCACACGGCGTGCGTGGCGCCGATCGTGCGGAGCATCTCGGCCTCGACGTGCGCGCGGTCGGCGTAGCGGTTGCGCCGCGGATCGAGCTGCACGGTCTCGGTCAGCAGGACGGTGCCCTCACCGTCGACATGGATGCCGCCGCCCTCGTTGACGAGCAGCGACGAGACAAGCTCGGCGCCCGTGGCCTCGGCGATGATCCGGCCGTGGTGCGCGGCCTTCGCCCACACCGCCCAGTCGTGGTCGCCCCATCCGTTGAAGATCCAGTCCACGGCGCCGAGGACGCCCGGCCGTTCGGGGTCGACGACGAATGTCGGACCCGAATCCCGCAGCCAGAACTCGTCCACGGGTGCCTCGACGATCTCGATCCCGTCGCCGAGCATCCGCCGGGCGCGGGTCAGCTCGCTCGGGTCGACGAGCATCGACACCGGCTCGAAGGCGGCGACGGCGTGGGCGACCGAGACCCAGGCGGCGTAGCCCGCCTCGCGCTCGGCATCCGTTTCTCCCAGGGTCGGGCCCTCGCTCGGGAACGCCATCCACGTGCGGGTGTGCGGGGCGGTCTCGCTCGGCATCCGCCAGGTCATCGGTTCTCCTCCGGGGTCGGGGCGGTCATCCCGTCACACCACATCATGGATCGTCGGGGGGAAGACGGGGCGGCCGGCGACGATCGTCTCGGTCACCCGGGTGGTGAGGAGGGATGCCGCGCCCGCGGCGAACGGGTCGGTGTCGATCACCACGAGATCGGCCGCAAAGCCCGGAGCCAGCCGGCCGCGCCAGTCCGCATCTCCGACCGAGGCCGCGGCATCCCGGGTCGCGTGGGCGATCGCGCTCTCGAGGGGCAGGGCGTAGTGCGGGTGGATCGCCGGCACCGACGGATCGAGCGCCGAGGCGCGGGTCGCCGCGACGTACATGTTCGCGAGCGCGCTGTGCGGCGCGGTCGGGGCGTCGGTCGAGAACGCCACGAGCGCACCCGCCTCCTCGTACTCGGGCCACGCGAACGCACGCTCCACGCGCTCGTCGCCGAGCATCGCGGCCCAGTTCGCGAAGATCGCCGGATCAGCGTGCACGGGCTGCAGGGATGCCGTGACCCCGAGCCGCGCCATGCGCTCGGCCGTGCCGGGCGCGGCGTACTCCAGGTGTTCGAGGCGGTGGCGACGGGGGATGTCGCCGTTCGCCTCGATCGCCCGCTCGATCGCGGTCAGCGCGGCGTCGCTCGCCGCGTCGCCGATCGCGTGCATCGCGATCTGGAGCCCCGCGGCGTCGGCGGCCGCGACGATCGGCGCGAGGTCGGCGAGCGGCCAGATCGGATCGGCGTTCGAGCCGTCGGCGTACGGGGCGCCCATCGCCGCGGTGCACGCGTCGATGACGCCGTCGAGGATGAGCTTCACGCCCACGACTCGCAGCCAGGGCGAGGCGGGGCGGGCCGCGAGCTCGACCACACGATCGAGCTGCGCCAGGTTGCGTTCGAGGTCGCCGGTGTTCTCGAGCAGCCAGTGCGCCGACACGCGCAGCGGCAGCTCTCCGCCGTGACGCTCGATGGCCCGCTCGATCGCGGCGAGCGCGTGCTCGTCGAACGCCATGTCGACCACGCCCGTGACGCCGGCGGCGGCGTACGCGGCCAGCACCCGTTCGACGGCCTCGTCGCGCTCGGCATCCGTCATCGAGGCATCGCGCTGACCCCAGGCGTACTGCACCGCCGCCGTCTCGAACAGCATGCCGTTCGGCTCGCCGTCCTCGTCGCGGCCGATCGCCCCGCCGAGCGGATCGGGGGTGTCTCGCGTGATGCCGAGCTCCGCCAGAGCGGCGGTGTTCACCCAGCAGGAATGGTAGTCGTTGGCATCCAGGTACACCGGCACGTCGGCCACGACGGCGTCGATCATCGCTGCCGTCGGAGCTCCGCCCGGCACCGAGTCGAAGAGCCAGCCGCGACCGCGCAGCACGGGGGCGTCGGGGTCGGCGGCGCGCGCCTCGCGCAGCAGCTCCTGGATGTCGTCGAGCGTCCGCGCCTCCGTGAGGGCGACCTGTCCGAGCGACGCACCGAGCATCAGCAGGTGCGTGTGCGCGTCGGTGAAGCCGGGGAGCACGAGCGCGCCGTCGAGGTCGACCGTGACGCCCCCACCGGTCTCGGCGGCGTCGCCGATCGCGACGATGCGCTCCCCCTCGATCGCGACCGCGTGCGTCCACTGCGCGTCGGGAGCGGTGGCGGCCGTGAAGATGCGGCCGCCGCGATAGATCGTGCGGGTCATGCGGCCACCTCCGCCGCCTGACGCTCGACGCGCCGCGAAAGGAGACCGATGATGCCTGCGGGAACGGCCAGCACGAAGCTCGCGATCGCGAGCGTCAGGGTGAAGCCCTGGTAGCCGAGGGCCGCGACGAGGTTGGCACCGATCACGGGCGTCAGCGCCGAGCCGACGAGGTAGGTGGCCAGGAGCGGCCCCGACCAACGCCCGTCGGCGTCGAGGGCGGCCGACGTCGAGATGAAGAAGGCGAAGACCAGGGCGTACGTGGTGTTCCACACGATGAAGACGACGACGAACAGGGTGGGGTCCGAGATGTGGCCCTGGACGATCTTCAGGATGCCGCCGATCACCAGCAGCACGATGAGCGGGATGCCACGACCCAGGCGGTCTCCCACGATCATGAGCGCGATCGAGGCGATGAGGCCGCCCGCCGTGGCACCGGAGAGCGCGATGCCGAGTCCCTCGGGCGTGAGCCCGGTATGATCGGCACCCATGACCCCGGCCATCGCCCACAGCGAGTCCTCGCTCGCGGCCCACAGGGCGAAGACGACGAGCAGCGTGAAGCCCGCGATCGTCACGCTGCGCGAAGGCTTCGCCGCGGTGTGCACGCTTCCGGTGGGCGGAATCTCGAGCGGCACCGCCGCACCGGCCGCAGCCGCGACGTGCACCGGGGCGGCGGGAGCGCCGGGGAGCCACATCACGAGCACGAGAGCGACGAGGCTGAACACCGCCATCGACCCGAACACGTCGATCGGGGCGAGCCCGATCATCGGCACGACCGCGAGGACGACGGTGATGATGCCGCGGTTGGCCAGGCCGTAGAAGCCGGCGACCCGATCGGGGTTGCGGAACGCCGCGATCGCCGCACCCGAGGCGGCGACCGCCCCGCCCGCGCCGACCCCGCCGACGAGGAGGCCGGGGAGCAGCACGGCCGGTACCAGTGCGGCCAGGCCGAAGCCGACGACGGCGAGCAGCAGTCCGACGCGGGCGACCGTACGGCGCGAGCGACCGGCGCACAGCGGCGCGACCGCGAGACCGGTCAGGGCCGTGAGCAGCAGGGCACCGGTGACGAGCCAGCTCGCGGTGAGGACGTCGGCATCCATGCCCTGCTGCACGGCGATGATCATGTACGGCGAGAGGTTGACGCCGAGGTAGCCGGCGATGCCGACGATGAACGTCGAGCTCGCGGTGGGAAGGCGCAGGGGAACGCGGGCGGAGCCGGCGGCGGCGACCGTCGCCGCGTCACGGGTGGTGGAGGACACGAGGGACCTTTCGGAAGGTGCCGGCGGACCGGCGCAGCGGTGTGGGGCCCCGGGCGGATCGTCGTCGATCGCGACCGGATGAGGCCGAGGCTAGAGACCGGGTGTTTCGGTTCTCTCGCCCGTGGTGTTTCAGGGACATTAAACGTTTAAGTTGTCGCGCGCGCAAGACCCCGTTCGGCAGTCGGGTAGCGTCGGCACACGTGACCCCCCGAAAGCCGACGCTCCACGACGTGGCCGCGGCCGCCGGTGTGTCGATCGCGGCGGCATCCTTCGCCCTGCGCGACAAACCGGGGGTCTCGCCCGAGACACGCGACCGGGTCCTCGCCGTCGCGCGCGAGCTGAACTACACCGTCAACGTCCCGGCGCGCAGCCTGCGCACGGCCCGCTACGGCGCCGTCGGCCTCTACCTACCACCCGGGTCGACGCGACTGCCGTACTACACCGAGTTCGCCTTCGGCGTGGTGGATGCCGCCGACCGCCTCGGACTCTCGGTCATCCTGCTCCCCCACCGGGACTCCGACGACGAAACCGCCTCCACGGCCTTCGTCGACGGGTACGTCGTCGTCGATGCCACGACGGAGGATGCCGGCATCCGGGCGATCCTCGACACCGGACGCCCCGTCGTCAGCGGCGAGCACGTGCTCGGCGGCGACGACCGGGTGAGCGCGAGCGTCGTCTCCGACCATGCGAGCGCGATGACCCGCCTGCTCGACCACCTCGCCGCGGCCGGTGCGCAGCAGATCGGTGCAGTGCTGCCGCCCGACGGCACGGCCTGGAGCCGCGACATCGACCGCGCGTACACCGCGTGGGTCGCCGGGCACGACGGCATCCCGATCTCACGGCGCATCGCGTTCGTCCCCACCGCCGACGAGGTCGCCGCCGCCGTCGACGACGTGCTCGCCACCGAAGACGTCGACGCCCTCGTCGTCGTGCCGAGCGGTTCGGCGGCTCCCGCTCTCGACTCCGCCGCCCGCGCCGGACGCCGCGTCGGCGACGACCTGCTGCTCGCCGCCTACGTGGACGAGCCGATGCACGCCCTGCTCACCCCGAGCGTGACGTCGTTCGACCTCGAGCCCCGCGACTTCGGTGCAGCCTGCGTCGCACTGCTGGCGGAGGTGTGGGATGCCGACGGCCCCGCCGACCGCGTCCGGGTGACCGAGCCGCGGCTCGTCGTGCGGGCGAGCACGTCGCGCGGCTGACGCCGGGTCGGGTGGCCGCGTCCGGGTCGCCGCCGCGTCCGGGTCGCCGCCGCGTCCGGGTCGCCGCCGCGTCCGGGTCGCCGCCGCGTCCGGGTCGGGCAGGATCGCCGAGACTGCATCCTCCTGACAAGTCCATTGCAGCCTGCAGTGGGTTTGTCAGGCAGATGCAGTCTCGGCGTCTTGGGACCGCCCGGGGACGGCACGGAGGCACGGACGGCGGCGCGCGGACGGCGGAGGGGAGGCGCGGAGCGGGAGCGCGAGCGCGGCGCGACCTAGAGTGAACAGCGTGCAGGTGAGGTTCTTCGGCGGCCTCTCCGTGTCGTCGGACGCGGGGGAGGCGGCGGTCCCCGGACGCGGGCAGCAGGCGCTGCTGCTGCGCCTCGCCGTGGACGCCGGAACCACCGTCGGGTACCGCGCGCTGACCGACGACGTCTGGCCGTCGGACGCCCCCGAGGATCCCCGCGCCGCATTGCAATCGCTCGCGTCGCGCCTGCGCCGGGCCCTGCCGCCGGCGACGCTGTCGTCGACGCCGGGCGGGTACCGGCTCGAACTCCCGCGCGACGACATCGACGTGACCCGATTCCAGGATGCCGTGGCCGCCGCCCGCGCCACCGGCGATACCGCGGAGGCGGCACGGCTCGCGCGCGACGCTCTGTCGTTGTGGGTCGGCGACCCCTGGACACCGCACGAGGGCTTCGACTGGCTCGTGCGCGACCTCTGGGAGGACCGCGGCCACGCCGAGCGGCTCGCCGCCTCCCTCACCCCGGCCGCATCCGTCGCCCCGTCCGCCGTCACAGCCCCTGCGGTTCCGGCCCCTGCGGTTCCGGCCCCCATCGCCGAACTCGTCGGGCGGACGAGCGAGCTGGACGCGATCCGCGAGCGCCTCGCGACGGACCGGCTGGTGACCCTGATCGGCCCCGGCGGTGCAGGCAAGACCACGCTCGCCCTCGAGACCGTGCGGGGCGCCCCCGATGCCCTGATCGTCGAGCTCGCCCCGGCCGCGCCGGGCGAGGTGTGGGCAGCCCTCGCGGGCGCCGTCGGACACGGCATCCGCCTGAACGAGACCACCGCCGCCCCGCCGGCGACCCCCCGCGAGCGCGTCCTCGACGCCGTCGCCGGCCGCGACGTCGTCGTGCTGCTCGACAACTGCGAGCACGTGATCCTCGAAGCCGCCGAGGTCGCCCATGCCCTCCTGCTCAGCACGCCCGGGTTGCGGATCCTCGCGACGAGCCGTGAACCCCTCGGCGTCGTCGGTGAGGCGTTCGTCGATCTCGGCCCCCTGCCCGCTCTCGACGCAGACGAGCTCTTCGCGCGGCGGGTGCGGTCTGCCCGGGGGACCCCGCCGTCCCCCGACGAGCAGTCCACGGCCGAGAGCATCGTCCGGCGCCTCGACGGCCTCCCCCTCGCGATCGAGCTCGCCGCCGCGCGCGCTCGGACCCTCACCCTCGAAGAGATCGACACCGGCCTCACCGACCGCTTCGCTCTTCTGGCGCACGGTCCTCGCCTGAGCCCCGACCGGCATCGAACGCTGCGGGCGCTGATCGACTGGAGCTGGGACACCCTCACCGATGCCGAGCGGGTGGCCCTCCGGGCCGCGTCGGTGTTCCCCGACGGGATCGGCAGCGCGGATGCCTCCGCCATCGCGACGGCGTTCGACGTGGATGCCACCGTGTTCGACGCCCTCGTCGACCGGTCGCTGCTCGTCCGAAGGGACGGCCGCTTCCGGCTGCTCGAGACGGTGCGCGAGTACGGGCTCGACCGGCTGCGCGCCGAGGGAGCCGAGACCGCGTTCCGCGAGCGCGCGGCCGACGTGCTCACGACTCTCGCGGCGGAGCACGAGAGCACGATGCGCGGGCCGGGACTGCGCGCCGGGCTGGAGTGGTTCGACGCCAACGAGGAGAACCTGTCGTCGGCGCTGCGCACGCGTTCGGTCGGTCAGGACCGACGCGCGGGTCGGCGCCTGCTGCGGGCGCTGCTGTGGGCCTGGGCGGTGCGCGAACGCGTCGAGGAGCTGCGCCCGGCTCTCGCGGTGTTCGCCGACCCGCACGGGCCGCTCGACGACGAGCCGGGTGTGGTGATCGAGGCACTGGTGCTGTTCTCGGCCTCGTTCCCCGGGCCCGGGGTCGTGGCGCGGACCGATCCCGCGGCCTTCGCCGCGCGTCGCCTCGAGGTGGAGGCCGCCGCCCTCCGGCATCCGTCCGAGGTGAGCGTGCTCGTTGCTCCCCTGCTGCGTCTGGCCGAAACGATCCTCGAGGCCGACGGCGCCGGGCGCACGTGGCACGTCGATGTCGCCGACACCGAGATCGAGGCCGCCCCGATGTGGTCGAGAGCGACCCTGCGGGTGCTGCGGGCCGGCGCCGCGGCGAACGCCGGCGACACGACCGCGCTCGGGAGCGAGAGCGAGCGGGCCCTCCGCATGTTCACCGAGGTGGGCGACCCCTGGGGCATCGGGATCGCGAGCCAGCTCCGGGCGGAGTGGCTCATGCTCGCCGGCCGCCTCGACGAGGCGCTCGAGGTGACTGACCGGGCCCTTGACGTCGTCGCGGGCCTGTCGTCGGTGTCCGACCTGCTGCAGCAGCGGACCCAGGCCGTCGGCATCCTGCTCCGGCTGGGCCGACTCGACGAGGCACGCGCCCGCACCGCCGACATCGGGTCGGTCGCCGCCGCCGACGGTTCCGTCCGCGCCGTGATCCAGGCGCGCATGGCCGCGACACAGGTGGAGATCGCCGCGGGCGACGGAGCGGCCGCGCTGGCCCACGCCGACCGAATCAGCCCGGAGCCCGGGTTCCCCGAACAGATCACGGCCTGGGCGGGAGCGCAACGCGCGGAGGCGCTGCTGCTGCTCGGCCGTCGCGACGACGCCCGGGCCGCACTGCGCGAAGCCCTGCCCCTCGCCGTGCGCTCGCGCGACCATCCGATCGTCGCTTCCGTGCTCGTCGCCGTCGCGGGGTGGAACGTCGCCGCGGGCCGACCCGAGGTCGCTCGCGAGGCGCTCGCCCGAGCCGAGGCCGTCCGCGGTGCCGCCGACGAGCGCGAGCCCTTCCGACGCTGGGTGGAGGAACGCCTCAGCGCGGATGCCGGAGGAGTTCCGGCATCCGCGCCCGGCATCCCGCCCGCCGCGCTGGGCGAGGTGGATGCCGACGTGCTCGCGGGCCTGCTCGATTAAGCCTTCCGCATGTAGGCGCGGACGGTGAGCGGGGCGAAGACCGCCACGATCACGGCTGCCCCGACGAGCGAGATGGCGGCGTCCGCGCCGAGCGTCCCCGCGTTGACGAGGTCGCGCACCGCCGTGACCAGGTGCGAGACCGGGTTGACGTCGACGAACCATTGCAGCCACGAGGGCATCGTGTTCGCGGGGACGAACGCGTTCGAGAGGAACGTGAGCGGGAACAGGATGAGCATCGAGACTCCCTGCACGCTCGAGGCGGAACGGGCGATGACCCCGAAGAAGGCGAAGATCCAGCTGATCGCCCACGAGCACACGATGACGAGCAGTCCCGCCACGATGACGGCACTGAGGCCGCCCTCGGGCCGGAAGCCCATGATGAACCCCATCGCGAAGGTCAGGGTCGTGGCGATCGCGTACCGGACGGTGTCGGCGAGCAGCGCCCCCGACAGCGGCGCGATGCGGGCGATCGGCAGCGACCGGAACCGGTCGAACACGCCCTTGTCCATGTCTTCGCGCAACTGCACGCCCGTGACGACGGAAGTCGTGATCACGGTCTGGACCAGGATGCCGGGGATGATGATCGGCAAGTAGCTCTGCACGTCGCCGGCGATCGCGCCGCCGAAGATGTACGTGAACATCAGCGTGAACAGGATCGGCTGCACCGTGACGTCGATGAGCTGCTCGGGAGTCCGACGGATCTTCAGCAGACCGCGGCCCGCCATCGTGAAAGTGTTGCGGAGCGTCAGTCCGAGTCCCGCGGTGCGGGGCAGGTCACGGGGAACGGTGATGGCGGTCATGCGCGGACTCCTTCCAGGTCGGCGGCGCTTGCGCGCGCCGCGTCGTCATCAGCCGGCACTCCGGTGCCGGTCAGGGTGAGGAACACCTCGTCGAGGGTGGGCTGCTGCACGCTGAACTCGCTCAAGTGCACGCCCGCGTCGCGGAACGCGACGAGCAGATCGGTGACCTGGTCGGGGTCGGACATCGGCACGGTGAGGCGCGCCGCCTCCGGAGACACGATGGCCGTGGCATCCAGGACCCGGCCGATCGTCGCACGGGCGGTATCGAGGTCGGAGCCCGGCTTCAGGCGCAGCACGAGCGAGGCCTGACCGACGGATGCCTTGAGCTCGAGCGCCGTGCCCTCGGCGACGACGCGTCCGCGGTCGATCACGGCGATGCGGTCGGCGAGCTGGTCGGCCTCGTCGAGGTACTGCGTCGTGAGCACGACCGTGGAGCCGGTCGCGACGAGACGTCGGATCGTGTCCCACATCTGCCCGCGGGTGCGGGGGTCGAGGCCGGTCGTCGGCTCGTCGAGGAAGATGAGCGGCGGCTGGGCGATGAGGGATGCCGCGAGGTCGAGGCGACGACGCATGCCGCCGGAGAACTTCGCGAGCGGCCGGGAGGCGGCCTCGGTCAGGCCGAACTCCTCCAGCAGGTCCGTCGCCTTGCGGCGGGCGTCGGCGCGCGAGAGCCCGAGGAGCCGGCCGAAGATCATGAGGTTCTCGGTGGCCGAGAGCTTCTCATCGACGGACGCGAACTGCCCCGTCAGGCCGATGAGCTGTCGGACGACGTGCGCTTCCTTGACGACGTCGTGGCCGAAGATCTCGGCCCGTCCGCCGTCGGGACGGAGCAGCGTCGTGAGCATGCTGATGGTGGTGGTCTTACCGGCACCGTTGGGGCCGAGAACGCCGTAGACGGTCCCGGCTTCGACGACGAGATCGACGCCGTCGACGGCCCTGTTCGAGCCGAACGTCTTGACGAGCCCTTCGGCTCGCACCGCGGGAACGCGGGAGGTTGGAGTGGTCATGACGACAGGATGCGCCGAGGGTGCTGTCGCGCCGCTGTCACGGCGGGGTGGGTACTGTCACGGCGCTGTCACGCGGTGGGCGGCCGCGGTGCTGAGGTGGGCGGC
>NZ_VBUM01000082.1 GCF_005774735.1 Microbacterium sp. 5K110 | reverse complement strand
GGAAAGCGGGCCGGGCGCGACCGCCCGACCCGCCTGTGCCTGGATCAGACCAGGCGCTCTTTCGGCGAGACCTCGTACGTGTTCTCGGGGTCGGAGAACACCGCGTCGCCCAGGGCCGTGTCGATCGCGGCGAGGGTGTCGGCACCGAGCTGCACGCCCGAGGCCTTGACGGTGTCAGCGAGCTGCTCGGGACGCGAGGCACCCACGAGCGCGGCGGCGATGTTGGGGTTCTGCAGCACCCACGCGATCGCGAGCTGCGGCATCGTCAGGCCGACCTCGTCGGCGATCGGCTTCAGGCGCTGGACGGCCTCGAGCACGTCGTCGCGCAGGAACCGCTTGATGAAGTTCGCGCCGCTCTTCTCGTCGGTCGCGCGCGAGCCGTCGGGAACGGGCTGGCCGGGCAGGTACTTGCCGCTGAGCACGCCCTGCGCCATCGGCGACCACACGATCTGCGAGATGCCGAGCTCTTCGCTGGCGGGAACGATCTTGCCCTCGATGACGCGCCACAGCATGGAGTACTGCGGCTGGTTCGAGATGAGCTGGATGCCGAGCTGCTTCGCGAGCGCGTGGCCCTCACGCAGCTGCTCGGCGGTCCACTCGGACACGCCGATGTAGAGCGCCTTGCCCTGGCGGACGATGTCGGCGAAAGCCTGGAAGGTCTCTTCGAGCGGGGTCTCGTAGTCGAAACGGTGCGCCTGGTAGAGGTCGACGTAGTCGGTGCCGAGGCGCTTCAGGGACCCGTTGATCGAGTCCATGATGTGCTTGCGGCTGAGGCCGGTGTCGTTGGGGCCCATCGGGCCGGTGGGGAAGTACACCTTGGTGAAGATCTCGAGCGACTCACGGCGCTGCCCCTCGAGAGCCTTGCCGAGCACGACCTCCGCCGCCGTGTTGGCGTAGGTGTCGGCCGTGTCGAACGTCGTGATGCCCGCGTCGAGCGCGGCGTGCACCGTCTTGATCGCGGCGTCGTCGTCGACCTGCGAGCCGTGGGTCACCCAGTTGCCGAGGGTGATCTCCGAGATCTTGAATCCACTGTTGCCGAGATAGCGATAAGCGACCATGGGTCAACGCTAACGGCGGCCGCCGACATCGAGGGCCGGACCGCGACCTTCCCGCCCGAGCTCCCGCCCGCCACCGACCTCGCGGCCGGACCCGCCGTGCCGGGGGCGCGGTCGACCGGGGGCGGAGAACGGTCCGCCCCCGGTCCCCCGTTCAGTGCCCGGCGACGTACGGGACGGGCTCGGGCAGCTTCGCCTCCTCGCGCACACGGCGCGCGAGACGCTCGATCGACGACAGAGCGGCCACGACATCGGCCGCACGCACCTCGAAGGGCATCGAGTGGATCGTCTCGCCCGGCACCGTCGCGAGCTCGGCCACTTGCGTGAGCTCCGGTGAGTCGGCCTTCAGCCCGATCTCGGTCAGGGTCGTGGGAAGCCCCACGCGCGTCGTGAACTCGATGAAGTCCCGGATGTCGGCGGTCGGCGCCCCCTCGAGGATCAGCTGGGCGACCGAGCCGATGTTCACCTTCTGTCCGTGCGCGAGTCCGTGCGTCTGGGGAGCCGCGGTCAGGCCGTTGTGAATGGCGTGCGCCGCAGCCAGACCGCCGGACTCGAATCCCAGCCCCGACAGCAGCGTGTTGGCCTCGATGACGCGCTCGACGGCGGGCGTGACCACGTGGTCGCGCACCGCGTCCAGAGCCGGGAGCGCGTTCTCCCACAGCACGTCCCAGCTGAGACGGGCGAGGGCCGTCCCGGTCTCGGTCGGCAAGCCGCCGGCCATGGTCTTGGAGGACGAGCGCGAGGTGGCGCGGGCCTCCAGCCACGTCGCGAGGGCGTCACCGACTCCGGCAGCGAGGAAGGCGGCCGGCGCATTGGCGACCAGCTGGGAGTCGACGAGCACCAGATCGGGATTGCGCGGGAAGAAGCGGTACTCCTCGAACGCGCCGTCCTCGGTGTAGACGACCGCGAGCGCGGAGGTCGGCGCGTCGGTGGATGCCACGGACGGCACCGTCACCCAGCGGATGCCGGCGAGGAAGCCCGAGGCCTTCACCGCGTCGATGGTGCTGCCTCCGCCGATCGCGACGACGACGTCGGCTCCGGACTCGCCGATGACGCCCACGAGCCGGTCGATCTCGCCCGAGCTGGGGATGCCGTTGAACTTCTCGCGGTGGACGGGCAGGCCGGCCGCCGCGAGCGAGGACTCGACGTCGTGCCCGACGAAGCCCCACACGACGTCGTCGGCCACGAGGAGGGGAGTGGACCCGATCGGGGCGAGGAACTCGCCCAGGCGGGTGATGGCGCCGGGGCCCTGGACGTAACGTCCGGGGCTGATCACGGTCCGGATGGGAAGGTCGTGCGACATGGCGTGCTCCTGTGTTCTTTCGGGTGGGTTCACGGGATGAGGATGGCGCGGCCTCGGACGCGGCCGGCGTCGAGGTCGTCGATGGCGCTCTGGAAGTCGTCGAGGGCGTACGTGACCGTGTGCAGCGTCACGAGGCCCCGAGCGGCGAGTTCCATGAGCTCGGTGAGATCGGTGTAGCTGCCGACGAGGTTGCCGATCAGGTTGATCTCGGTCGAGATGATGTCGATCGTGGGCACGTCGATGTTCTCTCCGTAACCGACGACGTAGAAGTCGCCGGCGCGGCGCAACATCCGGATGCCCTCCGCGGTGGAGCCGCCCTCGCCCACGAAGTCGATGACGGCCCGAGCACCGGATCCTCCGGTGAGCTCGAGCACGCGGTCGACGTGGGAGCCGTCCGCGGATGCCACGACCGTGTGATCGGCCCCCAGCGACGTCGCGAGTTCCAGGGCGGCGGGGTTGCGGTCCACGACGATGAGCGTCGACGCGGTGAGCGCCTTGAGCACCTGGATGCCGATGTGCCCGAGCCCTCCCGCACCGATGACGACGCACTGGTCGGCGGGACGGAGCGTCCGCGCCGCCTTCGCGGCGGCGTGATATGCGGTCAGACCCGCGTCGGCGAGAGCGGCGACGTCGGCGGGCTCGAGGCTGTCCGAGATGCGCACGACGCTGCGCGCGCTCGTCTTGAGGTACTCGGCGTACCCGCCGTTGGTGTCGATCCCGGGGAATCGGCTGTTCTCGCAGTGCACGTCGTCGCCCGCACGGCACGCCCGGCACAGGCCGCACGTGATGAGCGGGTGCACGATGACCTTGTCACCGACCCGCACGTTCGTGACGGCGGTGCCGATGGCATCCACCCATCCGGCGTTCTCGTGCCCGATCGTGTACGGCAGCGCCACGCCCGACTTCTCCGACCACTGCCCCTCGAGGATGTGCAGATCGGTGCGGCAGACGCCCGCGCCGCCGATACGCACGATCACGTCGAAGGGGCCGTCGATCTCGGGCATCGGAAGCTCTGTGAGCTGTAGATGCTGGTGGTAGCCGACGACCTGGACGGCTCTCATGGTGGTCATGCGACGCTCTTTCGTGTGGCGCGGACGAGGGAGGAGACCGGGAAGAAGTTCTCGGCGGGGCGGGCGGACTGGTCGCCCTCGGCGCCGGGGTAGCGGGTGGCCAGCAACCCCCGACAGAAGTGGGCATTGCCGTCGATCGAGATCCGGGTCGATCGAGCGCGGCGGAGCGCGAGAGCGGCGGAGCCCGGCGCGCACGGCACGCCGCGATCATCGACCAGGACGACGGCGGCGCCGTCCAGACTCAGCCCGACAGCCGCGCGATGCCGCAGCAGCGCCGCCTTCGCCGCGTCGTCGGGCAGGTCGTCGAGCACGACGGCGGCCACGCCGTGCTCGTCGACGTCATCGCGCGCGCGCAGCAGCGCGGTGAGGGCGCGCTCCATGGCCGCGGTGTGCGCTTTGCGCTGGAACGTCGCGCGCAACTCGTCGAGGTCGCTCTCGGCCTCGTGCCGGAAGGTGCCCCGGTAGCCGGCATCCGCCGCGAGTCCGCGATTGATGATCTCGGAGTCGTGGTGGTCGTCGATCTCGACCACGACGTGCCCGGCGTACGGAAGCGCGGTGAGCGCGTCCTTGGCATCCGAGGCCATCAGGTAGGCGAAGTTCGGCGCGCAGAAGGACGTGGGAAGACGCAAGTGCACCTCGACGCGATCGTCGTCGATGCGCACCGAGCGCACGAACCCGAGGTCGGTGATCGCCTCGTCGAGTTCGGGATCGACGACGGTGCCGAGGGCGTCCCGCACGTCCGCCTCAGTGAGGAGCGGACGGTCCACGACGGCGCTCATCACACGGCCGCCAGGTCGGCCCGCTCCGGCTGACGCGGCCCGGTCTCAGTCTCGTCGGCGTCGGGCAGCTGCAGCTCGGCGGGGACGGGGATGCCGTACATCTTCGCCGCGTTCAGTCCGAGGATCTTCCGCTTCTGGTCCATCGTGAGCGGGGCGTACTCGGTCATGTCCTCGGGGATCTGGAAGTCGACGAACGCCTCGATCAGCCATCGCGGGGTCCACAGGGCGTAGTCGCTGGAGAACTGGATGCGGTCCTCGCCGATCCAGTAGATGAGCTCGCCGATGATCTGCGCGAAGTAACGCGGCCGCGTGTGGATGAACGGCATCGCCACGGCGAGGCCGCCGTGCACGTTGGGTTCCTGGGTGCCGATCCAGCAGAAGTCCTCCAGTCGCGGCAGCCCGACGTGCTCGACGATGAAGTTCAGGTCGGGGAAGTCGGTGGCGACGTGATCGATGTCGGCGACGTCGAAGGCATCCCGGTCCAGGGGACGGATAGTGGGCCCCTTGTGCACGTGGATGTTCCGGATGCCGAGTTCTCGGCACGCCTCGAAATAGCGGTACGCCCACGGGTCGTCGAGCTTCCACCCGCGCGACTCGCCGTGCCATTCCGCGGTGTAGAGCTTCACGCCCTGCAGGCCGAAACGCTCCGCGTCGGCGCGCAAGCGGTCGAGCCCCGCCTCGCCGTACCGCGGATCGAAATGGTGGTTGTACGTCAGCTTCCCGGGGTTCGCCTGCGTCAGGGCCCACGCCTCCTCGGTCTGCCCGAACCCGTTCCGGTAGAACTCGCTCAGACGAGCGGGTTGGAAGATGGCGTGATCGACGTACCCGTCGGTGAAGAGGTCCTTCATGAACCTCTCGCCGCCCTGGTACAGGTACTCCTCGTACGTCCACTTCTCCGCGTCCGGAGAGAGGTTCGCGTGATAATCGTAGAAGCAGTCGATGAACTGCTTGCCGTGGATGTTGCGCTGATTCTCGGGTCGCGCGTCCCACAACGCCACATGGGCGTCGACGATGAAAAAGCTCTCGCCGTCCTTCTGATACATGACTGCTCCTTTGCTTCATGCTCCGGACCCTCGGTCCTTGCGGCCACGGTAGAACGTTCGGCACACGGCGCCCCCGGGCGGTCGTCTCAATTTGAGACGGCTGGCGATGACTTCCTCCGCGTGCCGTTCTAAACTCGTGGCACCCGGATCACTGCAAAGGCGCAGATGAACATCAACCCCTTGCCCTCACGCGCGCGGGTGCACTCGGCACCGCCCGCAAGCGTGCCACCGCGCCTGCTGGCATCCTGGCGCCGCAGTGAGAACTACGGCGTTCCCCTCGATGGCGTGCAGCCGGTGTTCACCGGCACCGCCGACGACGGGTCGCTGTTCACGGAGTGCGGACGCGACGTGCTCTCCGACCTGCGCACGACCCTCGACGGCGAGCCGGTCAGCCTCATGCTGACCGACGCGGAGGGTGTGGTACTGGAACGCCAGAGCGGCGACAAAGACCTGATCAAAGCCTTGGATCACGTCAACCTCGCACCCGGTTTCTCGTACTCCGAACGCGAGGCGGGCACCAACGGACTCGGCCTCGCGCTCGCCGATCGGATGCCGTCCCTCGTCCGGGCCGACGATCACTACTCGCTGAGCCTGCAGGGCTACACGTGCGCGGCAGCCCCCATCTTCGACCCCGCCACCGGCCGGTTGGAAGCCGCGATCAACCTCACGACGTGGTCGGATGCGCGATCGGGTCTGCTGCTGGCGTTGGCGCAGACCGCGGCGACGGCGACCGCGAATCTCATGCTCGCGCGCTCGCAGGGCCAGCGGCCTCGGCCCGCCGCCCGGGGGCAGGTGTTCCGTATCGAGGCCTTGCGGTGGCCTCCGGGCGACGAGAGTGCCCCGACGCTGTCGCCGGCGTGGGAGGACGCGCTCGCACAGGCGCTCGCCGCGATGCGCCCCGGTCGCATCGTCGCCGCGGTCGGAGAACGTGGGAGCGGCCGCGCCACGCTGCTGGCGCAGGCCGAGCGCCACGCCGATCCGCGCGGTCACCTGCTCGCCGTGCGCGCCCCGGTCCCCGACGAAGCGCTCTCCTGGCTCTCACTCTGGACGCCTGAGCTGCGCCACGCCCGCACCGGCTTCGTGATCTGCGACACCGACGACCTGCCCGCGGCGGCAGCCGAACGCCTCACCGCGTCGCTGTCGACCGCGCGAGACACCGTCGCGGGCACGTACGGCGTGACGGCGGAGAGCTTCGACGCGCTCCCGGCTGCCCTCGTCCCGCTCATCGACGCGATCGTGCAGGTCCCGCCGCTGCGAGAGCGCACCGGCGACATCCTTCCGCTCGCCGACCACCTCGCCCGGCGTTTCCGGGGCCGGCCGGTCCGTCTGACCCCCGGTGCCGCCCGAGCACTGACCGACTACGCCTGGCCGGGCAACGTCGCCGAGCTCGCGACCGTCATCCGGGATGCCGCGTCACGCACCGACGAGATCGACGTCCGCCATCTGCCCTCGACGCTGCTCGCCCGCGCCGAGCACCTGCCACCCATCCGGGCCTTCGAACGCGACGAGATGGTGCGTGTACTCACCCGCCCCGGCATGACCGTCGAGCAGGCCGGCAGGGAGCTGGGGATGAGCCGCGCCACCGTGTACCGCAAGCTCGCGCTCTACGGCATCCGCCTGTCGTAGCGGTCTCGCGTCAGGCGACCGGTGTCGCAGCGGCCGCGGCCTCGTCGTCTTCGGTCGCGACGAGCTGCCCGCACGCCCCGTCGATCTCTTTGCCGCGGGTGTCGCGGAGGGTCGTCGGGATGCCGGCGTCGTTCAGCCGTCGCACGAACTCGTTCTGCACCGGCACGTCGGAAGCCGTCCAGATCGAGCCCGGTGTGGGGTTGAGCGGGATGGGGTTCACGTGCACCCAGCCACGACCGCGGGCGTTGAGCTTTTCGGCCAAGAGGTCGGCGCGCCAGGCGTGGTCGTTCATGTCTTTGATCAGGGCGTACTCGATCGAGACGCGGCGTCCGGTCTTGTCGAAGTAGGCGCGGGCGGCATCCAGGGCCTCGTCGACCTTCCAGCGCGAGTTCACCGGGATGAGCTCGTCGCGCAAGTGATCGTCGGGCGCGTGCAGCGACAGGGCGAAGGTCACCGGGATGTCTTCGTCGGCGAGCTTCTTGATCGCCGGGACGAGCCCCACGGTCGACACCGTGATGCCACGCGCGCTCATACCCAGACCGTGCTCTTTGTCAACCATGACGCGCACGGCCTGCATGACGCGGGCGTAATTCGCCAGCGGCTCCCCCATGCCCATGAACACGATGTTCGACACACGGTCGAGCGAGTGGTCATCGCTCTTCTTGCCCCCGAGGCCGCCTTCGGCGATGAGCCGGTTGGCGCGGACGATCTGCTCGATGATCTCGGCCGCCGACATGTTGCGCGTGAGCCCCGCCTGGCCCGTGGCGCAGAAGGGGCAGTTCATTCCGCACCCGGCCTGGCTCGACACGCACAGGGTGATGCGGCCCGGGTAGCGCATGAGCACCGACTCGACGAGGGCGCCGTCGTGCAGCTTCCAGAGGAACTTGATCGTGTCGCCGCGGTCGGTCTCGAGGCGCCGCACCTCGGTCAGCAGCGGGGGCAGCATCCCGGCGACGAGCTCGTCGCGACCGGATGCCGGCAGGTCGGTCATCGCGGCCGCGTCGGAGGTGTAGTGGGTGAAGTAGTGCTTCTCGAGCTGCTTCGCGCGGAAGCCGGGGAGCCCGAGCTCCTTCACCTTCGCGACGCGCTCGTCGGCCGTGAGGTCGGCGAGGTGGACCGGGGGCTTGCCGCGCTTGGGGCTGGCGAACTGCAGCAGCGGGCGGCCGGTCTCGTCCTTCGCCTGCTGCCAGCCTTCGGTCTTCGGGCGCACCTGACGGATGCCGGTGTCGGTCGGGGCCCCCGCTGGACGCACCTGCCGGGGCTTGGTCTCGCGCACGGGGGTCTGATCGGTCATGCCTTCCAGGGTACCGGCGAGCACCTGCACCCCGGCTGGGCGCTCCCCCTCGCGTGAGGGGTCAGTATCTGTCGCCTGGGAGCCCACTCGGCGACAGATCTTGACCCCTCACGCGGTGAGCCGCCGCCGGTACGGTGGCTGGGGAGCGGCGTGCCTGCCGCCTCGAGACCCGACCGCCGTGGCCCGGCGGCCGATCCACGGAGTACACATGACCCGCATCGCCTTCCTCGACGTCGACGGCACGATCCTCGAGCACGGCTCGCTGATCGCCCCGTCCACCGTGGGCGCCATCCGCCATGCGCGCGCGAACGGCCACCTCGTGTGGCTGTGCACCGGCCGCGCCGAGGGCGACATCCACCCCGACGTGAAGGCGATCGGCTTCGACGGCGCCATCAGCAACGGCGGCGCCTACGCCACTCGCGACGGCGAGATGGTGGTCGCGCACCCGATGCCGCGAGCCGATGTGGCCGCGATCGAGGGGTACTTCCAGGCCCACGGCATCCACTACTTCCTCCAGACGCACGACGCGGTCTTCGCCTCGCCGGGCGTCGAGCCCGTGACGCGCGAGTACGTGCGCGCGCGTCTGGCCGAACGTGCCGCGGAGCTGGCTGCGCAGGGCATCGACGCCCCCGCCACGACGTCGATCCCGCGTGCGCGTCCGCTGTCCGAGATCGACCGCGATCGCGTGGCCAAGGCCGTGTTCATCAGCCCCGCTGTCGACACCGTGGCGCACGGCGCGCGGGAGCTGGGCGAGAGGTTCCACGTCATCCCGGGCTCGATCCCCCTACCCGGCGGGTCCAACGGCGAGATCGGGCTCACGGGTGTCACCAAGGGCGCGGCGATCCTCGAGGTGCTCGAGCTCCTCGGCCTGGACGCAGCGGATGCCATCGGCATCGGCGACAGCTGGAACGACGTCGAGATGTTCGAGGTCGTCGGCACGCCCGTCGCGATGGGCAACGCGGAACCGGAGCTGCAGGCCCTCGCCGGTCGCGTGACGACCGCGGTGCTCGACGACGGCGTGCGCAACGCCTTCGCGGAGCTGGGGCTGATCTGAGGTCGGCGCCGCCCCACCGATAAACGCTCTGGCGAGTGAGACACGCCTCCGCGCGGCGTTTCCCACTCGGCAGAGCGTTTATCGACCCGGGGCGTCAGTCCAGGAAGATGTCGGGGTACAGCGCGGCGTCGGGGGTGCCGGGGACCGCGGCGTAGCCGGAGAAGTCTGTGACGCCGGCGACCTCGAGCACGTCCTCGACGATCAGCGTCTGCCCGGTCAGCTCGCGCGCCGGTGCCGTGAGCACCTCGTACGCGGCGTCGGCGTAGATCTCCGGCGTGCGCGAGACGGCCATGAGCCGGTCGCCGCCGATGACGTTCTGCACGGCCGCCGTCGCGATCGTCGTCCGGGGCCACAGGGTGTTGGCCGCGATCCCGGCATCCGCGAACTCCGCGGCCAGGCCGAGGGTCGCCATCGTCATGCCGAACTTCGCGAGGCTGTAGCCGGTGTGCGCGCCGAGCCACTTCGGCGTGACGTTCAGCGGCGGCGACAGCGACAGGATGTGCGGGTTCGCGGCATCCGTCAGCATCGGGATCGCCGCGCGCGACAGCAGGAACGTCCCGCGGACGTTCACGTCCTGCATGAGGTCGTACTTCTTCGTCGCGAGGTCGAGCGAGCCCGACAGGTCGATGACGCTGGCGTTGTTGACGACGATGTCGATTCCGCCGAACTCCCCCGAAGTCTTCAGCACCGCTTCGGTGATCGACTCTTCGTCGCGCACGTCGCCGACGATCGGCAGCGCCCGTCCGCCCGCGGCCCGGATCGCCTCGGCCGCCGTGTGCACGGTCCCCTCGAGCTTCGGGTGCGGAGTGTCGGTCTTCGCCAGCAGCGCGACGTTCGCACCGTCGCGCGCGGCGCGCAGCGCGATCGCGAGGCCGATACCGCGGCTCCCGCCCGACATGAGGATGGTTTTTCCGGCGAGCGTCACGCTGATCCTTTCGCGGAGCGGGCGGCGAAGGCGGCGACCCGCGCCCGCGCCTCGGGGGTGTCGAAGGCCGCCCCGATCGTGGCGGCCTCGTCGGCGAGGTTCTCGGCGAACGTCCGGCCGGCGCCCACGCGCACGAGACGCGTCGCCTGCCCGAACGCCGCGGTCGCCCCGTCGAGCCAGAACCGGGCGATCGCCTCGACCCTCGCCGCCACGTCACCGGATGCCACGACCTCGGCGACGAGCCCCCAGTCCCGGGCCTCGGCGGCGTCGAGCATGCGGTCCTGGAGCAGCAGCTGCAGCGCCCGGCGCTGGCCGATCGCCGCGGGCAGCAACGTCGAGACTCCCAGGTCGGGAGTCAGCCCGATGTTGGCGTACCGGCTGACGAAGCGCGCGTTCTCGCTCGCCACGACGTAGTCGGCGGTGAGCATCAGCCCGAGGCCCCCGCCCGCGACGGCCCCCTGCACCGCAGCCACCATCGGCAGCGGTGCCTCGACGAAAGTCCGGATGCCATCGTGGATCGCTTCCGCGGTCTCGGTGACCTCGGATCCCGAGGCGTCCGTCGTCGCCATCGCCACGACGTCGCCGCCGGCGCAGAACGCGGGGCCCGTGGCATCCAGGATGACGGCTCCCACCGCCGGATCGGCGGTCACCTGCTGTGCGACCTCGCGCCAGCGACGCGCCATGGGGAAGTCCATGGCGTTGAGCGAGGCGGGGCGGTCGAAGGTGACGCGGGCGAGCCCGTCCGCGACGTGGAGCAGGATGCCGTCGGTCATTTCGGGGCCATCCGGATCGCGCCGTCGAGACGGATGGTCTCGCCGTTGAGGTAGCCGTTGTCGACGACCGCGAGCACCAGGCGCGCGTATTCGTCGGGGGCGCCGAGGCGGGAGGGGTACGGCACCTGCTGGCCGAGCGAGTCCTGCGCGGCCTGCGGCAGTCCCTTGAGCATGGGGGTCTCCATGATGCCGGGGGCGATCGTGACGACCCGGATGCCATGGCGGGCGAGCTCGCGCGCGATGGGCAGGGTCATCGCGTGCACGCCGCCCTTGCTGGCGGAGTAGGCGGGCTGCCCGATCTGCCCGTCGAAGGCCGCGACACTGGCGGTGTTGACGATCACGCCGCGGTCGCCTCCCTCGCTCGGCTCGTTCGTGGCCATGAGCGCCGAGGTCTGGGCGATCACGTTGTACGTGCCGACGAGGTTGATCCGCACGAGCCGCTCGAAATCGGCGAGCGGGGTGGGGCGCAGGTCGCGATCGAGCACCTTCGCCGGCGGGGCGATCCCGGCGCAGTTCACGACGACGCGCAGCGGACCGGCCTCGGCGGCGAGGGCCGCGGCGGCAGAGACCTGCTCAGGATCGGTCACGTCGGCCGCAGCGAACGCCCCTCCGATCTCGTCGGCGATGTCGGCACCCGCCGACGAGGGCAGATCGACGATCGTGACGTGCGCGCCGGCGGCGGCAAGGCGGCGCGCGGTGGCCAGGCCCAGGCCGGAGGCGCCGCCGGTGACGAGGGCGGATGCACCCGTGATGTCCATGCGTTCTCCTTCGAAGCAGAAACCGAGTGTCACTCTACCCGGGACTCAGGATCGCGGTCGCCACACCCGGACCCGGCCACGGGTGCGCACGGGGTGGGTGCGCACGGCACCGGTGGACGCGCCGTCCGTGAGCAGGGCGAGTTCGTCGGCGCTCCACCCGTGCGCCGTACGCAAGCGCTCCGTCAGGGTCGCGACGGCGTGCGGAACCGCCACTTCGACCCCGCGCGGCACGTTCACGGCGTCGGGGTCGATCACACGCGCCGCATGACGCAGATCGCTCTCGAGTCCGCGCACGCGGTCGGCCCCGTACGCAGCGGACGCGAGACGCCAGTCGCCCACCACGACGATCGCTCCCGCGGGCCGGTCCGGGCGCGGCGCCGGCACGCGCACGACCGCCCCGCGCAACTGCGCGACCGCGATGCCGATGCCCAGCACGACGAGCGCACCGACGATGGTGGCGGGCACGAACGAGAACGCGGCCGCGTACGGCGGCGAGCCCCAGCCGGTCACACCGGCGACCACGAGCCGCAGCACCGAGAAGACGGCGTACCCGGTGGTCGCCACGGCGATCGTGCGCATCGCGCGCCGCGGTCGAGCGGACGACTGCAGTGCGGACCACGCGCACGCGCCGCACGCGATCGCGAGGACCGCCACCTTGACCGCGAGCGAGGCCGGCAGCGGCACGATCGTCGTCACTCCCGCCACGGCGACGGCCACGACGAACGCGCACACGGACGGCCACAGCACGCGGCCCCCGTCGAGGGTGCGGACCGCCACGAACAGCAGCAACGGCACGAGCACCATGCACATGTCACCGACGGCGAGCGAAGGGCGCCCTCCCCCGCTCCCATAGACGAGGTACAGGGCACTCGCCCCGACGGCGGCGACCCCGGATGCCGCCGTGTACCGCAGGAACAGGGTGAACACTCCCGGCGCCCCGACGTGCGGCATCGCGACGAACAGCACACCGGCGACGACCGCGACGCTGAGCCCGAGGAGAGCGAGCGACAGAGCCACCGCACCCACCTCCCCCGTCTCACCGCCCGCTCCCACGCGGAGGCGAGGACTCAGCGTAGCCCGCGACATCGGCGAATCCGGACGTGTTCACCGCATCGTTAGCCCCACTGTCCTCGGCCCCTTCGCTTTACGCTGGATCGATGCGTTTCCACGTCGAACACGTCGATCTCGACGATCCGCGAGCGCTGGCGCTCCGCGGCATCCTGGATCTCGATCTCGACGAGCGCTACCGCGAGGTCGACGCGGACGACCCGCCCGAGGCGGCCGCGCAGCGCAGCGCCGCCCTCGCGATTCACCCCGCCGACGTCGTCGCGACGCTCCTGGCGGTGGATGCCGATGGCTCGGCACTCGGACACGTCGTGCTGCGTCGCCTCAGCGAGGAGTGGGAGCTGAAGCGGCTGATCGTCACCGCGGCCGCCCGCCGACGCGGCGTGGGTCGCGCGTTGACCGAAGCGGTGGTGACGCGAGCCCGCGACGGCGGCGCCCGGCGCGTGATCCTGCAGAGCGGGAGGATGCAACCCGAGTCGCTGGCGCTCTACGCCGCCGCGGGCTTCACCCCGATCCCGGTGTACGAGCCGTACATCGCGACGATGCCGGACTCGCTGTGCTTCGAGCGAGTGCTCTGACCCGCGCGCTCCGTCACCCGCCGACGAACCGGAACGCCCCCGTCGCGACGGCGACGGACAGCGCCACACCGATCAGCACCACGGCCCCGACGAGGGCGACGGCGTCCCGCGGATGCAGCCGCGAGGGACGCGCCCACGTGCGCTCGGTGTCGGCACCGAAGCCGCGGGCCTCCATCGCCGTCGCGAGCATCGTGCCGCGGCGCACGGCGAAGACGAGCAGCACGAAGGCCATCGAGAAGAACCGTCGCAGGGCTCCGCGGTCGCCGAGACCGCGCGCCCGTCGCGCGAGGGTCATCGTCCGCCAGTCGTCGACGAAGAGTCCCACCGTGCGGGCGCCGGCGAGCACGCCGAGCACGAACCGGCTCGGGAGCTTCGCCACCTGCGCGAGGGCATCTGCGAGCTCGGTGGGGTCGGTGCGGCCGAAGAGGAGGATCGTCGGCAGTCCCAGCGCCACGACGCGCACGAGCACCGCGATCGACAGCGCGATCGAGTCGTCGCTGATGGTGGCGAACAGGAACTGTCCGTAGACCGTGCCGCCCGGCCGCGCGTACAGCAGCATGCTGAAAGCCGCGATCGGCGCGAACACCGCGACGGGGACGAGTCGGCGCAGCACCGTCGCGTACGTCAGCCCCGTGAGCGGGACGCACAGGAGTTCGAGCGCGACGGCGGTCGCGGCACTGACGGCGTCGAGCGTGACGAACAGCGGCACCGAGAGCACGAGGGCGATGACGATCCGCGTGACCGGATTGACGCCGTCGAGCCACGCGATCGCCCGCGCCGGACGCGTGAGAAGCCCGGTCATGCGGCACCCCCGAGGTCGATCCGGTGCTGCCCGAGGTGCCGGACGACGTCGGCGTCGTGCGTGACCGCGACCACGGTGCGACCGCGCGCGATCTCGCGCTGCAGCAGGCCGACCAGTTCGCTCCATCCCCGCCGGTCCTGACCGAACGTCGGCTCGTCGAGCACGATCACCGCGGGCGACGACGCGAGGACCGTCGCCACCGAGAGGCGGCGCTTCTGTCCGCCCGAGAGCGTGAAGGGGTGGGCGTCGGCGAGGGATGCCAGATCGAGCCGCTCGAGCAGCTCGTCGACGATCGCGTCGACCTCGGCCGTCGGCATCCGCAGGGCCCGGGGACCGACCGCGAGTTCGTCACGCAGAGTCGACGCGAGGAACTGGTGCTCGGGCTCCTGGAACACCGTGCCGATGCGGGTGAGCAGCTCGGTCGACCGCCAGCGCGACGGGCGGCGCACGCCCCTCGCGACGAGCGCCGCGGAAGCGACCACTTCGCCGGAGAGTTCGGGCAAGAGCCCCGCGAGGGTCAGGGCGAGCGTCGACTTCCCGGCGCCGTTCGGGCCCGTGACCACCGTCCCCGCGCCCTCGGGTGCGGCGAGGTCCAGACCGGAGAGCACGGGCGTGCGTCGCTCGCGGCCGATCGTGAGAGAGGTCGCCGAGAGTGCGGCATCCGTCATCGACGAGACCGGGGGCAGCACCGGAAGATCGACCGGGCGCCCCGGCACCCACACCCCCGCCGCGGCGAGTGCCTCGCCGTGCTCGGCGAAGACCCACGCGGGCGGACCGTCGGCCAGGAGCCCCCCGCCGGGCGCGAGCACGATCACGCGGGTGACGAGGTCGGCCCACACCGCCGTGCGGTGCTCGATGAGCACGAGGGTCGTCTCGCCGCGGTCCACGATCCTCCCCACCGCGGCGCGCACCTCGCGCACCCCGTCGGGGTCGAGGTTGGCCGTGGGTTCGTCCAGCAGCAGCAGCCCCGGCCGCATCGCGAGCACGCCCGCCAGCGCCAGCCGCTGCTTCTGCCCGCCCGAGAGCGCCTTCGTCGGGCGGTCGAGGGGCACGTCCAGACCCACGGATGCCATCGCCTCGGCGACGCGCGCCGGGATGAGGGCGGGCGGCACCCCGAGGTTCTCGCAGCCGAACGCCACGTCGTCGCCGACCTTGGACAGCACGACTCCGCCCTCGGGGTCCTGCACCACGAGGCCGATGCGGCCGCGCTGAGACTCGGGGGCCGCGCCGTCGACCCGGATGGCGCCCGTCGCCTCGCCCTCGTCGCTGCCGCCGAGGAGTCCGGCGAGCCCCGCGAGCAGCGTCGACTTGCCCGCTCCGGACGCCCCGAGCAGCAGCACGCGCTCACCCGGTTCGATCACGAGGTCGACGTCGCGGGTCGCCGGCAGCCGCCTACCGGCGTACCGCCACCCCCAGCCGTCGACCTCGACGCGCGCCGGATGCGGCATCAGACCTCGCGGCGGCGTTCGCGTCCCGCGGCGAAGCGGCTGAGCGCGCCGCTGGCGGCGAGGGCGCGCACCAGCAGCCATCCGACGAGGCCGGCGAGCAGAGCGCCCGAGACGACGAGCGTGCCGAGGTAGAGCAGGTTGAACTCGACGGTCTTGAGGATGTTCGGCGAGCTGCCGACGAAGAACTCCAGTACCCACGCGCCGATACCGGCGCCCGCACCCGCGAGCATCGCGACCGGGAGCGTGAAGCGCAGATAGAGGAACGCGAGGAAGATCAGTTCGGCGCCGAGTCCCTGCGCGAGCCCCGAGAAGATCGTGCTGATGCCCCAGACGTTGCCGATGAGGGCGGACACGATCGCGGCGACGAGTTCGACCAGCAGCGCCGCACCGGGCTTGCGGATCACGAGCCCGCCGACGACACCACCCAGCAGCCAGATGCCGACGGCGATGCCGCCGAGGCCGGGCGTCAGGCCGTCCATCGCGGCGAACCAGAGGCCGCCGACGGTGTTCCAGCCCCAGAAGACGAGACCGATCGCGACACCGAGCACGGCGGCGACGACGATGTCGACGACCCGCCAGCGGAAGCGGTCGGACGTGGCGACGGCGGGGGCCGTCCGGGCAGACGTGGACGTGTGCATTGTTTCTCCTCCCTGCGCCGGCATGATCCGGATCAGGTTCGACGGTCGAAGCGTGGATCGCTTCCTCTCAGCCCGGCTCACCGGACTCCCGTGGTTGTGGTTCCCGAGTATAAGCCGGTGGCCGGGGTAGCGTGGGCGGGTGCACGACCAGACCCCGGCCACACGGCGCGAGCTGCGTGGCCGGGACGCGGAGCCGGACACAGCTCCCGGCGCAGACGTCACAAAGCCGGAGAGCGGCCCAGCCGTCGCGGAGCCGGAGCCCGGCCCGAGCGGTCGGGACGCGGAACCCGCAGCGCACGCCACGGAGCCGGAGCCGGAGCCCGGCC
>NZ_VBUM01000081.1 GCF_005774735.1 Microbacterium sp. 5K110 | reverse complement strand
GCGGAGTTCTGGTCGGGCGTCAGAGACATGGCGGTGCCTTTCGGGTGGTCGTTGCTGGATGACCGGGAGACCGCCGATTCTCCCGAGCCACCCGCCGACGCCCCGCCGCGTTCGTGCGGCGAGCCCCGTGGGTGAAGCTCAGCCCAGGTGCGCCGCCACACCGCCGCGCGCCGCGGCCGCGGCTTCGAGTAGCCGCACGCCGATGACGCCCTCGGGCTCCCACGTCACGAAGCAGTCCGTGGACCACCGGGCGTCGGCATCCACCTCGACCGCGCCGTAGACCCGGGCGAGTTCCGCGGGGGGAGGCGTCAGCCGGGGGCGGAGGACGGTCAGAACCACGCGCTCGGCGACGACCACCTGAGCGGCGGCGCCGTCGTCGAGGGGGCGGATCTCGACCGCGGTCGCCGCGAGTTCCTCGGGAGTCAGCACCGCCGAGACCGCCTCGGCGAGGGCCTCGATGTCGACCGGTTCGCGCGTGAACGCGACGCTGCTACGGGGCACGGTTGTCTCTCCTCCGTCGGGTCAGCGGCTGGTCCTCGCCGCTCGGTCCTGCCGCGGGACCCCGCGCGGTGACTACCTCGCGGGTCGCCTCGTCGACGTCGTCACCCGGAGACGCCGCGGCCGCCGGCGCGGAAGCACCCGGCGCCGGAACCACCTCGCGCGTCGTCTCCTCCACGTCGCGGTCCACCACGGGCTCCGCCGGCGCGCCCACCGTCGAAGCACCCGCGCCCTCACCCTCGCTCGCGACGAAGTTCGCCACCTGCACGAGGGTCGGACGCTCGCCGCGGCGCGCCAGTCGGCCACGGCCGGCGATCATCGGCTCGGCGTAGAGCTTGGGCAGCAGCGCGCCCTCGGAGCGGTCGCCTGACATGATCAGCGCGGTGCCGCCGGTGTCGCGGATGCCCTGCAACGCCACGTCGAACATCGCGCGCGAGGCGCCCGCGACCGGGCGGCTCACCACGACGTTCAGCCGTAGATCGCGCGCCGACGCCAGGTACGGCAGCAGCGGGCGCAGCGGTTCGGTGCCGCCGGCGGCGAGGATGTCGAAGTCGTCGGCGATCACGAGGATCCTCGGACCCGCGTCGCGATCGTTCGCGCGCTTCTCGAGCTCGACCGCGATCGATTCGGCCAGCAGCCGGCCCTGCCGACCCGACGACGCGTGTCCGCCGAGGTAGGCATCCGGGATCTCCGCCGCCAGCTCGCCGCGCGCGTCCATCAGGGCGAC
The DNA here is from genome assembly GCF_005774735.1 of Microbacterium sp. 5K110. Taxonomy (GTDB): domain Bacteria; phylum Actinomycetota; class Actinomycetes; order Actinomycetales; family Microbacteriaceae; genus Microbacterium. Next base: position 15,609 of record NZ_VBUM01000081.1, on the reverse strand, counting down.
GACCAGCTCCTCCGCCGAGTGCCGGTCGATCGCGCCCTGCACGATTCCGCGCAGCAGCGTCGTCTTGCCGCAGCGGCTGTCGCCGAGCACGAGCAGGTGCGGGTCGCGCGTGACGAGGTCGAGCGAGACCGGCTGCATCGTGTCCTGGCGCAGACCCAGGGGCACGGCATCCGGTTCGTCGATCGCGTCGGGCAGCTCGGTCGGCGACAGCACCTCGGGCAGCAGCCGGATGGGCGCTGCGCCCTGACCGCCCCAGCGGGCCGCGCTCTCGCGCGCGAGCTGCTCGAGCGCCTCGCCGGTGTCGCCGTCGTCGACCTCTTCGAGCAGCGGCAGCGCGATCTGCGCGAACAGCTTCTCGTCGGTCAGTACGCGGCCGGGCTCGTCGGCACGCAGCGTCTGCGAGAGCTTCCGCGCGATCTGCGAGTCGGCGGGATCGTTGAGCTTCAGCTCGAGGCGCGTGCCGATGAGGCCCTGCAGGTTCATGCGCAGTTCGTTCCAGCGCGAGAGGGCGACGACGACGTGGATGCCGAAGCTGCCGCCGCGTTCCAACAGCTGACCGAGCGGGGCCTCGAGGTCTTCGAAGTCCTGGCGGAGCGCCCCGAGCCCGTCGATGAGCAGCACGACGTCGGCACTCGGCAGGTCGGGGAGGCGTCCGTCGGCGTGCTGCCGGCGCATGTCGGCGAGGGAGTCGAGGCCGTGGTCGCGGAACACCCGCTCGCGCACGGCGAGCATGCCGGTGAGCTCCTCGAGCAGACGCGTGAGTCGCTCGCGGTTGCCGCGCGTCGCAACGCCACCGACGTGCGGGAACGGCTCGATGCGGGCGAGACCGCCTCCGGTGAGGTCCATGCCGTAGATGCTCACCTGGCGCGGGGAGTGGGTGAACGACAGCGACGCCGCGAGCGTGCGCAGGAACATGGAGCGCCCCGACTGCGGCGCTCCCGTGATCGAGACGTGTCCGCCCGAGCGCGTGAGGTCGAGCATCCACGGCGACTGGGTCTGCTTCGACGGGTCGTCGAGAAGGCCCATCGGCGCGCGGAGCGTCCCGGCGCCGTCGGCCTGCGGCAGCACGCCCCCGAGGGTCAGCACGGGCGGGAGCGGCGGCAGCCACACCGGACGCGTACGGGCGATGCCGCGCGCGAGCCGCGAGGTTGCGGCCTGCACGAGCGTGCGACCGGTGGTCGGGGTCTCGGGCTCTGCGCTGTCGAGCTGCTCGGCCTCGGGCGAGTCGTCGGGCAGGTCGTACGCGGGCAGCCGCAGCACCGGCGGGGCGTCGTCGTGCCGCGGACCCGACTCGACCGGATCCGGCACCGGACCCGAGACGTATCCCGCGCGGAACCGCGTGTAGACCGAGGTGTCGACCTTGAGGTACCCGAAGCCGGGGATCGCGGGCAGGTGGAACGCGTCGGGGGTGTCGAGCACGACGGCCGACTCCGACTCCGAGAACGTGCGGAGACCGATCCGGTACGACAGGTACGTGTCGAGTCCGCGGAGGCGTCCGCCCTCGATCCGCTGGCTCGACAGCAGCAGGTGCACGCCGATCGAGCGGCCGATGCGCCCGATCGTCAGCAGCAGCTCGACGAAGTCGGGCTCCGCGGTCAGCAGCTCGCCGAACTCGTCGATGACGAGGAACAGGTGCGGCAGCGCCGGAAGCTCGGGACGGTCGCGTCGCATCTGCCGGTAGTGCCCGATGGATGCCGCGTTCCCGGCATCCTTCAACAGGCGCTGCCGGCGCACGACCTCGCCCTGGATGCTCGCGCGGGCGCGCTCGGTCAGCTGCGGGTCGTCGGCGAGGTTGTCGATGATGCCCGCGACGTGCGGGAGACGGGAGAACGGCGCGAACGCCGCACCGCCCTTGTAGTCGACGAGGATCATGCTGAGGTCGTCGGGCGAGTGCGTCAGTGCGAGCCCCAGGATGAGCGTGCGCAGCAGCTCGCTCTTGCCCGAACCGGTCGCACCGATGCAGATGCCGTGCGGGCCCATGCCGAGCTGCGCGGACTCCTTGAGGTCGAGCAGCACCGGGCCGCCCTGGTCGTCGACGCCGATCGGCACGCGCAAGAATTCCGCGGCGCTGCGCGTGCGCCACGCGGCCGAGGTGTCGATGGCATCCACGTCGGCGACGCCGAGGAGCTGCGTGACGTCGGGGGCGAGAGCAGTGCCGGAGTCCTGCGCCGAGGTGCGCGTGAGCCGGAGTCCCGCGAGCGGGCGCGCCACGACGTCGAGGGCCGCGGGCGTGACGGGATCGATCCGGATGCCACTCACCGCCGCCTCACCCGTTCCCGGGGTCTCCACCGTCGCGGTGCCGTTCTCGACGGTCACGCGGGCGGCGACCGAGGTCGGCTCCTTGAGGCGGTCGTCGACGAGATGCACGACCGTCACGCCGAGGGCGGTGAGGTCGAGAGCGGCATCCAGGCGGGGGACGGGGGACGCGGCGTGATCGGCCTCGTCGACGAAGATGACGAGGCGGCCGGGCTTGGTCTTGCGGCCCGCGCGACGCGACGCGGCCGCCGTGGCGACGCGGTCGCGCAGCTCGTCGCGCAGGAGCGACAGCAGCTCGGGCAGGCTCGGGGCGACGCGCCGTGCCGTGACGGCGCCGACCGGCGGGGTGTCGCCGGAGAGGTGGGGCAGCAGATCGAGTCCGTGCCAGTCGTCGCGCTGCGCGGGGGCGATCGCGGCGGCGATGTGGACGTCGTCGGGGGAGTGGAACGCCGCGATCTGCGCCGCCAGCGCCCCCGCGACGCGCAGCGTGTCGGGCCGTGCGCCGACGATCGACACCTGACCGCCGCGCTCGAGGTCGACGGTCGCGGGCATGCCCTGCGCGATCCCGGCCAGGCGCACCATGCGCTCGGCGGACTCGCGCATCACCGGGTCGAACGGCTGCACCGGATTCTGCTCGGGCGGCAGCGCCACCTCGACGGCGCGCAGGTCGCCGGTGCCGATGCGGACGCGCAGGAAGTCGGCGTCACCGGGACGGCGCTCCCACCGCCGTGCGGGGTCGGCGGCGATCTCGACGAGCGTGCCGGGCGCGGGGTGCAGGGCCAGAGCGGCGGCGCGCTGCGCGTCGGCGGTCTCGCGGACGGCCTCGCGCGTCTCCTCCAAGTAGTCGAGGTAGCGCTCGCGCTGTACGCGACGCTGGCGGGCGGCGTTGCCGCGCTGCGTGAGCGCCATGCCGAGACCGCCGACGAGCGCGACGACGAGGATCACCGCGCCCACCACGACCATGATCGGGTTGTTGCGCAGCAGCACGATCATCGTGATCGACGACAGGCTGCCCACGATCGGCAGCAGCGACTGGAGCGGGAACCCCGTCGCACCCTCGCCGATCGGTGGCGGCGGCGCCAGGATGATCTCGGGCGCCGGCTCGACGGCCTCGCTGATGCGGGCGGGGCGGTGGACGATGCGGACGGTCATGCGCTCCTCCCCGACGCGGCGACGAGTGCGGCCGCGAGCTTCACGACGGCCAGGTGCGTGGCCGAGCGGCGGGCGCGGCCGTTCGCCGCGAGACCCGGATCGAACGGCACCGCGACCACGGGATGGTCGGCCCCGGTCGCGAGTGCGCGCGCGACACCGTCGCCCTCGCGCGCGTGGTCGACGAGCGCGAGCGCGACGGACGGCGTCTCGGGGAGCCCCGCGACCGCCTCCACCACCGAGCGGGCGTGCTCGGCCGGCGACCGGCGTCCGTCGCTCACGAGACACACGACGTCGCACAGCGCTGCGCACGTGGCGAGGTCGGCGAGCGGATGCCGCGCACCGAAGTCCGTGACCGACACGTCGAAGAAGCGGGCGATCGGGGCGGCCTCGCCGAGCCACGCGCCGACGGCATCCTCGGTCTCGCGCGGGCGCAGCGCCACGACGCCGTCGCGGACCTCGAGCCCGCTCAGCGCCTCGGCCGTGGTGCGCGCCGCGCCGCGGGTCTCGTCGGGAGCGACCGGATCGGCACCCAGGCGCGCGGCCAGGCCCGTCGCTCCGGCGGAGACGTCGACCGCGAGCACGGGCTCACTGCGCCGTGCGGCGACGACCCGCACGAGCTGGTGAGCGACGGTGCTCGTTCCGGCGCCGGGCGACAGTGACACCACGCCGATGCGACGCGTCGTGGACAGGCCGCCGCGGATCGCGGCATCCGCTGTAGTCAGCTCGACGCGTCCGTTCGCGCCGCTGCCGAACACCGCGTTCGACAGTGCGCGCAGGTCGAGCACGGTCACGACCGGCCGCCGAACATGCCGAGCAGTTCGGCGTAGATGCCCAAGGCTCCGACGAGCAGCGGGATCAGCGCCACCACGGCGAGCGTCTCGACGATGTTGCCGAGTCCGCGCAGACGCGCGCGCACGTGCGGGCGGGGCCGCACGAGCACCATCGTCGCGACGAGTGCGGCCAGCACGACCGCCGCGCCCGCGCCGATCCAGCCGAGACCGCCCGCGAGCAGCACCGAGAGCCCCGCCGCGGCGATCACGCCGGCGGCGGCCCACAGCAGCCACCCCTGCCAGCGCAGCGGGAACGCGCGGGTGCGGAGAGCCGCGACGAGGAAGAACGCCAGCGCCAGCAGCTCGGTCCAGATCGTGCCCGACAGGGCGAGGACGACACCGGTCACACCCAGAACGGATGCCACCGCCCCCACGCTCCACGTCAGAGCCGCGTAGGCCTCGTCGATCGCGGCGAACGCCCGGGGCCGGGCGGGCGGTGCGCCGTCGGCGGCGCGCTGGTCGAGGTCGGTCAGCCCCGCCGACGACAGCGCGATCCAGGGCAGCGGGCCGGTGGCGAACGCGGCGACGACGCCGGTCACGGCCGAGGCCGAGACGGCATCCACTCCCGCCAGCAGGAGGCCGAGGAGCAGAGACGACAGGACCGCTCCCAGGGCCCCGCCCGAGGCGGCGCCCCGACGACGATGGGCCACGCCCACGCCGAGGAGGGCGACGGTGAAGCCGGTGGCCAGTGCGGCGGAGATCCCGGCGAGCAGCGCCGTCCCCGCGGCCGGTCCGGATGCCACCGCGGCCGCGGTCGCGCTTCCCACCGGCAGCGCGAGGCCCGCGGCGGCCGCGGACACGCACGTCGACAGTCGGCGGAGTCCGCCGAGCCCGAGGCCCGTGGCGACCGCGGCGAGGACGAGGGACGTGGCGAGCAGGGCGAATGCGGCGAGCGTCGACGACGACCACGGCGACAGCCATCCCGCGACGGCGAACGCGGCCGCGATGCCCGCACCGCCGGCGACGGTGCGCGACCGCTCGTCCCAGCGGTCGGGGCGGGCGTCGTGCGCGTCGGCGGCGGCATCGGTCACGTCGATCACGACGGGCGGCGGGGGTGCGGCATCCAGACGGACGAGGCGCACGAGAGTGCCGTCGGGCAGGTCGAGCTGCTGCGGGGTCAGGGCGATGTCGATCTGCTCGCCGTCGGGCGCGATGACGGCGAGCGGGCGGGCGACTGTGCCGGCGGTCTCGCCGAGCAGGTCGAGCAGACGCGGCAGGGCGGCGCCGACGGGCTCGCCGCTCGGGACGACGACCTCGGCGCGGCGTTCGGAGCCCGCGACGGTCAGACGGGTGTAGATGCTCACGGCGTGACGGCTCCGGTGGGGGTCTGGACGGTCGAGGTGGCCTGCTGGGCGCGTTCGGTCAGCAATTGCGAGACGAACGAGACGCCGACGCACGCGGCGCACGCGATCGCGGCCACGATGATCGATCCCATCAACCGCTTCATGTGGTCGTTGACCGTGCGGCGTTCGCCGATGTGGCCGTAGACGAGGGCGGCGCCCAGGCGCATGCGCTGGATCTTCGCCTGCTCGATGAGGACGGTGTCGCGCTGGTCGGGCATCAGCGGGTCCTTTCCGGTTCGCGCAGCAGCAGTGCGCGCACGTGCGGGGCGAGACCCAGCAGCTCGCCGAGGCGCTCCGGGTCGAAGGTCGCGAGAACGTCGTTCAGGCGGTTCCACCCGCCGCCGTCGGTCGAGCCGAGGGGCAGCAGGACACCCGGGAGCCGCGGGCTGCCGACCGTCGTGCCGCCGACCTCGTCGATCCACCGCTTCGCGTCGATGCCCAGGGCGCGGATGCCGACGGGGCCGATGAGCAGCGCGAGGGGTTCGGGTTGGGGGGATGCCGTGGCCCGGCGTGCCAGGTCGGGTGCGCCGATCGCGGCGAAAGAGATGCCGATGAGTGGGAGTCCGACGGTCGCGGCGCGGGCCAGGAGCTCGCGAGCCTCCGCCGTCGCGGTCTGGCCGCTCTCGCGGCCCACGCCGGGAACGGCGGCCCACACGCGCGTCGTCTCTTCCAGACCCTCGCTCGTGCGGCCGACCTGTACGGTCGCGAGCGCCGCGCGTTCGCCGCCGCCCACGGCGACCCAGTGGCTGTCCAGCGGGATGCGGCGTCGCGACCTCTCGGTGAGGTCGTCGCGGTCCCACGGGGCGAGGAGCGGCTCGACCGCGCCCCACGCCGTCGGCTCGGCACCGGTGAACAGCGCGACCGCAGCCTCGGCGACGCCGCCGAGGCGCACCGGCCGGCTGACCCGGTGCCGCGTCGAGATCGTCGCCACGACCTGCAGAGTGGATGCCACCTGCGCGCGCACGAAGAGCGGATGAACGTTCTCGGACGTCGGTGACGCCGGGGTCAGCGCGTCGGCCGGTGCGTCGATGCGGACGCCCGTCCCCGCGTCGTAGAAGCCGTCGGCGCGGGTGCGGACGATCCAGTGCCCCTGGACCGCCGACAGGACCTGCGCGAGCGGCTGGGTCATGCGCGAGAACTCGCTCGACACGATGATCGGCCGCAACCCCTGGCTCGCGGTCTTGTGCAGGAAGTCGCTCATCGCCGTCGTCAGGGCGACGATCGGTGCGCGGGTCTCGGTGCCGGCCCAGCCGGGGCCGGCCGCGTCGAGGAGGGGGTGTGCGACGGTGCTCATGCGGCATCCCGGACGGTCAGGGTGCGGTCACCGATCTCGAGGACGACATCGGTGGGCACGGGCGTGCGCTGGTGGGGGAGGAGGGGGGTCGAGGCGCCGGCGCCGCGGACGAACGTGCCATTCGTCGAGCCGAGGTCGGTGACCCAGACCTGACGGCCGTCCCATTCGAGACGGACGTGCGACTTCGACAGGGTGCGCGACATGTCGGCCCAGCGGTAGACCTCGGCGGGGGCGTCGGCCGGGGCGGAAGGGTCGCGCCCCAACACGAGCGCGGTGTCGAGCGTGAGGCGCTCGCCCGAGTCGAGCAGGAGCGTCGGGACCATGCCGCGGCGCGCACGGCCGGGGGCGGCGCTCGGCGCGGCCTCGGGGAAGGCGAAGGCCGCGATCGCCGGCGCGAACGGGTCGCGACCCCGGCGAAGGTCGAACATCGCGAGCTTGCCGGATGCCAGCGCCCACAGCGCCGAGCCACCCGCGGCCGCGCCCGTGGTGCGGCGCACGATGCGCGCGTCGACGGTGGCGGCGCCGAGGGTGCGGCCGGTCCGGCCGAGAAGCCACACCGCGACGGCGAGGAGCGCGATCGCGGCGACGACGACCAGCCAGCCCAGTGCGGGAGGTCCGGCGACGATCACGACGATGCCTGCCGCGAGCACGGCGAGGGGCATGATGACGTCGAGCGCCACGGCACCGACGATCTGCCCCGCGCGGGCACGCTCGGTGAACACCAGCGGATCGACGTCGGCCAGGCGCAACGAATCCTGCATGCTCGTCATCGGGCCCCCTCCCTCGACCTTCCACCCTAGGCGGGACGCCCCGACGGTGCCCGTTCGGGCGCGCTCTTGCGTGGATAACCCCCGGGGCGGCAGAATTACCGGCTCACCGGCGGGTCAGCGGGGTGTACTCGCGCCGGGCGACCATCGCGAAGACCTCGCTCGCCGCGGCATCCGAAATCTCCTCGAGATCGGAATCGAGGGGGAATCGGATCGCGCGCTCGAGGACGCCTTTCGTGTCCGGATGCCAGGTGTCGACGTCGACGAGCATCTCGTCGACCGGCCCGTGATCAGTTTCGCGTCGCCGGAACAACCGCGCGGGGACCAGCCGACCGTCGACACGGAGTTCACGAACGAAGTACCGGGGCGTGTTTTCCCGGCGAGCCTTTTCGCGCCACTCGACGCTGTTGCTCGACCTGAGGCGCGACAGGAAGTTCTCGAGCGCCGGCTCTTCCGCCGTGAACTCGCGGCGCCCCTGCGGGGTGGCGCGCTCGTCGGTCGCGAAGACCACCCAGCCAGTCTCTGTGCGCTGGATCGCCACGATGTCGGTGTCGTTGGTCGCGTCCTCGAACCAGCGGTATCCGCTGAGGTTTTCGGTCTGGATCACGGCGAGCGTCTCCGCGCGCCGCTGCTCTCCGTCACGGTCGATCACCCGGGCATCACCTTCTCCCGGACGTCGCTGAGTTCGGAGAGCGGTACGAGGAACGAGACACCGCCATTGCCGCCACGCTGGTCGTGCACCTCCGCTCGCGGAAGGGCGACGAGAGCATGCCAGTCCGGGCTGGTGTAGACGTACAGGATGGCTCGGTAGTCCGCGCCCGATCGGGGCACAGGGGCGTGTACGCGGGTACCATCCTGCTTCCAGGTCGACACGAGCGGAATCCAATGCCCCTCGTAGAGTCCCTCGGCGTCGACGTGCTCCACCTGCAGAACCTCTGCGGCCGGCACGGTCCGATAGCTGAGCCCCTCGCGGTCGTAAAGGAAGAACTCGGCGGGCCGTTCCCCGGGCGCCACTGTCGCTGTCGAGGCGAACCACCCGTCGCTCGTCCGGACCCAGATCCCCGTGGCGCGGATCGTCTCGGCATCCATCGGATGACTCATCGCGGGTCGCGCTCGTGTATCCCTGAACGGCACGTAGTTCCGGGTTCTCACCATCTCCTGGAACTGAGCGGCTTCGTCCGCCGTCACCTCCTCGAGGTCGGAGTCGAGCGTGAAGATCACCGCGTACTCGACCTGTCCGAGGTCGTCCGGGTGCCAGTCTTCGACGTCCTTGAGGACCTCATCGACCGGCCGGCCGTCGACCGTGCGGCGTCGAAAGAGCGAGATCGGGATCGGCATCGCGCCCTCCCCGCCGTAGCGGACGAAGTAGCGGGGGACGTCACTGCCGGCTTCGATGCCCAGCCACCTCAGATTGAAGAACCACCGGGATGCCAGGGCATCCACGGCATCCGGCGAAAGATCGGGGCGGGCATCCCGCAAGCGTCGCTTGTAGAGAGCTGCTCCGCCGTCATCGCTCGCGGAGAGGTCGGTGACTTCGAGACGGTTGGAGGCCTCGATCGCATCGTGGACCCCACGGAGCAGGATGGCGGGATCGTCTCTCCCACCAGGACGCAGCGTACGCTGCCGCGGTCTTCGGCGCCCCGGAGGGCTACGCGCACGATCTCGCGCGCGGCCTCCGCGTCGATCATCTCCGCCTCGTTTCGTGACGGTGCGGGCGGGGCGGTCAACGGCGCTGCAGCGGGACGTAGGTGCGTCGGGCGACCATGTCGAAGACGTCCTGCGCGGCCTCGGGGGAGATCTCCTCGATGTCGGCATCCAGAGGGAAGCGGATGGCCTTGTCGACCGTTCCGTGTCGGTCGTCGGTCCACGAGTCGACATCGAGGAGACGCTCGTCAACCGGCCCATCGGGGGTGGAGCGGCGACGGAAGACCGACACCGGGACGACCTGCCCTTCCACCATCTGCTCCCGGATGAAGTAGCGCGTGGACGGTGCCGCGGACACCTGGCGGAGGGCAGCCAGAGCCGACGGCGGGATCTCCATTGCGCCCGCCGACCCCGGGTTCACGACGAGGCCGACCTCGCGGGCAGCGCCGCTGATGAGGAGGCGGCCCGGCAGGAGCAGCGCGCTGCGGCCCTCACCGAATTCCGCCGGCACCTGATCCGTCGCGGTGAAGACCGCGAGGAAGTTCGCGTCGTCATGGTGAACGACGAGGGGCTCGATCGACGTCGGGTCGGGCGTTCCGTCGACCAGAACGACCAACTCGGCTTCCAGAAGAGCCGGTGCCAGGCGCTCCGACGACAGCTCCCCGGACCGCACCAACCTCATGGTGACTTCGAGGTCGTTCTCGGGGCGAGGCTCTGTCATGATCGGGCTCCTTCAGTGCGCGGCAGCACCGCGCTCCGCACAAATCTAACTTCGGTGGCTTCTGCGCAAGGCAACGGGCGCCGCCGCATCACCACACGCGCTGGACGAACCACTCGCCGTCCACCAGGTGGAACCGGAAGGCACCGTTCATCACTCCGGTGCCGCCGGGGATGACGTATTCGCGGGTGGGGTTCATGAGGTAACCGGCGTTGGGTCCCTCACCGAGGACCGCCGTGTGCCCACCCTCGAGGTAGTGAGGCCATCCCATGGCATCGGCTGCCGTCGGCTGACGGACGGGGATGCCGTCGGACGGGAACGCGATCCCCTGGATCTCGCCCCCGGTCGTGTAGGCCTGCTGGGTCGCGGGCGACATGCCGGTGTACCGCGCTGCGTCATGGGCGTTCTTCACGATGCCCGCGTCGTCAGCAGGCATGACGAAGAACGGCCGGCCTGACCGGCCCAGCGTGCTGGTCGGTCCGGAATAGTAGTTCGTAGCGGCGCTGTCGTCGAAGAACGCCACCATCCATCCGTCCCGCCGCAACTGGTCGATCTGTGCGGGCGAGACGGGAGTACCGACGTCCGTCGCACTGACGACGTGCTCCGATGCCCCGGGGGCACGGTGGACCACGCCCACGTCGTCGGGCCATGAGATGTGCGGCGCGTCGTGCGGCAGCGGGATCTGCGAGAAGATGTCCTGCTGCTGCGCTCGCAACTGAGCGAGGTCTTCCGGGCTCTGCCCCGGGAGCCGCTCCATCTCGTACAGCTCGTGCGTCTCCATCTTGGCCGCGAAGCTCGCGTCGGTGTGGAACTGCACCTCGATCACGCGCCCCGATGCCGGGTCGAACCAGTTGCTGTTGATCCCCTGGTACCCGGAACCGCCCCACGTGTTCTTCAGGTTGCCGAACGGCTGGTAGCCGTCGGAGACGAGGCCGTCGATGACGGAGCGGGTGCCGCTCGTGTAATCGCTCGGGTCGAGGATCACCGTGTAGCGGACGGAGTCCTTCATGCCTGCCATGGTGGTCTCGGCCGAGGCGCGGGTGCCCGGAAGCCCAGATTCGTCGAGCGCCGTAGCCACCTTGCGGTACATCGACTCATCGCCCTTGAGGCGGTAGTCGAGGCCCTCGAGTCGCGCACCGGGCTGCCCGCCGACGATCCGGGTCATATCATCCGTGATCCGGGGCTCAGCCGCGCGAGAACCGGCGAGATAGTCGTCAACGACCTTCTTCTCGGGAGCCGACAGGTACAGGTCGCTCTGCTCCTGGCTGCGCCATGCGGCAGCACCAGGATCTTCCGGCGGGAGCGCCCCGGCGCCCTCCGAACCGCCCGTTCCGTCGCCACCGTGGCTGCCCGCGCCGTCGTCTCCGCCGGCGTGCGCCGCACCGTCGTCGCCGCTGCCGGCCCCGTCCTCACCTCGGCCACCATCAGCGGCGTCATCAGCACGGCCCGCGCCGTCCTCGGCGTGTCCGCCCTTCGCGGAATCCTCGCCGTGCCCACCATTCGCCGGGTCGTCGCTACGGCCATGACCGCCCGCGTCGCCGCCGCGCCCGCCACCGTTCCCGGTGTCGTGGCCGCCGCTCTCGCCGCCCGCGTGGCTGTTGCCGCCGCCAGTGTCGGTTGAGGGCTCGCGCACGACGGTCGACTCGCCGGAGCCGCCGGTCTCCGTGCGGACGGGCGCATCCTCGACGATCGAGTTCACCGGACCGGGGCCAGCCTCGCCACGGACGCCGCCGGCTGAGACCAGCTCGGGCTCGCGCACGGGCGCCGCGACACCGGCATCCGCGCCGCCATCGGTACGCACCGGAACGTCGCCGCCGCGGACGCCGTCGAACGAGCCCGCGGGCATCTCGATGCGACCCGAAGGGATGGCATCCGTCGGCGGGAACTCGTACACCGGCACGCCGTCTTCGATGCGCGCCGTGATGCTGTTGAGGTCGACCCCGGCGTCGTCGAGCGCGCGAAGCGCGGAGGCCGCGTCGTCGGCGACGAAGGGCATGTCGGGGGCATTGAGGTGGAAGCCGTCGGCGGCATCCGATCCCAGACGTCCGATGAGACCGTCGAGGCTGTGCAGGCCGGCGCCGCCCAGGCGCATCGCGCCGTTCATCGCGAGCGCCGCGGGGTCGACGAAGTCGACGACCTTGGCCATCTTCGACACGACGGATGCCGCGGTCGAGGCGGTCTTCACGCCGGCGACGGCCGCGCCGCCCACGGGGATCAGCGCGGTGCCCACGTTGAAGACCGACTCGCCGAGCGCCGTGCCCGGGTCGTCCTGCCACTTGTCCCACGCGATGAGGGCCTTGCCGGTGTTGATCGCGGCCTCATCGGCCTGGGCCTTGAAGTCGCGCACCTCCTGCGGCAGGAAGCCGTCCATGCCCATGGACTGCATGAGCGAGTCCGACTGGAAGATCGGCGCGAGCACGCCCGTGTTGGCGAGAGCCGCGAACCCCAGCATGCCGAGGTTGCCCCAGGCTGCGCCGTACGCGTCACCTGAGAAGAACTCACCCGTCTCGGGGTTGTATCCGAGCACCAGGGTGCCGAGGCCGGTGATCGTGCCCCACACGCCGCCGACCGCGATGCCCTCCCACAGAAAGTCCTTGAAGACGAAGTTCACCGTCGCCTCGCCGCAGCCCTCGGTGCGCTCGACGTCGGCACCCCACGGCATCTCGGTCCCCTCAGGGATCTCGGAGATGCCGTAGCCGAGAGCGTCGTCCTCGGACTGTGCCGCGTGCAGCGGGGCCGCCCCGTACAGGGCCCGGATGCGGTTCGCGCAGGCCCGCTCGGCCTCCCACAGCTTGACCTGCTGTGCGTTGACGGCGGCGATCAACTCGTTGTTCCGGTCGACGTGCTCCTGCGACTCGTGCCATTCCTTGGTCACGGTGCGGTACTTGTCCGGCGCCGCAGCGCTCGACGACGTCGTTGTCGACGAGCTCCACGAACCTTGATAGGTCGGCGTCGCGGTCGCCCCGCCGTACGGCGACTGCGCCGCCGTCCACGCCGGATTGATCTCTCGCACCTGTACGCCGCCCTGGATCGAGTCCACGAACGTCTTGGCTTCGGCGCGCAGCGCGTCGAGCTCGGCCTTGATCGGCCGCACGTCGGAGGCGAAGGCGATGAGAGCAGCCGACACCTCGGCCAGGTTGTCGCTGACCTGGGTCGCCTGCGAACTCACCGGCGCCATCAGCCCCAGGAGGGTGGGCGACTCCGGTGCCTCGTAGACGCCGGCCATGCCCTGCCACTTGAACTGCACGTTCGAGCCGTGGTCGGCCACTTGGCCCGAGATCGTTCCGACGGTGCGGGCGTTCTCGTCGATGGCATCCGGGTTGATGTCGGCGCCGGGGATCTTCTCGTAATCGATGGGACTCGGCATCACATCACCCCGTGAGGAAGAGTGGGCGGGTAAACGGTGGCGACGGCCGCGGTCTGCGCGTTCGCGGCCATCTCCATGTCGCCGGCGACGTACGCTTCGGTGGCGGAGACCACGCCCTGCGCGGCGGCGCCGATCCGGGCGCTCATGCCCTGGATGCGCGGCGCCTCTTCCTGCTGGAAGTAGGCCTGCACCGCCTCGGAGATGGCACCGGACTGGGTCGCGGTGACCGCTCCTTCGAGGGCAGGACTCAGCGAATTGAGCGCCGTGCCCAAAGCCTCGGCGTCGACGTTCACATCCGTCAGCACGGCCACGACTCCGGACGGCTCGATACGCCAACTCGTCATCGTCAGAACCCCTTCACTTCATCGACGATCTCGCGCGGCCGGCCCCACGCGCGAGGCACCGCCGATGCCGGGCGCTGTGCACGCCCGGCATCACGCAGACATCGTCAGCCGATCGACTCCACCGCCGCGCGAGCCTTGCTCAGCGCGGTCTGGGCGGACTCGTCGTTGCGTTCGAGCGACGAACGGAGCGTGTGGATGATGCCGCGCACCTCGGCGGCGGCGTTCTTCCAGCGGGTCTCCTTGCCGCGGTAGTCCTCGGACACACCGTCGGCGGAGTAGTCGGCCATCGCGGCCTGCACGTCGCGGTCGCGCTGGTCGATGAGCGACTCGAGCTGCGCGGCGACGCGGTTGAAGTTGTCCTGAGCGTTCTGCGACGCCGCGATCGAGTAGTCGCGACGGTCTCCCTGGTTCACCATGAGTCAGTCCCTTCCGATTCTCAGCGTCCGCCGAAGCGCGCGGCGTCGAACGACGACCCGGCTTCGAGGCTCGTGGTCTGGTCGACCATGGACGACTCACCCTCCTGGAAGGAGCGGTCCATGCCGGAGATGCCGCCCAGGACGCCGTCGAGCGCGAGCTTGAGCTCGGCCGAGATGGCATCCGTGCGCGACTTGAAACGGTCGAAGGCCGCGCGGCCCGCGCCCTGGAACTGTCCCTCGAGCGGCTCGGCCGCCTCGAGCAGCTGGCGCACCAGCAGCGACAATTCATCACTGGAACCCGAGGTGGCCTTACCCAGCACACCCAGAGTGTCGGAACCCATTGCGAACTTCACGAGAGCCCACCCTTCGATCGCGAATCACGTGCAACGAACCCTGAAACCCTAACCACGCCGGAGCGGCCCGGGAAGAAAGATGAGAGAACTCTCCTTTTTCTCCCCCGTGGTGTAGGAGGGGTCAATTGCCCGCTTTCGCCGCTGCTTTCGCGGCCCGCTTGTACTCGCGCACCTTGGTCAGCGACTCCGGACTGGTGATGTCGGCGACCGATCGGAACGAACCCTCGTCTCCGTAGGGCCCGGCTGCTTCGCGCCACCCGGCACCGTCGTAGCCGTACTGCTTGCCGAGCAGCGCGAGGAAGATCTTGGCCTTCTGCTCTCCGAAGCCCGGGAGTGCTTTCAGCCGCTTGAACACGGTCGCACCGTCGGGATCGTCGCGGGTCCACAGGGCCGCGGCATCCCCACCCCAGTCCTCCTCGATGGCCGTGCACAGTGCCTGCACCCGCTTCGCCATGGAGCCGGGGAAGCGGTGCACGGCGGGCGACTGCGAGAAGGCCGCCGCGAAGGCCTCGGGGTCTTCGTGGGCGAGGGTTCTGGCATCCATCGAGCCGACGCGCTGCTCGATCTTGAGCGGACCTGCGAACGCGGTCTCCATCGCGACCTGCTGGTCGAGCAGCATGCCGATCAGCAGCGCGAGGGGGTTCGTCGAGAGCAGGTCGTCGGCAGCGGGGTCGTCGGTGATGCGCAGGCTCATGCCCTCATTGTCCCGCGGGTCACTCGCTCGCGGCGATCCACTTCTCGGCGAAGGGCACGGCATCCAGGTAGTGCAGGTCGTCGGTGATCTCGGATAGTTGCTGCTCGAAGTCCTCGACGCTGCCGGCGCGGAGGCGCTTCACGACAGATCCGTCCGCCCGGCGGATCACCACTTCGTTGACGGACGGAGCGACTCGGCCCGCGTCGAGGAGTCCCATCGCGATGGTCGCCGCCCACCGCAGTCCGTTGCGGGCGCGATCCTCGCCCGCGACGCGATAGACCTCGGATGCCGGAGTGCTCATGCCCTCATCCTGCCCGAGGCCGGTTCGCCCCGGGGGTGGACGTGGCTGCGGCGGCGCTTGGGTGCTGCGCGTCCTGCGATGCGCGGGTGGCGTCGGGTGGGTGTTGTCGAAGCGTCCGGGGCGGGAGGAG
>NZ_VBUM01000080.1 GCF_005774735.1 Microbacterium sp. 5K110 | reverse complement strand
TGTCGACGTCAGTCATCGGCATCCGTTTCTGTGGGGCGGACGGCGGTGACCGCCGTGAAAGCGAAGCGGCGGGTGGTGCCGTCGGGGCGCACGGCCTCGACCACCGAGACCTCGTCGCCCTCGGTGATGCCGCCGCGGTGGGCGATCTCGAGCAGACCGACGAGGTCGACCGGACGGCGGGTGTACGCGTCGGCGCCGGTGAAGGCCTCGGCGAGATCGAAGCGCGCGCCGAGGCCGTCGACGTAGCGCTCGAGCTCGGCGTAGTGCGGGCCGCCCCAGGCGCGCGTGTCGGCATCCACGAACTCGACGTCGGTCTCGTCGACCGAGAGCGGATCGGGGGCGCCGGGTGGGCGGATGTCGCTGAGCGAGCGCCGCAAGTGACCGATGTCGGCGAGGGGAAGGGTACGCACCGGCTCGACGCGGCCCGCAGCCTTCGTCTGGCTCCACCGGTGCAGCCCCGCCATCACCGCGCGGAGCAGATCGTCGACCTGGCGGTCGCGGATCGGGTCGTGGGTCTTCACCTGCACGGTGATCACGTGCGAGGCGCGGCGCTGCGCGGTGAGGACCTCGTGCACGCCGGCCTCGACCCGACGCGCGATCGCGTCGAGCTCGCCGCGCTGCTCGGGGGTCATCAGGCGCGCGAAGGGCTGCGTGAGCACCGCGTGCAGCTGGTCGGTGAGGTCGTCGATGTGCTCGGGCTCGCCGATCAGGCGCAACGCTCCCTGGAACGCCCGGCCCTCGGGCGTGGCCTGCATGACGTGGCGACCGCGCTCGAGGTACTCGCGCAGCACGTCGCCGGTGGGGCGGGCGTCGCGGCGGAGCTCGGCGACGACGTCGCGCTGCATCGCCGCGATCGACTCCGCCACGCGGGAGAAGTCCGCGGGGAGCTCGCGCGCGAGGTGGATGACGTTCTCGGCCTCTTCGAGCAAGTGCTCGTCGTCGGGCGGCTCGACGACCCCGCCGTCGAGCGCCGCGATCTCGGCATCCAGGGCCGCGCGCTCGGCGAGGAGGACTTCGCGGCGACGCTCCGGGTCGGTCTCGGCGTCGCGGGCGAGCCGCTCGACGGCGTCCAGCAGCGTGCGCACCCGGGAGCGCGAGACGCGCGCGCGTCCGCCGCCCGCTCGGCCGGCGATCTCGAGCGCACCGACCGCGTGCGCCGAGAGGCGATACACCTCGACGTCGTCCTCGATCTGCAGGCTCAGCCACCCCACGCGCACCCAGCCGCGGCAGATGTCGCGGGCCGAACCGGCGGGGATGCGGCGGTCGTCGTCGGTGTCGTACCCGGCGGCGCGCAGTTCGTCGATCGTCTCGGCGACCTCGACGTGGGCGTCGGCCACGGCCACCGCGGGACGGTCGGGCGAGAACACCGTCGAGAGCACGGCCACCACGAACGGCGCGAACCTGCCGTGCAGCAGGTCGAGCATCGGGTTCTTGAACGCCGTGACCGAGCGCAGGTAGGCGGCTTCGGCGCGGGTGGTGGTCACTGGCTGAAGTCTACCGGCGGGGCGGGGCGGGCACCGATCCCGCGGTGGCCGCCGCGGGTCGGTGCCCATCCGCCGGGCGCATCCGACCTGCGGCGACATCGCGTCTCCGTGCCGAACTCCGGAGAAATCCGGCGTACGCGTCGATTCGGCGGGCGAACGCGCGGCGAACAGGCGGAAACTCAGGAGTTCGGCCCGGGCGGCCGTCGGCGCAACGCGAAGACCGCGGCATCCCTCCCGTGCAGGAGAGGGATGCCGCGGCCGAGGCGGTGCGGTCAGATCTCCGAGCGCGGGCCCGGGACGGTCTTGTTGACGCCCGTGACGGGCTGGTTCTCGTCGAACGAGGCGATGGGCTTCTTGAAGCCGCGGGTGAGGACCACGAGGTAGACCACGCCGATCGCCGTCCAGATGAGCCCGCCGACGAGCGCGTGCCCGTCGAGGTTCACCCAGAGCAGACCCGTGAGCAGCATGCCGATCCCGGGCATCACGATGTACCGGAAGATGTCGCCCGGCGTCTTTCGCAGCCCCCGGCGGATCGCGAACCAGGCGATGACCGAGATGTTCACGAACGTGAAGGCCACGAGCGCGCCGTAGTTGATGTACGCGGCGATCTGCTCGAGCGTGAACGAGATCGCGAGCAGGCTCACGAGCCCCACGATGACGATCGAGATCGTCGGGGTGTGCGTCTTCGGGTTGATGAATCCGAAGACCCGCCGCGGCAGGACGTTGTTGCGTCCCATCACCATGAGCATGCGCGAGACCGACGCGTGCGAGGCGAGCCACGACGCGAGGGTCGCCGCGAAGCCGGCCGCCGTGAGGACGGCCTGGAGCACGGGGCCGCCGACCTGGACGCCGATCTCGGGCAGGGTGCTGTCCTCGATGGCCTCGGGCGGGAAGGCGGTCGAGTCGGGGAAGCGCAGCTGCGTGACGTAGGCGGCGATGAGGAAGATGAGGCCGCCGGCCACGAGCGTGAGCAGGATCGCACGGGGCATGATCTTGGGCGTCTTGGCCTCTTCCGAGTACATCGACACCGCGTCGAAGCCGATGAACGAGAAGCAGACCACGGTCGCACCGGCCAGCACGGCGCCGAACTGCACGTCGCTGTGGACGAAGGGAGCCAGCGACACGGCAGTACCGGCCCCTGCTCCGCCGACGAGCTGCACGACCACCATGACGACGAAGACCGCCATGACGAGGATCGAGAACACCAGCAGGATCATGTTGACGTTGGAGGTGCCGCGCATCGTCAAGTAGATGACGCCGGTGACGCCGGCCGTGAAGACGACCACCCACACCCAGCCGGGGATGTCGGGGAAGAGCGCCTCCATGTAGCTGCGGAGGATGAGGGCGTTCACCATCGGCAGCAGCATGTAGTCGATCAGCGCCGTCCATCCGACGACGAAGCCGACGCCGGGGTGGATGGATTCGCGGGCGTAGGTGTAGGCCGACCCGGCGCTCGGGATGACGCGGACCATCTTTCCGTAGCTGATCGCGGTGAACACGAGCACGACGAGGGCGATGGCGTAGGCGGCGGGGACGACGTTGTTGGTCTTCTCGGCGACGAGGCCGAAGGTGTCGAAGATGACGGTCGGGGTCATGTAGCCCAGGCCGAGACCCACGATCGACCACAGGCCGAGGGTGCGGGCGAGTCTGGCGCCCGAACCGGACGCGGGCGCCGCAGTGGCGCGGGTGTTCTCGTTCGTGGCTTCTCCTAGAGGGTGCGGGTCGCGATCGGCGATGGCGACCGAACGGATGGTGTCGGGTAGAGCATCAGTGCACCGCTCGGGATCGGAGCGGGTGGCGGAGGAGCGGATGCCGCCGGGGTCGGGGCGGCGTCCGCTCGAACGCCGTCAGAGGCGCGTCCAGGCCTCGGTGAGGACGGAACGCAGGATCTGTTCGATCTCGTCGAATTCGGACGGACCGATGGTCAGGGGCGGGGCGAGCTGGATGACGGGGTCGCCCCGGTCGTCGGCGCGGCAGTAGAGCCCGGCGTCGTACAGCGCCTTGGACAGGAATCCGCGCAGGAGCCGCTCGGACTCGTCGTCGTCGAAGGTCTCCTTCGTCGTCTTGTCCTTCACCAGCTCGATGCCGAAGAAGTAGCCGTCGCCGCGGACGTCGCCGACGATGGGGAGATCGAGCAGCTTCTCCAGAGTGGAGCGGAAGACGGGGGAGTTCGTGCGCACGTTCTGCAGCAGTCCCTCCTCTTCGAAGACATCGAGGTTCTCCATCGCCACCGCGCTGGAGACGGGGTGCCCGCCGAAGGTGTAGCCGTGCGGGAACGACGCGTCGCCGTGGGCGAACGGCTCGTACACCCGGTCGCTGATGATCGTGCCGCCGAGGGGCGAGTAGCCGCTGGTGACGGCCTTGGCGAACGTGATCATGTCGGGCTGGTACGAGTACGCCTCGGCGCCGAAGTAGTACCCGAGGCGCCCGAAGGCGCAGATGACCTCGTCGCTGACGAGGAGCACGTCGTACTTGTCGCAGATCTCGCGCACCCGCTGGAAGTACCCCGCCGGCGCGGGGAAGCAGCCGCCGGCGTTCTGCACCGGCTCGAGGAAGACCGCGGCGACCGTCTCGGGGCCCTCGAACTGGATCATCTGCTCGATGCGGTCGGCGGCCCACAGGCCGAACTCCTCGGGCGTACCGCCGCCGAATCCGGATTCCGCGGCGCGGTAGTAGTTCGTGTTCGGAACGCGGAAGCCGCCGGGGGTGACCGGCTCGAACATGTGCTTCATCACGGGGAGCCCCGTGATGGCGAGGGCGCCCTGGGTGGTGCCGTGGTAGGCGATCGCGCGCGAGATCACCTTGTGCTTGGTGGGCTTGCCCTGCGTCTTCCAATACTGCTTGGCGAGCTTGAAGGCCGTCTCGACCGCCTCGCCGCCGCCGGTGGAGAAGAAAACGTGGTTGAGGTCGCCGGGGGCCAGGTGCGCGAGGCGGTCGGCGAGCTCGATGGCCGCGGGGTGGGCGTAGGACCACAGGGGGAAGAACGCCAGTTCCTCGGCCTGCTTCGCCGCCGCCTGCGCGATCCGGCGGCGTCCGTGGCCGGCGTTGACCACGAAGAGGCCGGCGAGGCCGTCGATGTAGCGCTTGCCCGCGGCATCCCAGATGTGGTGGCCCTCGCCCTTGACGATGATCGGGACGCCGGGGCCATCGGTCATGACCGACTGACGCGCGAAGTGCATCCACAGGTGGTCGCGGGCCTTGGCCTGGAGGTCGGACTGCTGGTCGATTTCGTGAAGCGTCATCGCGTTCCCCAGTTGTAGAGCTGTCGGTGGAGTTTCAAGTACACGAACGTCTCGGTCGCCACCACGTCGGGGAGCGAGCGGATGCGGTCGTTGAGCAGATCGATGAGGTCGTCGTCGCTTTCGCACACGACCTCGACGAGCAGGTCGAAGGAACCGGCGGTCGAGACGACGTACGTCACACCGGGGAGTTCCGCCATCTCGGCGGCGACCACCCGGGTGTCGCCGGACACCCGGACGCCGATCATCGCTTGGCGGGCGAAGCCGAGCTGCAGTGGGTCGGTGACCGCCACGATCTGCAGGACACCCGCGTCCTGCAGCTTCTGCACCCGCTGCCGGGTGGCGGTCTCGCTGAGACCCACGGCCTTGCCGATCTCGGCGTACGAACGGCGGCCGTCCTCCTGCAGCTGCTCAACGATGGCCTTGGACACGCTGTCGAGGACCGGACGTCGTTCCGCGGAGATGCTCATGATGGGGCGACGGTATCAGCGCAATCACCGGTTACTCAATGGTGAAATCGAGTCTTATTCAGCCGTAACAACGCGGAAACCGTCGTTCCGTGGGTAGCCGGGGCCGCAGTCGTACTCCTCGGGCCTCTCGTTCGCGCGTCAGCGCCCCTCGTCGCGCCCGTGCGAGAGGGCCTCGACGCCGGCCCAGAAGTCGGCCGCCGTCGCCGAGGGTTCGAGAAGGGCAACGCGAACCGCCCGAGCGTGCGCCGGCCGGGCCCGGCGCACCCTGTCGCGACCGTCGTTCGTCGCGACGATCTGTCGGCGGGCAGTGCCCCCCGACGTCGCCGTGCTCACGAGAAGGCCCCGCGCAGCCATCCGAGTCAGCTGTCGAGAGAGTCGGCTCCGATCCCAGCCCAATGAGGCGGCGAGCTGGTTCTGTCCGAGCGTGCCGTCACCCAGCTCGACCACTCGCGAGAGCACCGCGAAATCCGGACCGGAGAGACCGGACGCGGACTCGATCGCCTGCTCGACTGCTTCGTTCACGGCGGCTTGCGCATGCTTCCACGCTTCCCACTGCAGGTTCTCTGCGGCACTCAGTGATGTTGACATGGAAACGTCCCTCCTTACTATGTGTACATGACAACATCAGGGTATTCGACTCAACGTCACGCCGTACTCATCACCGGCGGCAGCGACGGTATCGGGTTGGGGCTTGCTCGCCGTTACATCGAACGTGGTGATCGCGTCATCGTGACGGGGAGGCGAGAGGACCGGCTGAAGGCCGCATCCGCGAGCATTGCCGGGCTCGAGACCTTCGTGAACGACATCGGATCGCCGGAAGAGCGGGAAGCCCTCGCGGCCCGGATCGGCTCGACGATGCCCGAACTGGACACGATCATCAACAATGCCGGCGTGCAGCGCCGCGTGCCGCTCGCCGGCGACGACGGGCCGTGGAGCGGATCCCGGGGCGAGATCGAGATCCTCCTCGACGGTCCGATTCACCTGAACCGGCTGCTCATCCCTCGCGTGCTCGACGGCGGACGTGACGCGCTCATCGTCGACGTGACGTCCGGGGGTGCGTACATGCCGCAGACGTTCGCGCCGGTGTACAGCGCAGCCAAGGCCGCGCTGCACAGCTACACGGTGAATCTCCGATGGGCGCTGGCCGACACCAGGATCGAGGTCACGGAACTCATCCCGCCGGCCGTCGCAACCGCTCTGGCCGGTGAGAGGGATCGCCACGGTGCCGACGTCGACGAGTTCTGCGACACCGTGTTCCCTCTCCTGGACGGCAATCACGATGAGGTCGGGTTCGGTTTCACCGCGTCCGACACCTTCCGCTCTCTCCTGGACCTGCAGCGCGAACTGTTCCAGACCTCCGCCAGCCGATTCGCCGTCGCACGGTACCCGGAGGCGGCCGCTCGAGCGGGTTCCGCTGTCCACCGGAGGGCGGATGGAGAGATGCCGGGCGGAGCCCATCCTCCTGGCGCGTGTCAAGCTGGGCGGGGCGATGAACAGGAGGGCCGCGATGGCTGAGGGTGACATCACGGCGGGTTTGCGCGCCGCCCTGGACAGGGACGACGCTTCGCTGCGCCTGCGCGCGGCGATGGATGCCGGGACCCGCCCGAACGACGCGTTCATCGACGTGCTGGTTGCCCGGTGCGCCGTCGAACCGGACTTCTTCGTCCGCGACATGCTCACGTGGGCGCTGACGCGGCACGATCGCGCGCGCGTCGTCGACGCGATCCTGCCCGAGCTGGCCTCCCCGTTCCCCCAGGCCCGCAGCCAGGGCCTGCACACGCTGTCGAAGATCGGCGACCCGGCCACGTGGTCGGCGATCACGCCCGCTCTCCTGCACGACGAGGAGACCGCCGTCGCGCGCGCCGCCTGGCGGGCTGCGGCCGGGCTCGTGCCGGATGCCGAGCGGGCCGCCCTCGCCGACGAGCTGGTGCGACACCTCGGCCAGGGCGAGATCGAGACGCGCCGCAGCCTCAGCCGCGCGTTCGTCATGATCGGCGAAGAGGCGGGTGGCGCGATCGGCGCCGCGGCGGAGTCCGCTGACGAGGCCGTACGCGTGCACGCTCTCGCCACGCGCGCCCTGATGGACGATCCGGATGCCGGCTTCGAGGGCGCCGTCGACCACGCGCGGCGCGTGAACGCCGAGCGCCACGCGCCGTCGGCACCGGCCGCAGGCCCGGGCTCGGACACGGAGCAGCCGACGCCGGACGCCCCCGAGGAGACGGGCACGCCCGGCGCCTGAGCCGCGTCAGGCCAGGCTCGACATCACGTGCTTGATGCGCGTGTAGTCCTCGAAGCCGTAGACGGAGAGGTCCTTGCCGTACCCCGAGTGCTTGAACCCGCCGTGCGGCATGTCCGACACGAACGGGATGTGGGCGTTGATCCACACGCACCCGAAGTCGAGGTCGCGGCTGAAGCGCAGCGCGCGGCCGTGTTCGCGGGTCCAGACGGATGCCGCGAGTGCGTACGGCACGCCGTTGGCCAGGGTCAGCGCCTCGGCGTCGTCCTCGAACCCCTGCACCGCGAGGACCGGACCGAACACCTCCTGCTGCACCAGTTCGTCGTCCTGGCGGAGCCCCGTGACGATCGTGGGCGCGAAGAAGCAGCCGGTGTCGCCGACTCGGTATCCGCCGGTCGCCACACGCGCGTGTGCCGGGAGACGGTCGACGAATCCCTGGACGCGGGCGAGCTGGTCGGGGTTGTTCACCGGGCCGAAGAACGCGTCGGGGTCGTCCGGTGCGCCCACCTTCACGCTCTCCTCGACGTACGCCACCAGGCGCTCGACGAAGGCGTCGTGGAGCGACGCGTGCACAAGGACGCGGGTCGCGGCCGTGCAGTCCTGCCCCGCGTTGAAGAACGCCGCCTGGGCGATCCCGGATGCCGCGGCATCCAGGTCGGCGTCCGGGAACACGATCGCGGGCGCCTTGCCGCCGAGCTCGAGGTGCACGCGCTTGACCTGCCGCGCCGCCGACTCGGCGACCTGCATGCCCGCGCGCACCGAACCGGTGATCGCGACGAGCTGCGGCGTCGGGTGCTCCACGAGCGCGCGCCCGGTCTCGCGGTCGCCGAGGACGACGTTCAGCACCCCGGGGGGCAGGATCTCGGCGGCGAGCTGCGCGAGTCGCACGGTCGTCTGCGGCGTGGTCTCGCTGGGCTTGAGCACGACGGGGTTGCCCGCGGCGATCGCCGGCGCGATCTTCCAGATCGCCATGTTGAGCGGGTAGTTCCACGGCGTCACTTGCGCCACCACGCCGATCGGCTCGCGACGGACGTACGACGTGAAGCCCTCGGCGTACTCCGCCGCCGCCCGCCCGTCGAGATCGCGCGCGGCGCCGGCGAAGAAGCGCAGCTGGTCGACCGACTGGTCGATCTCGTCGGCGACGAGCGTCGCGCGCGGCTTGCCGGTGTCCTCCGACTCCAGGTCGGCGAACTCCTCGGCGTGGTCGGCGAGCGCGTCGGCGAGCCGGAAGAGCGCGAGCTGGCGCGCGGCCGGGGTCGTCAGCCGCCACGACGCGAAGGCGCGGGATGCCGCGGCGAACGCGGCATCCACCTCTTCCGCCGTCGAGCACGGCGCCTGGCCGTACACCTCGCCGGTCACGGGACTGACGAGGTCGATCATCGCGCCCGTCGACGGCGTGGAGACGCCGTCGACGACGTTCTGCAGGAGCTTCACGCGGCGGCCGCCTCGTCGGCGACGGACAGGGCCTCGTCGATGATGTCGAGGCCGCGGACGAGATCCTCTTCGGAGATGATCAGCGGCGGGGCGACGTGCACGCGATTGAAGTGCGTGAAGGGCCAGAGTCCGGCGTTCTTGCACGCCGCCGCGAACGCGGCCATCGGCGCCGCGTCCGCGCCGGCGGCGTTGAACGGCACGAGGGGTTCGCGCGTCTCGCGGTCGCGTACGAGCTCGATCGCCCAGAACAGCCCGCGCCCTCGGATCTCGCCGATCGACGGGTGCTTCTCGGCCATCTCGCGCAGACGCGGCTCGACGACGCGCTCGCCGAGGTCGCGCACCCGCTCGAGGATCCCGTCGCGGCGGAACACCTCGAACGTCGCGATGCCGGGCGCGCACGCGAGCGGGTGACCCGAGTACGTCAGGCCGCCGGGGAACGACACGGTGTCGAAGTGGCTGGCGATGGCATCCGAGATCACGACTCCGCCCAGCGGCACGTAGCCGGAGTTCACGCCCTTGGCGAAGGTGATCAGGTCGGGGGTGACGTCGAACGCGTCGACGGCGAACCACTCGCCGATGCGGCCGAAGCCGACCATGACCTCGTCCGCGATGTAGACGATCCCGTACTTGTCGCACAGCGCCCGCACGCCCGGCAGGTAGCCCGGCGGCGGGACGAGCACGCCGTTCGTGCCGACGACCGTCTCGAGGATGATCGCCCCGATCGTCGAGGCGCCCTCGAGGATGATCGTCTGCTCGAGGTGCTCGAGGGCGCGGGCGGTCTCTTCTTCTTCGGAGGCCGAGTGGAAGGCCGACCGGTACGCGTACGGACCGAAGAAGTGCACGACCGACGCATCCGCGGGCTCGTTGGCCCAGCGGCGCGGGTCGCCCGTGAGCGTGATCGCGGTGGAGGTGTTGCCGTGGTAGCTGCGGTACATCGCGAGCACCTTGCGCTTCCCGGTGACCAGGCGCGCCATGCGGACCGCGTTCTCGTTGGCATCCGCTCCGCCGTTGGTGAAGAACACCTTCGAGAAGCCCTCGGGCGCGACCTCGGAGATCAGCCGCGCGAGTTCTCCCCGGGTGCCGTTGGCCATCGCGGGCTGGATCGTGGCGAGCTCGCCCGCCTGCCGCTGGATCGCCGCGACCAGATCGGGGTGCTGGTGCCCGAGGTTGAGGTTGACCAGTTGCGACGAGAAGTCGAGGTACCGGGTGCCGTGGTGGTCCCAGAACGTCGCCCCTTCGCCGCCGGCGACGGGGAGCGGGTCGATGAGCGCCTGCGCACTCCACGAGTGGAAGACGTGCGCGCGGTCGTCGGCGCGGACCTGCGCCTCGGCGGTCACGTCGGGGGAGGTGAGGGTCATGATCGTTCCTTTCCGGATGCCGCGGACTCAGTGGTTGCTCGGGAACCCGAGGCTGATCTGGCTCTCGCTCGGGTCGGGCCAGCGGGTCGTGACGACCTTGCTGCGCGTGTAGAAGTGGATCGACTCGGGGCCGTAGATGTGCGAGTCGCCGAAGAGCGAGTTGCGCCAGCCGCCGAACGAGAACGCGCCGACCGGGACGGGGATCGGGACGTTCACGCCCACCATGCCCACCTCGATGTCGAACTCGAACTGCCGGGCGGTGCCGCCGTCGCGTGTGAAGACGGCCGTGCCGTTGGCGAACGGGCTGGAGTTGACGAGTTCGACGGCCTCGTCGTAGCTCTTCACGCGGACGACCGAGAGGACGGGTCCGAAGATCTCGTCGTCGTACACCTTCATCCCGGGGGCGACACGGTCCACGAGCGAGACGCCGATGAAGAAGCCGTCGCCCTCGAACTGCTGCGTCGTGCCGTCCACGACGACCTCGGCGCCCTCGCTCGCGGCGCCCGTGACGTACGAGGCGACCTTGTCGCGGTGCTCGCGCGTGATGAGCGGACCCATTTCGCTCGCGGCATCCGTTCCGGGACCGATCTTCAGACCCGCGATGCGTCTCGCGACCTTCTCGACGAGAGCGTCCGCGACGTCGTCGCCGACCGCCACGAGCACCGAGACGGCCATGCAGCGCTCGCCGGCCGAACCGTACGCGGCCGAGACGGCGGCGTCGGCGGCGGAGTCGAGGTCGGCGTCGGGCATCACGACCATGTGGTTCTTGGCCCCGCCGAGGGCCTGCACGCGCTTGCCGTTCTCGGCGGCGCGCGAGTAGATGGATTTCGCGATCGGGGTCGAGCCGACGAAGCTCACCGCGCGGACGTCGGGGGAATCCAGCAGCGCGTCGACGGCCACCTTGTCGCCGTGGACGACGTTGAGGACGCCGGCGGGGAGCCCCGCCTCCTCGTAGAGCTCGGCGAGGAAGATCGCCGCGGAGGGGTCCTTCTCGCTCGGCTTCAGCACGACGGTGTTGCCGCACGCGATGGCCGAGGCCGTCATCCACAGCGGCACCATGACCGGGAAGTTGAACGGGGTGATCGCGGCGACCACACCGACCGGCTGCTTGACGGAGTGCACGTCGACGCCGCGGCTGACCTGCTCGGCGTGCTCGCCCTTCAGCAGGTGCACGAGGCCCGCGGCGAACTCGACGTTCTCGATGCCGCGGCTGATCTCGCCCTTGGCATCCGAGAGGACCTTCCCGTGCTCGGCGGTGATGATCGCGGCGAGCTCGTCGGTGCGCTCCACCAGAAGGTGGCGCAGCCGGAAGAAGACGTCGGCGCGCTTGATGAGGCTCGTCGCCCGCCACGCGGGGAGCGCGGCCTTCGCGGCGGCGATCGCCTCATCGACCTCGGCGGTGGTGGCGAAGGCGACGTGCGCCTGGACCGCGCCCGTGGCGGGATCGAACACGTCGCCCCTGCGCTCCGCGCGGCCGGTCGCTTCGCCGTTGACGTGGTGGTGGATGACGGTCATGCGGATCCTCCTCGGAATCAGCGGTCATCCGGACACATCGACCGGCGCCGCCGTAGGGTGTTCTCTGCCGATTCTGCGGCACGAGAAGGGGGAAGCGCTCATGGCTGATCGTCGCGAAGACGAAAGAGTCCGGACAGATCGTCCGGATGCCGCGACCCCGGTGTTCGACCGGGGCCTGCCGACGCTCGCCGAGGTGCTCGACACCCCCGCGCTGGCCGCGGGAGCCCCCGAAGTGCTCGTCGGTGCGGAGGGGCTGGCGACACCCGTGCGGTGGGTGCACGTCTCGGACAGCCCGAGCGCTGCGCGGCTCCTCGACGGCGGCGAGCTGCTGCTCACCACGGCGTCGGCGTGGCCCGAGGACCCCGCCGACTTGCGGGCCCTCGTGGCGGAGTTCGTCCGCGCGGGGCTGGTCGGGATCGTCATCGAGCTCGGCGCCCACTACCGCTACGTCCCGGCCGTCGTCGTCGACGCCGCGGCGGCCTCCGGTCTCGCGCTGATCGCGCTCCATCGCGAGATCAAGTTCGTCGCGGTGACCGAGGAGGTGCACCGGCGGATCATCGACGATCAGACCGCCGCGCTCCGCGCCCGCGACGAGGTGCGCACGCTCTTCACCTCGCTCGCCTTGCGCGGTGCCCCCGCCGACTACGTCGTGGAGCGTCTCGCGCAGACCCTGCGGGCGCCGGTCGTACTGGAATCGCTCGCTCACGAGGTGATCGTGGCCGACCTCGCGGACGCCGACCCCACGGTGCTGCACGACTGGCAGGAGCGTTCACGGCGATCCGCCGACGACGGCGACGACGGACGCTCGATCGTCGCGGTGGAGGCGCGCGGCATCCGTTGGGCGACGCTCGTCGCCCTCGCCGGACCGCCGCATCCGGCCGGACGCCGGGCCGTCCTCGAGCAGGGCGCGACGGCCCTGGCGCTCGGACGCCTCGCCGATCCCGACGGCGACGATTGGGCCCGGCTCGGTCGCCGTCGCCTCATGGACTCGCTGCTCGGCGGGCGCTACGGCTCCACCGCCGAGGTGGCCGCGCTCCTGGGCGCTGCGCGGATCGACCTTGCGGGTGCGGTCTTGTTCGGCCTCGCTCTCGACGGAGCGGCGCCGGACGCCGTCGAAGCCGCGGCGGCCGAGATCGGCGGGCGTGCGCTGTGCGGCACCCCGCGGGGATCCGGCGAGCGCGCGGAGGGGTGGATGCCGGTCCTCTTGGCCGTGCCGACGGGGACGACCTTCGCGGGTGCCGCCGCCGACCGTTTCCTCGCGCGGCTGCGCGGCGAGGGGCAGCCGCCCCGGCTGTCGGTCGGGCCCCGCGTGGAGGGGGAGCCCGGGGAGGACTCCGTCCCGCGTCTCCTCGACTCGCTCGAACAGGCCCTCGACCTGGCCGAGGTGGGGGATCTGCCCGAGGGGACGGTGCACTGGGTGGTGCGGCATCCGCTCGTCCGCTTCGTCTCGTCGCTCCGGGGCGACCACCGCCTCCTCGAACACGGAGAGGATCTGCTCGCTCCCGTGCTGGCCTCCCCTCCCACGCGTCGCCGCGACCTGCTGGCCGCCCTGTCGGCGATCGTCGCCCACCCCGGCAACCGCACTGCCGCGGCGGCGGCGGCGCACGTCTCGCGCTCGGTGTTCTACCAGCGGCTCGACCTGGCCGAGCGGGTGCTCGGAGTCGACCTCGACGACGGCGAGGTCCTGGCGGCCCTGCACCTCGCCCTGGTGGTGCACCGGGCCCACCGGTCGCCGGGAGCGGGCGCTCGCCGATGACGTCGGGCGCGGGAGTCGACGGCCCCGCCCGGCCGCTACGATGACCGGGACGGGCAGGGGCGGACATGGGTGAGCGTCGAGCATGGTGGCGTCGCGCGCGGACTCGGGCGGCGGCGCTCACCGCGGTCGCCGTCCTGCTGCTGGCCGGCGCGATCACCGCCCCAGCAGCGTCCGCCGCGAGTCTGCCGGGCTGGCTCTCGACACGGGGATCCCAGATCGTCACCGCCACCGGTACGCCGTACACGATCAAGGCCGTCGCGTGGTTCGGGATGGAGACCGCGAACTGCGCCCCGCACGGTCTGTGGACGATCCCGCTCGATGAGGGGCTGTCGACCATCGCCGCGATGGGTTTCACGACCATCCGACTGCCGTTCTCGAACGAGTGCCTGGCGGCGAAACAGACCACCTCGATCGACGCGAACGCCAACCCCGGGCTTCCCGCTCTGACGCCCCTGGAGCTCATGGACAGGGTGATCGCTCGGGCGAAGGCGCACGGGCTCTCGGTGATCCTCGACCGTCACCGCCCCGACTCGGGGGCGCAGAGCGAGCTCTGGTACACCGCGCAGTACTCCGAGAAGCGGTGGGTCGATGACTGGACGATGCTCGTGGCGCGGTACAAGGACGACTCGACCGTCATCGGCGTCGACCTGCACAACGAGCCGCACGGTCCCGCCTGCTGGAACTGCGGAGACCCCGCGCGCGATTGGCGTGCGGCGGCGACCCGGGCCGGCAACGCCGTGCTCGCCGTCAACCCGCGCCTGCTCGTCGTCGTCGAGGGTGTCGAGCGTCAGCAGGACGGCACCGGCACGTGGTGGGGCGGCGGGCTCGCAGACGTGCGCAGCGCACCGGTGACGCTCTCCGTGAAGAACCGTGTCGTCTACTCTCCGCACGACTACCCCGCCTCGGTGTTCGCGCAGCCGTGGTTCTCCGATCCCCGGTATCCCGCGAATCTCGAGGCGTTATGGGATGCCAACTGGGGTTATCTCGCGAAGGAGAACATCGCTCCCGTGCTCCTCGGCGAATTCGGCACGAAGCTCGAGACGGCGAGCGACAAGAGCTGGATGACCGCCCTCGTCGACTACCTCTCTCGACGCGGGATCAGCTACGCCTACTGGTCGTTCAACCCCAACAGCGGCGACACGGGTGGGCTCGTGGGCGACGACTGGCGCACACCGCAGACGGCGAAGCTGCAGGCACTGCGGCCCATCCTCACGCCGGTCCCGCGACCGACACCGGCGCCCCGACCCGCGGTGACGCCGAAACCGACGGCGACGCCGAAGCCCACGGCGACGCCGAAGCCGACCGCGACGCCGAAACCGACGGCGAGCTCCACCTCGACGTCGAAGCCGACGGCGACGCCGAAGCCGACGCCCGCGCCGACGGCGTCCTCGGCGCCCCGGCCCCCCGCGAACCCGGGGCCTGCCGCGATCACGGCCACCTGGATCCCGCAGAGCGCGTGGGCCGGGGGATACGTCGCCGAAATGACGGTCACCGCGACCGGGACGGTGGGGGCGTGGACGGTGTCCTGGGAATCGCCCGGGGCCACGGCCGTGACGAACGCGTGGGGCATGGAGTGCGGCATCCGCTCGTCGACGGTGACCTGCCGCGGTGCCGGGTGGGCGGGTTCGCTCGCCCCCGGGCAGACGGTGCGCGTGGGCGTCCAGATGGCCGCTCCCTCCGCTCCGAGCGCCCCGCGCGTGAGCGTCGCCGCCTCGTGAGCGCCGGCGACCCGGCATCCATAGCTCGTCCCTAGGCCGCACACGGAGCCCGCTCGTCATCGGCTGCCTACGATGCGCCGGTGACCGCGACGCTCAGCATCCCGCAGACCCCGACCGCCCGGCCCGCCCGTCTCGCCACGAGGACGGGACCGGGGAGACGCGCGTGGCCGTGGGGCCTGTCGGTGATCGCCGCGCTCGCCCTCGTTCTCACGGCCTGGCAGGTGTGGGACGGGACGCCGTCGGACTACTACGCCGCGATCGCGGTGTCGATGAGCCAATCGTGGTCGAACTTCTTCTTCGGCGCGATGGACCCGGCCGGCACGGTGACCCTCGACAAGATCCCGGGGTCGTTCTGGATCCCGGCGCTCGCGGTGAAGGTCTTCGGGTACTCGGCGTGGGCCGTGATCCTGCCGAACGCCCTCGCCGCCGTCGCCGCCGCCCTCGTCACGGCCGTGACCGCCCGCCGTCTCGCGGGCGTCCGGGCGGGGCTGCTGGCCGGGTCGATCGTCGCGGTGACGCCGATCCTCGTGGCGGTCTCCCGCTCCAACCAGCCGGAGTCCTTCTTCGTCCTGGGCCTCGCCCTTACCGCGTGGGCGTCGGTCCGGGCGGTGCAGGCGCGGAGCCTCGGGTGGCTGGTGGTCGCGGGCGCGGCGATCGGCCTGTCGTTCCAGTTCTACATGCTCGAAGCATGGGCGGTCTGGCCCGCGCTCGCCGCGGCCTACCTGTGCACGGCGCAGTCCTGGGGGCGCCGGCTCGCGCACCTCGCGCTCGCCGGTGCGGTGAGCCTGGCGGCCTCCCTGTGGTGGGTGGCGATCGTGGCCCTCATCCCGTCGGGGAGCCGACCCTACATCGGGAGCACGGTCGGCGACGATCCGTGGGAGATGGTGTTCGGCTACAACGGACTCGGACGGTTCAGCGCCACGGCGGACAGCTCGGCCTACGAGTCCTTCACGCCGCCGTTCTCGGGCGACCCCGGGGTGCTGCGTCTGTTCAACGCACAGCTGGCGGGACAGATCGCGTGGCTGATCCCCGCCGCGGTGGTCGCCCTGATCGTGCTGTGGGTGCTGCGGTTCCCGCGACCGCTCACGGTGCTGCTGACCGTGTGGACGCTCACCTTCGCGGCGATGTTCTCGGTCGTCGCCGGGATGCACCAGTTCTACACCGCGGCGCTCGCGGTGCCCCTCGGGCTGGCCGTCGCAACCGCCCTGGCGTGGAGCGTGCACCGGGGAAAGGTGTGGCCCGCGGTCGCGATCGTCGGGGTCGCGGCGGCGACCGCGGTCGCGATCGGCTTCGCCACCGGCGGGTACAGCATCCCGGTCTCGCTCCTGCAGGCCGCAGTCGCCGCCGTCGCGATCGCCCTTCTGCTGTCGCGGCACCGCGCGCCGCTCGTCACCGGCGTCGCGCTCGTCGTTGGTCTGCTGCTCACCCCGACCGTCTGGTCCGCCGTCACGATCGCGCACCCGAACGCGATCAATCCCGTCGCCGGGGGAGTGTCCGAGATGGCGTCCGGGTTCGGTGCAGCGGGTGGGGCCGGCGGACGCGGGGCCGCGGCGATGGACGGGCGCGGCGGCGACGGCGCCGCGGGACCGGGGATGTCCGGCGGCGCCCCCAACGGCGCCGCCGGTCCCGGGCCCGGCGCGGCGGGCGGAGCGGGTCTCCCGGGCG
>NZ_VBUM01000007.1 GCF_005774735.1 Microbacterium sp. 5K110 | reverse complement strand
CCTCAGGGCAACCCACAGGGGGCATTGGGTAGGGTGCCCCTGTGCATCTCGGGCAGTATCAGCAGACCTCGTCGACGCCGCGTCGCCGCTTCGTGCGGCTGGCCGCTCTGACCGCGGCCGCGGTCGTGGCCCTCGCCGGCTGTTCGGCGCCGGAGCCGGCCCCGGCCGAAGAGCCGGTCGCTCGCACGAGCCTGACCGTCGGAGTCGTCGGGACACCGACGAGCTTCAACGCCGCCAGCGCGAACGGCGACACCCCGGCGAACCGCGCTGTCTCCGCGCTCATCGACGAGCGTCTGGGGTCGCTGGACGGCAACCTCCAAGTCGTTCCCAACGGCGGCCTGGGCCGGATCACGCGCGTCGAGGGCGACCCCCTGACCGTCAGCTACGAGCTCTTCACCGATCGGACGTGGTCGGATGGCACCCCGATCACCCTCGACGACCTCGTGTTCGGCTGGGCGGTCTCGTCGCACTACTTCGACGACGCGACCTACGACGAGACCGGTGCGCTGGTGTCGGGCACGCGCTACTTCGAAACCGCGACCCTCCCGGATCCCAACGCCCGCACGGCGCGGCCCACGATCGATCGCGCCGACGACACCCTGACACTGACCTACGCGGAGCCGTTCGCGGACTGGAACCGGCAGTGGCTGCTCGACCGTCCGATCCATGTCGTCGCCGCGAAGGCCGGAGTGACCGTCAAAGACCTCATGACGGCGATCCTGACGACGCCCGAGGGCGACCCCTCCGCACCCGCCACCCCGAACCCGGTGCTGGCCGCCGCGGCGGCCGCGTGGAACACCGGTTTCGCCGCGGCCGCCGACGGAACGCTCGATCCGGCAGCGGCGGTCGCGTCCGGACCGTGGAAGGTCACCGAGGCCGCGGCATCCGCGGTCACACTCGTCCGCCGCGACGATTACCAGGGCGGGCACTATCCGGGCCTCGAGGGGCTGACGATCCGGTTCTTCCCCGATCGTGCGGCTCAGGTCGCCGCGCTCGCGGCCGGTGAGGTCGACGTCGCCAACATCGGCGATCCGGATGCCGCCGACCTCGAGACCCTCGCCGACGCCGGTGTGACCGTCACGACGGGGCCGACCACGCAGACGCTGCAGCTCCGCTTCGCCGAGACCGCGTCGACGGCGCTGCGCGAGGCGGTGAGCCTGTCGCTCGACCGCGACGCGCTGGTCAAGGACATCCTCTCGGAGCAGCGGCCCGACGCACGCCCGCTGCAATCGTTCCTGTCGTCCCCGGGCATGGGCCAGACTTACAGCGACCTCGTCTCGGGCA
The DNA here is from genome assembly GCF_005774735.1 of Microbacterium sp. 5K110. Classification (GTDB taxonomy): domain Bacteria; phylum Actinomycetota; class Actinomycetes; order Actinomycetales; family Microbacteriaceae; genus Microbacterium. Next base: position 74,889 of record NZ_VBUM01000007.1, on the reverse strand, counting down.
ACGGAGCGCCGGGCACAGGCAGCGACCCCGGTGCCGCGCGATCGGCGCTGGACGACCGCCCCGCCGTGCTCCGTGTCGCTCACGACCCCACCGACGAGATCTCGTCCGCCGTCTTCGCTCGGATGATCGCGATGGGCGCAGAGGCGGGCATCGCCGTGCGCGCGGCGGCGGCGACGGAGACACCGGATGCCACCCTGGCCTGGGTCGGAGAGGACGAGAGCCTCTACCGGTCGGCGCGCGACCGTCTGGCCGAGGGAGTCTCGACCCCCGTGGCCGAGGACGAGTTCGCCGAGCTGACGCGCGACACCGATCCGGTCGACGTGCTCGCCCACGCGAAGGAGATCGATCGCGCCCTCTTCGCGGAGTTCACCGGGGTGCCGTTGCTCGAGCGCACCGGCGCCGTGGCTGTCGCCAAGGGCGTCGGGGGAGTGCCGTACACGTCCGAGCCCAACGGGATGCCGCCGTCGTTCTGGACGTGGTCCCCTCCCGCTCCCTGACGCGCCGCTTCCCGAGGCCTCAGGCCGTCGGGGAGGCGGTCGGCGTCGGCGTCGGTGTGGTGGGCGCGAAGATCCCGGGCCACCAGGCCGCCGCGAGCGGGTAGCCGACGAAGGCGACGATGTCGATCAGCGTATGTGCGACGACGAGGGGCATCACGCGTCCCCACCGCTTGTAGCACCAGCCGAAGACGAGCCCCATCACGACGTTCCCGAGCGCGGACGGCCACCCCTGGTAGAGGTGGTAGCTCCCGCGCAGCAGCGCCGTGGACACGATGATCCACGTCCACGACCACCCGAGGCGCCGCAGGCGATCGAACAGGTACCCGAGGAAGACGACCTCCTCGGTGAGCCCGGCTCGCAGCGCGGCGAGGACGAGGAGGGCGATGACCCACCACGACGAATCGAGGGGCGCGGGCACCACCGCGATGCTCTGCCCCAGGAGTCGCCCGACGGCGTACACCCCGATCCCCGGGACGCCGATGAGGACGACGAGGGCCACTCCGCGGGCCACGTCCGAGCCGAAGCGGCGGAAGTCCAGTCCGATGCGTCGCAGCGCGTTGTCGGCGGGCTCCCAGAGCAGATACACGACCAGGCCGACGAGAGCCAGCGAGAAGAAGATGTCGAGGAACTGGTACAGCGCATCCCAGAAGGGTTCGGCGCTGCGCGAGGGATTCAGCTGCGTCTGCTGCTGCGAGATCGGAGCCCGGGTGGCGGCCCGCACGAACGCGACGACAGAGTAGATGGCGGACTGGCCGACGCTGATCAACAGCACCAGCACGATTTCCCAGGGGAGACGGCGACGCCGGAAGGCGTCTTGTTCGATTCCGGGACCGGAGAAGGCCTCACTGCGCGGCATGTTGTCAGATTGCCACATGCAACCGCGTTCGAATTAAAGGTATGTAACGGTTTCCCCAGGAGTTTTGACCAACGCAAGGCGTTTACCTAGGGTTTCGGTATCCACGGCCCCCCGCTGTCCCGACAGTGCGGGGTGCCCGTCAAACCTTGCACAGGAGGCAAAGTGTCTGAAAAGACTCGGCGCGCACGCGCCCTGACGGCGGGAGCAGGTGTCGCTATCGCGGCCCTCGCACTCGCCGGCTGCACCACCACTGCCGCACCCGACAGCGGGTCGAGCACCGGTGGCACCATCACGATCGCCACGACGAACGCCTTCACGTCGTTCAACGGCGACACCCCCGAGGCGAACCTGGACACCAACGGCATGGTGGGCTACCTCACCGGTGTCAGCGGCGGCCTCGGCCTCGGTGGCTTCCAGCGCCTCGACAAGGACTTCAGCGTCCTGAACAACACCGACTTCGGCACCTACGAGAAGGTCTCGGACGACCCGCTGACGGTGAAGTACACCATCAACGAGGGCCTCACCTGGTCGGACGGCGAGCCCATCAACGCCGATGACATGCTCGTGAACTGGGCCATCAACTCGGGGTACTACAACGACGCCGTCCTCGACCCGTCCAGCGGCGAGGTCACCAACGGCGGCACCCAGTACTTCAGCCTCGCGGGCAGCACCGCGGGCCTGGACACCACCGCCTTCCCCGAGATCAGCGACGACAACATGTCGATGACCCTCGTCTACTCGAAGCCCTTCGTGGACTACGAGCTCGTCAACCCGATCGGCAAGCCCGCTCACGTGCTCGCCGAGAAGGCCGGCGTCTCCGAGGCCGACTTCGTCCAGCTCCTCAAGGACACCCCCAAGGGTGACCCCGCGGCTCCCGTCGCCCCCAACGCGACCCTCAAGGCCGCCGCGGACTTCTGGAACACCGGCTACGACGTGACGGCCATGCCGACCGATGAGAGCCTTCTCGTCGCGAGCGGTCCGTTCATCGTGACCGCCTTCACGCCCGAGCAGAGCATCACGCTGGGGAAGAACCCCAACTACAAGGGCTCCATGTCGCCCTCGTACGACCAGCTGATCATCCGCTTCATCGGTGACGCCAACGCACAGGTCACGGCCCTCCAGAACGGTGAGGTCCAGGCCATCCAGCCGCAGCCCTCCGCCGACACGCTGACGGCGCTCGAGAACGCCAACGCGACCGTCCACGCGGGTAGCCAGCTGGCGTACGACCACGTCGACCTGAGCTTCGGCGGCGTGTTCGCCGACGCCAACGTCCGCGAGGCCTTCCTCAAGACGATCCCGCGTCAGCAGATCCTCGACTCGATCGTCAAGCCGGTCAACCCCGACGCCGAGGTGCTCAACTCGCAGATCTTCCTGCCCACCGACGGTGACCAGTACAACACCGCCGTCTCCGCGAGCGGATACGACGCGTTCACCGAGCCCGACGTCGAGGGCGCGAAGGCTCTGCTGAACGGTGCGACCCCGACGGTCCGCATCCTCTACAACACCAACAACCCCAACCGTGTCGACAGCTTCCGCGCCATCCAGCAGTCGGCGCAGCAGGCGGGCTTCAACATCGTGGATGCCGGTTCGCCCGACTGGAGCTCGCTCCTGGGCAGCGGCAGCTACGACGTGTCCATCTTCGGATGGGTGTCGCCGGGTGCCGGTAACGCTGCTCTCCCGCAGATCTTCAAGAGCGGCGGCGGCGGAAACTACAACAACTACAGCAACCCGGCCGTCGACACCCTCGTCGACGAGAGCCAGGTGACGGTCGATGCCGCGAAGCTCGCCGACATCAAGGTGCAGATCGACACCGCGACGGCGAAGGACTTCTACGGTCTGCCGCTGTTCCAGTCGCCGGGCCTGTTCGCCGACAACGGTTCCGTCCAGGGCGTCGACTACTTCGGCGGCCAGACGGGCATCGTGTGGAACGCGCAGGAGTGGACGCTGGCGGGTTGATGACCCGTTGATCCCTCGTGAGGCGCCGGAGTCGCTCGGCTCCGGCGCCTCACTTCGTCTGCGCGCGGTGCGCCCCACCCCGGTGCACGCGCGACTATCCTTTCCTGGGCGCCCACAGGCGTCCGTCACCCGATCGAAAGAAGTCCTCCCGCGATGGTCGGATTCATCCTCAGGCGCATCGCCGTCTCGATCCTGGTCCTGCTCGCAGCGTCGTTCATCATGTACGTGCTGGCCGCCAACTCCGGCGACCCGCTGCAGGACCTGCGCGACAGCTCGGCCGCCAACCGTGACCAGTTGATCGCCGCACGCGTCGCGGCGCTCGACCTGAACGTCCCCCCGCCTCTGCGGTACTTCCTGTGGCTCGGCGGTGCAGCCGGCTGCCTCATCCCGTTCGCCGGGACGTGCAATCTGGGTCTCACGATCTCGAACGCCCCGGTCCTCGACATCCTCCCGACCGCCATCTGGTCGACCCTCCAGCTCGTGACGGCGTCGTTCGTGCTGGCCATCGTCCTCGGCATCGTCGTCGGCGTCGTCTCCGCCCTGCGTCAGTACAGCGGATTCGACTTCGGTATCACCCTCCTCAGCTTCTTCCTCTTCTCGCTGCCGTCGTTCCTCGTCGCCGTGCTGCTGAAGGAGTTCATGGCCCTGGGGTTCAACAGCTTCCTCGAATCGGCCACGTCCATCCCGATATGGGTGATCGCCCTGCTCACGGTGATCAGCGCGGTGATCTGGCAGGCGATGATCGGGGGCGACGCCCGTCGCCGCATCATCGTTGCCGCGACCGCAGGTCTCGCCACGGTCGCGCTCCTGGTGTACTTCAACGTCACGGACTGGTTCCGCAACCCCGGTTTCGGTCCCGTCGGTCTGCTCTTGCTCATCGCCGGCGTCGTCGTCATCGTCACGGCGCTGATCGCCGGCCTCCGCAACCGCCGCGCGCTCATCGTGGCGGCGCTCAACGGCGCCATCGCCTACGTCTGCTACTTCGCGCTGCAGGGGCTGTTCGACATCTCCACGCTCGCCACCGTCATCATCCTCGGCGTCGTCGCCGTCGCGGTGGGCCTCGTCTCGGGCTACGTCCTCGGCGCCCCCGATCGCGGCATGGCCGCCCGGATCGGCGCGCTCGTGGCGTTCCTGTCCGGCGCTCTCGTCGTGCTCGACCGCTACATGCAGTCGTGGCCGCAGTACGTCAACAACCCCCGCATCAACGGCCGCCCCATCGCGACCGTCGGCGCGAGCACCCCGGGGTTCACCGGGGACATGTGGATCACCGGCATCGACACGTTCACGCACCTGCTGCTGCCGACGATCTCGCTGCTGCTCATCTCGTTCGCCGGCTACACGCGGTACGCCCGTGCCGGAATGCTCGAGGTGATGAACCAGGACTACATCCGCACGGCGCGGGCCAAGGGCCTTCCCGAGCGCACCGTCATCCTGCGGCACGGCCTGCGGAACATGCTGATCCCGATCGTGACGCTCGTCGCCACCGACGTCGGCGCGCTCCTGGGTGGTGCGGTCATCACGGAGAAGGTCTTCGCGATCTCGGGCATGGGGGCGTTGTTCGTCACCTCGATCCAACGCGTCGACGTGAACCCCGTCATGGGCTACTTCCTCGTCATCGCCATCACCGCGATCGTCTTCAACTTCCTGGCCGATCTCGCCTACGCCACGCTCGACCCCCGCGTGCGAGTGGTCGCATGATCGCCGCCGTCCGAATCCCGGAGGTCCTCCGATGACCCAGATGCTCCCCGAGCCCGCGAACGTCGACGCGCCGCCGCCGTCCGACGAACGGCAGACCGTCGGCGTCAGCCAGGGACGGCTCATCCTGCGTCGCTTCCTCTCGAACAAGGTCGCCGTCGTCTCCGGCATCCTGTTCGTCCTCCTCGCGATCTTCTCGATCTCGGCGATCGGGCTCGGCCCGATCCCGGGGTGGTGGAAGTACGACTACAGCTCGCTGAACCCCCAGAACGACGGCGGGGCTCCCACGCTGTCGCTGTTCCCGTTCTCGGTGGGCGACCACCCGTTCGGCCAGGACCGCATCGGTATCGACTACTTCGCGATGACGATGCGCGGCATCCAGAACTCCATCCTCGTGATGCTCGTCATCAGCGTCGTGGGAACGGCCGTCGGAACCGTCATCGGTGCCCTCGCCGGCTACTACCGCGGGTGGGTGGACTCGGTGCTCATGCGCATCACCGACGTGTTCATCGTCATCCCGATCATCGTGATCGGTGCGGTCGTCGGTCGAGCCACCGGCGGTCTCGGTGTCATCCCCCTGGCGTTCTTCCTCGCGATGGTGTCGTGGACCACAATCGCCCGCCTGGTGCGCGCCGAGTTCCTGTCGCTGCGTGAACGCGAGTTCGTCGAGGCGGCGCGCGTGGCCGGCGCCAGCGATGCCCGCATCATCTTCAAGCACATCCTGCCCAACGCCATCGGCGTGGTGATCGTGGCGGCGACGCTGCTGGCGGCCTCGGCGATCCTCCTCGAGACGGCCCTGAGCTACCTGCAGCTCGGTGTGCGTCCGCCGGACGTCTCGCTGGGCCTGATCATCTCCGACAACCAGTCGGCTTTCCAGACCCGCCCGTGGCTGTTCTGGTGGCCCGCGGTGTTCATCGTGCTCCTCGCGGTGCTCGTGAACTTCGTCGGTGACGGCCTGCGCGACGCGTTCGACCCGCGTCAGAAGCGGTTCTCGCTGCGTCGGACGAAGGAGCAGGCGGCGCCGTCCACCACCGCGCCCGCGAGCGTCCAGGGACGCGTGCACCCGGAGACGCCGTCGTCATGACGACCGGCATCCTCGCGATGTCAGCCCAGGACGATCGCCCCCAGCACGCCGGCCGCACCCGCGACCAGCAGCAGCAGGTTGTCGATGCGGGCGCTCACCCGCACGGGTACCGAATCGGCGATGCCGGCCTCCACGCGGCCGGCGTCGCGGAGGGTCTGCCAGCGATCGCGGACGAGGGCGGCCGCGCGGCCGGAGTCGGTGTTCGGCAGTTCGCCCGGACGCGTACCGGGAGCCGTCGCGGCTTCGCTGCGGCGGTGGGCGCGCGCGGCGCGCAGGGAGCCCGTGGCTCCCGGCGCGGGTGCGGCGGTCACGCCGATGCGCCGGCCGGGCGTGTGCAGCTGCAGCGCGTAGCGCGTGTCGACGTGGATGAGCGCCGCCCACGGCACGCGGTAGGTCAGCGCGATGTTGTCGACCTCCACGCCGTCGTCGTCGACGGAGATCGAGGGCGACCACAGGATGCCGGTCACCAGGGCCGCAGCGCCGAGAGCGCCGACGATCACCAGGGCGGGCGCGACGTCCACTGCGGGGACGGCCAGCAGGCCGATCGCCACCGCGGCGATGATCGCCCACAGGATGCCGCACAGGATGCGGGTGAACGTCGAACGGAACGTCTGGCGTGGCATCCCCTGATTCTTTCATTCCCCGATCACTCACTCCCGCCCCGCGGGACGGAGAGGACAGCCTCATGAGCACGACCGAGAAGGCGGGCATCCCCGCGCTCGAGATGACCGACGTCAGCGTCGACTTCGCGGTGGACGACGTCTGGGTCCCCGCGGCCAAGAACCTCACGTACTCGATCGCGCGCGGCCAGGTCGTCGCGGTCGTGGGCGAGTCGGGCTCGGGCAAGAGCGTCAGCTCGATGGCCGTGCTCGATCTGCTTCCGCGCAACAGCCGCGTGCGCGGGAGCATCAAGGTGAACGGGCGCGAGGTGACGACGCTCAGCAGCAGCCAGATGCGGCAGCTGCGCGGGCCCGAGGTCGCCGCGATCTTCCAGGAGCCGATGACGGCCCTGAACCCCGTGCTCACGGTCGGTTCGCAGATCATCGAGGCGCTCCGTGCGCACACGACCATGGCGCCGTCCGAGGCGAAGGTCCGCGCGATGGAGCTGCTGGACATGGTGGGTCTCCCGGACCCCGCCAAGGCGTTCGCGTCCTACCCGCACCAGCTGTCGGGCGGTCAGCGTCAGCGCGCGATGATCGCGCAGTCGATCAGCCTGGAGCCGGCACTCCTCATCGCGGACGAGCCGACCACGGCCCTGGACGTCACGGTCCAGGCCGAGATCCTCGACCTCATCCGCGACCTGCGCGATCGCCTGGACTCCGCGGTCCTGCTGATCACGCACGACATGGGCGTCGTGGCCGACCTCGCCGACTGGATCGTCGTGATGAAGTCCGGCGAGGTCGTCGAGCAGGGACCGGCCGCTCAGGTGCTCGGCGACCCGCAGGACCCCTACACCAAGGAACTGCTGGCCTCCGTCCCGCGTCTCGGTGAGACCTTGGAGGGCGAGTCGACGGTCGATGTCGTCGAGTCGCTCGCAGCCGCCGTGGCCGAAGGCCCTGCGCGCACGGAGACGATCCGCTTGGCCGCCGCGGCACCCGAGATCGCCCACCCGGTGCTCGAGCTCGACCACGTCTCGATCGAGTACGGCAAGAAGGGGCGCGTGGCGGCGTTCCGTGCCGTCGACGACGTCACTCTTGGGATCGCCGAGGGCGAGATCGTCGGTCTCGTGGGGGAGTCGGGTTCCGGCAAGTCCACGATCGGTCGCGCGGCGATCGGCCTGCAGCCCATCGCCGACGGGCGCCTCGTCGTCGACGGGGTGGACATCTCGAGCGGCTCGCGCAAGCTCATCAAGTCGCTGCGTCGTCGCGTGGGCATCGTGTTCCAGGACCCGTCGTCGTCGTTGAACCCGCGTCTGCCGATCGGCGAGTCCATCGGGGAGCCTCTGTTCCTCGCCGGTGAGGCCAAGGGTGCCGCTCTCGACGCTCGTGTCGAGAAGCTGCTCGACGAGGTGCGCCTCCCGCGCAGCTACCGCAACCGGTACCCGCACGAGCTCTCGGGCGGACAGAAGCAGCGCGTCGGCATCGCCCGCGCGCTCTCGCTGCAGCCGCGTCTGCTCGTCGCCGACGAGCCGACGAGCGCCCTGGACGTGTCGGTGCAGGCGCGCGTCCTGGAGCTGCTGAGCGAGCTGCAGCAGGAGCACCGCTTCGCGTGCTTGTTCATCAGCCACGACCTCGCCGTGGTGGATGCCATGGCCCACCGCATTGTCGTGCTCAACCGCGGCAAGATCGCCGAGCAGGGCACGCGCGACGAGATCCTGCGGTCGCCGAAGGAGCCCTACACGCAGCGTCTGATCGCCGCGATCCCGGTTCCCGACGTCGAGGTGCAGGCCGCCCGCCGCGAACTGCGGCACGAGCTGTTGAAGAACACGCCGGCCTCCTGAATCGCGTGTGATCGGGGGCGGCGTTCCTGTGGGGATGCCGCCCCTTTTCGCTCCCTGCCGGGAGTGTTGCAGACGCCCGGTAGACTAGATGTGCCCGATTCCGGGCGCCACCCCGAATTTTCCTGGAGACCCTCCATGGCGCACGCCCTTCGTCCTGACCTCCGTAACGTCGCGATCGTCGCGCACGTCGACCACGGCAAGACGACCCTCGTCGACGCCATGCTGCGCCAGACCGGCTCGTTCGGTGACCACGCGCACGTCGAAGAGCGTGCGATGGACTCGAACGACCTGGAGCGTGAGAAGGGCATCACGATCCTCGCCAAGAACACGGCGATCACCTACAACGGTGTGCACACCGAGGTGCCGGTGACGATCAACGTGATCGACACCCCCGGTCACGCCGACTTCGGTGGCGAGGTCGAGCGCGGACTGTCGATGGTCGACGGCGTCGTGCTCCTCGTCGACGCGTCCGAGGGTCCGCTGCCCCAGACGCGATTCGTCCTGCGCAAGGCGCTCGAGGCCAAGCTCCCCGTGATCCTGCTGGTCAACAAGACCGACCGCCCGGACGCGCGTATCGCCGAGGTCGAAGGAGAGGCGCATGACCTGCTGCTGGGACTCGCGTCCGACCTGGTGGACGACGTGCCCGACCTCGACGTCGACGCGCTGCTCGACGTTCCCGTCGTCTACGCGTCGGGCCGCGCGGGTGCCGCGTCGCTCAACCGCCCCGACAACGGCGCCCTGCCCGACAACGACGACCTCGAGCCGCTGTTCGGCGCGATCCTCGAGCACGTGCCCGCTCCGTCCTACGACGACGAGGCTCCGCTGCAGGCGTGGGTCACCAACCTCGACTCCAGCCCCTTCCTGGGCCGCCTCGCGCTCCTGCGCGTGTTCAACGGCACGCTGAAGAAGGGCCAGACGGTCGCCTGGGTGCGTGCCGACGGCACCACCAGCAACGCCCGCATCACCGAGCTGCTGAAGACACGCGCGCTGGAGCGCTACCCCGCCGAAGACGCGGGCCCCGGTGACATCGTCGCCATCGCCGGCTTCCCCGACATCACGATCGGCGAGACCATCGCCGACCCCGAGGACGTGCGTCCGCTCAAGGCCATCACGGTCGACGACCCCGCCATCTCGATGACGATCGGCACCAACACCTCGCCCCTCATGGGCAAGGTCAAGGGGCACAAGCTCACCGCGCGCATGGTCAAGGACCGCCTCGACCGCGAGCTCATCGGCAACGTCTCGCTCAAGGTCGTCGACATCGGACGCCCCGACGCGTGGGAGGTGCAGGGCCGTGGCGAGCTGGCTCTCGCGATCCTCGTCGAGAACATGCGCCGCGAAGGCTTCGAGCTCACCGTGGGCAAGCCCCAGGTCGTCACCAAGCGCGGCGACGACGGCAAGCTCAAGGAGCCCTTCGAGCACCTCACGGTCGATGCTCCCGAAGAGCACCTCGGCGCGATCACGCAGCTCATGGCCGCCCGCAAGGGCCGTATGGACAACATGACGAACCACGGCACCGGCTGGGTGCGCATGGAGTTCGTCGTGCCCTCGCGCGGTCTCATCGGTTTCCGCAGCGAGTTCCTCACCATCACCCGCGGCACCGGTATCGCCAACGCGATCTCGCACGGCTACGACGACTGGGCCGGGTCGATCACGACGCGTCAGAACGGCTCGATCGTCGCCGACCGCATGGGCGTCGTGACGCCGTTCGCGATGATCGCCCTGCAGGAGCGCATGAGCTTCTTCGTGCAGCCGACCGAAGAGGTCTACGAGGGCATGGTCATCGGCGAGAACTCGCGCGCCGACGACATGGACGTCAACATCACCAAGGAGAAGAAGCTCACGAACATGCGTTCGTCGACCTCGGACTCCTTCGAGTCGATGACGCCGCCCCGCGTGCTGACGCTGGAAGAGTCGCTCGAGTTCGCCCGCGACGACGAATGCGTAGAGGTCACGCCCGAGAAGGTGCGCATCCGCAAGGTCGTGCTCGACGCGACCGAGCGCGGTCGCGCCGCCTCGCGCCTCAAGCGCCAGGATGCCAACGCCTGAGCGTTCGCGTCAGACCGACGACCCCTCGCGAAGCACCTTCGCGAGGGGTCGTCCTTTCGCGAGCTCGTCCACGAGCTTGTCCATCAGCCGGATGCGGTACATCAGCGGATCCTCGATCTGTTCGACACGCACGCCGCACACGACCCCGGTGACGTTCACCGACAGGGGGTTCAGGCGCGCGGCGTCGAAGAAGTCCCGCAGACTCGTGTCGGCGGCGATGTGGTGCTCCAGCTCGGCGTCGTCGAAGCCGGTGAGCCACCGCAGCGCGGTGTCGAGCTCCTCGCGGGTGCGTCCCTTGCGCTCGACCTTGGCGACGTACAGGGGGTGGATCGCCGAGAACGCGGTGTCGAAGATGCGGCTCATGCGGGAACGATAGTCTCATCGACCCGCGCCGGCGAGTGTCAGCGCGATTCGGACACGCACACCGCGCCCATGCCCGGTGTGAGCGCCTCGAAGACGTGCGGGGCGTCACCGGCGTACGAGAGGTAGTCGCCGGGCCCCAGCTCGAACGGCGCGTCGGCCGGTCCGACGAGGCCGCGGCCCGTGATCATCACGACGTGCTCGATCGTGCCGCGCGGGTGCGGGTCGGACAGCCGTGGGGCTCCGGGCTCCGCCGTGAGCAGGTAGATGTCCCGGCGCGCGTGCGGCGGGCTCGCCGAGAGCAGCACCGCCACGTACTCGGATGCCGAGGACGCGACCGCCGTGCCGCCCTCGCCCGCGCGGATCAGGGTGGGGGAGCGCACGCCTTCGTCGACGAGGACCGCGAAGGGGATCTCCATCGCTGAGGCGAGGGCCCAGAGCGTCTCGACGCTGGGATTCCCGCCGCCGTTCTCGAGCTGCGACACCGTGGCCTTGGCCACTCCCGCACGACGCGCGAGTTCCGAGACGCTGAGGTCGCGGCGCTCGCGCTCGCGCCGGAGGGTGGTCGCGATGCGATCGCCGAGCTCGCTCATGCGTTCATTATGCGTGACGATCGTTCGACTTGACGAACGGCCAGCGATCGTTCACGATGCTGTTCATGCGTTCGTTCTATCGAACACCGGACGGAGTCGCCGCCCGTCAGGGTGTCGCGGTCGCCCTCGCCACGAGCGCGTACGGGATCTCGTTCGGCGCCCTGTCGGTGGCATCTGGTCTCGATGTGTGGCAGACGTGCGTGCTGAGCCTACTCATGTTCACGGGCGGATCGCAGTTCGCCTTCGTCGGAGTGATCGCCGCCGGGGGAGTCGCCGCGGCTCCGGCGGCCGTCGCCTCGTCGGCCCTGCTCGGCGTGCGCAACGCCGCCTACGCGATGCGGATGTCGCCGGTCGTCGGCCCGGGCGGCTGGTGGCGGGCCGCGGCCACTCCGTTCACCATCGACGAGTCGGTGGCCGTGTCCCTGGCTCAGCAGACCCCGCGCGCCCGCCGCGTGGGCTTCTGGGTCACAGGCGTCGCCATCTGGGTCGGGTGGAACCTGACGACGCTCGCGGGCGCCCTCCTCGGCGATGTCCTCGGCGACCCGCGGGCATGGGGACTGGATGCCGCCGCGGCCGCCGCCTTCCTCGCTCTGCTGTGGCCGCGCCTGCGAGGGCGTCAGCCCCTCGCCGTCGCGATCGGGGCCGCGGCGGTGGCCGCCCTGCTGACGCCCTGGGCGATGCCCGGCATCCCCGTCATCGCGGCGGCCGGCGTCGCCGTCGCCCTCGGCTGGTTCGACCCGCGCCGCCCGGCCGCGCCGGCGGCGGACGACGAGAACGGGATGCCATGACCCTGTGGACCGCCGTGCTCGCGGCATCCGTGCTCTGCCTCGCGCTGAAGGCCGTGGGCTATCTGCTTCCGCAGGGCTGGCTCGACGCGCCGCGGCCGGCCCGCATCGCGGATCTGCTGACGGTCGCGCTGCTCTCGGCGCTCGTCGTCGTGCAGGCCGTGGGAGCGGGGTCCGCGATCGTCGTCGACGCACGCGTGCCGGCGGTCGTGGTCGCCGCGGTGCTGCTGTGGCTGCGGGCGCCGTTCCTCGTGGTCGTCGCCGCCGCCGCGGCCACCGCGGCGCTCCTCCGCGCGTTCGGCTGGGCCACATGACCCCGCGCCTAGACTGACCGCGTGAGTTCAGGGATCGTCCGTGTCTTCGGCTGGGTCGTCGCCTTCGCGGTGGGTGCGTTCTACGGGACGGCCGCCACGGTCGGGCACGCCTACCGGCTCGGTGCCCTGCCCGTCGGTCTCGTCCTGGCGACCGTCGGGTGCGCGGCGCTGCTCATCGCCCTCCGAACGCTCACGCAGGACCGCGTCAACGCGATCGCCGGCGGTCTGGGCATCATCGCGGCCACGTTCCTGTTCTCGCAGGTCGGACCGGGGGGTTCGGCGATCGTCGCGGCGGCGACGCCCGACACCGCGTGGATCGCGATCGCCTGGACTTTCGTCGGCCCGATCCTGCTGACCCTCGTGGCTTTCTGGCCGGACGTCTCCCGACTGCGGCCCCAGCCCGCTGCCGGATCATAGGGTCCGGCCGTCGGGCCGGGTGGGGTCGTCGTCACGCGTAGACTGATCGGGTGACTTACGTGATCGCCCTCCCGTGTGTCGATGTCAAGGATCGCGCGTGCATCGACGAATGCCCCGTCGACTGCATCTACGAGGGTGAGCGCTCGCTCTACATCCACCCCGACGAATGCGTCGACTGCGGTGCGTGCGAACCGGTCTGCCCCGTCGAGGCGATCTACTACGAGGACGACCTCCCCGAAGAGTGGTCGGACTACTACAAGGCCAACGTCGAGTTCTTCGACGACATCGGCTCGCCCGGCGGTGCCGCGAAGGTCGGCGTGATCGCCAAGGACCACCCGGTCATCTCGGCACTTCCTCCGCAGAGCCACTGACCCGTGGGCGTCGCCGACCTCGCCGACTATCCCTGGGATGCCGTCGCGCCGTACGCCGAGCGCGCCCGTCGTCACCCGGCGGGCATCGTCGATCTGTCGATCGGGTCGCCCGTCGACCCGACTCCCGCGGTGGTCGCCGAGGCCCTCGCCGCCGCGACCGATGCGCACGCGTACCCGCAGACCATGGGGACCCCGGCGCTGCGCGAGGCGATCGTCGCCTGGTACGCCCGTCGGCGCGGTGTCCCGGGCCTGACCGCCGCCCACGTCCTCCCGACGGTGGGGTCCAAAGAACTCGTCGCTCTCCTGCCCCTCCTTCTGGGCCTCGGACCGGCCGACGTCGTCGTGCACCCGCGTGCCGCGTACCCGACGTACGAGGTCGGTGCGCGTCTCGTGGGCGCGGAGCCCGTGGCATCCGATGATCCTGCCGAATGGCCCGAGAACACGCGCCTCGTGTGGATCAACTCGCCCGGAAACCCGGACGGGCGCGTGCTCTCGACCGACGAGCTTCGGGATGCCGTGATCCGGGCGCGAGAGCTCGGCGCGGTGCTGGCCTCCGACGAGTGCTACGCCGAACTCGGCTGGGAGGCGCCGTGGGACGCCGAGCGCGTGCCGAGCGTGCTCGACCCGCGCGTCGTGGGCGATGACCTCACGGGCGTGCTGTCGGTGTACTCGTTGAGCAAGCAGTCCAACCTCGCCGGATACCGCGCGGCGTTCCTCGCCGGTGACTCGGAGCTGGTCGCCCGGTTGCTGACCGGTCGCAAGCACCTCGGGCTCATGCCTCCCGCGCCGGTGCAGCGGGCCATGACGGTGGCCCTCGACGATGACGCGCACGTCCTCGCGCAGCGCGAGCGGTACGCCCGTCGTCGCGCGGTGCTCAAGCCGGCGGTCGAGGCGGCCGGCTTCCGCGTCGACCGCAGCGAAGGCGGTCTGTACCTCTGGGCGACCGAGGGACGCGATGCGTGGGAGAGCGTGGGGCGTCTCGCCGAACTCGGCATCCTGGTCGGCCCGGGGCACTTCTACGGGACGCATTTCCCCCAGCACGTGCGCTTCTCGCTCACGGCGACCGACGAGCGCATCGCGGCCGCGGCGGAGCGGCTGGCGCCGTAGTCGGCGGTTACTCGGATCCGCTCCACGCGGCCCACAGCCGCGCATAGTCGCCCCCCGCGGCACGCAGCCGGTCGTGCGTCCCCTCTTCTCGGACGCGCCCGCGATCCAACAGGACGACCCGGTCGGCCGCGGCGGCTTGGCTGAGGCGGTGTGCCACGACGAGGGCCGTGCGGCCGCGCACGGCGGTGGCGGCAGCCTCCTCAAGGCGTCCGGCTTCGCTCGACCCCGCCTCCGCGGTCGCCTCGTCGAGCACGACGAAGGCCGGATCGGCCAGGAGCACGCGCGCGAGCGCGATGTGCTGCGCCTCGGCGGCCGTCAGAGTCGTTCCCGAGGCGCCCACGGGTTCGTCGAGCCCGCGGGCGAGGCGGGTGAAGAGTGAGTCCGCACCCACGCGGATCAGCGCGTCCCGCACCTCGGCGTCGGTGGCATCCGCCGCGGCGAGAGTGAGGTTCTCGCGGAGCGTGGTGTCGAAGACGTGGACGTCCTGCGTGACGAGGGCGACCGAGTGCGGGCGTCGCACCTCGCCGTGCCCGGGCGTGTGGACCCCGGCGGCGATTGCGGCCAGCGTGGTCTTGCCCGCCCCGGACGCGCCGACGACGGCGACCGTCTCGTGCGCGCCGATCCGGAGCGACACGTCGTGCAGCACGGTGACCCCGGGCACGAAGGAGTGCGTGACCTTCGCGAGGTGCACTGTGTCGCCGGCGACACTCGCGGCCTCACGCTCGGGCGCCGTCTCGGTGCGGATCACCCCGACGATCCGGCCGAGCGAGGCGAGGGCGGACTGCAGGTCGTCGGTGACGAACAGCACCTGGTTGATGGGGCCGAACAGGCGCAGGAAGAGCAGCATCGCCGCGGTCGTGCCGCCCAGCGTGCCCGCGTCGGCCGACACCAGCACGAACCCGGCGATCAACAGTCCCGCCATCCCCAGGAACTCCGCGCCGTTCAGCCGGGCGAAGAACCGGTTCTGGATGCCGCGCGCTCGCATGCTCCACCGGACCACCGTCCAGGACGCCTCCGAGATCCTCGAGAGGCGCGATCCGGCGAGGCCGAACGCGCGCACGGTCTCGCGGCCGCGGAGCGCATCGAGGAGCTGCTGCGCGCGCTCGGACATCGCTGCGCGCTCCGCGGCGTACACCGGCGGCGCGTCGCGGAGGTAGCGGCGCACCGCCCACACGTGCACGGGAGACACCGCCAGCAGCACGACCGCGTACCAGGGGTCGATCACCGCCATTCCGACGACGGTGACGGCGATCGTGAACGCCGCGCCGACGACGGCGGGGACGACACGGGGGATCGCGTCGGACACCTCGGCGACGTCGTCGCCCGCCCGGGCGATGAGATCCCCCGTCCCCGCGCGTTCGATGCGCTCCTGGGGGAGGCGCAGCCCCGTCTCGACCATGCTCTCGCGCAAGACCGCAAGGGCGCTCTCACAGAGGTGCGACGCGGTCACCGTGCCGATCGCGGTGAGGACGACGTTGGCGACGACCGCGACGGACATGACGACCGCGAGGAGCGGCACGAGGTGTGCGCCACGCTCGCCCGCGCCGAGGGCGTCGACGACGGTGCCCAGCGCCAGCGGACCGACGATTCCCGCCGCAGCGGCGCCGAGCACGACCGCCGCCAGAGCGGGCAGTCGCCACCAGCCGCGGGGGAGGGCTCGCCACACTTCGCGCGCGACGTCGCCGGCCGAGGCCAGTGGCAGGGGGATGCTCATGCGACACCTTCCTCGGCGAGCCGGACGACACGATCCGCGACGGCGAGGAACGCCGGAGCGCGCGTGACCACCACGGTCCGGACGTGGCGACGCGAGGTGCGCAGGCGCTCGGCGATCCGCGCCTCGGTGACGGCGTCGACGGCGGTCGTGGGGTCGTGCAGTACGAGCAGTTCGGCGTCGCGCGCGAGAGCCCGGGCCAGCGCGACGCGCTGCCGCTGTCCGCCCGAGAGGCCGGTGCCGTTCTCTCCGACCGGGGTATCCCACCCCGCGGGGAGAACGTCGACCAGTTCGTCGCACCCGGCGGCCCGCAGGGCGGATGCCAGGCGCGTGGCATCCGTCCGGGGGCCGGCGACGTTCTCGCGCACGGTTCCAGAGAACAAGTGGGCGTCATGGGGCGCCACGAGAGCATCGGGGTAGGCGGCGACGAGACCCGACAGCACGTGGTGCGCCTGCCGTCCGTCGCCGGCGACCACGACGAACTCCCCGGGGGAGATGTCGAGGAGATCGTGGGGGAGTGCCACTGGTCGCGCGCGTTCCGGTGCGCTGTCGCGCTCCTCGTCGTCCCGGAGGACGTCGAGGAGGCGCCCCGCCGACGCCGTCGCCGACGCCCACCACGCGCCCGTCGACAGGGCCAGGGAACGCAACGGATCGATGAGGAACTGCGCGAGTCCCACGACGGCGATGAACTCTCCGAGTCCCAGACTCCCCGTGACGGTGAGGAGGGCCGCGACCACGGCGACACCGGTGAGGAACAGACCGGTGACGCTCCCCATCACCCCGCCGAAGACGCCCTCCGCGCGGCGCGCGCGCAGCGTGTCGCGCAGCGCCGCCTGACTGGCACGGCGGTAGCGGCGGGCGGCTTCCTCCTCGGCGCCGATCCCGCGGATCACGCGGTACCCGCTCATGAGGTCGGTGGCGCGGCCCGCGGCCGCCGCAGCGGCCTGCTGCTCGTCGCCGCTGCGCTCCCGGAGCGAGGCGCCGGCGCGCTCCGTCAGCCACAAGAGCAAGGGCGCCCCGATCAGCACGGCCAGGCCCAGCGGCCACGCGAGGGTGAGCAAGACGCTGCCGCCGAACAGCACGGCCGCGAGCTGTCCGACCGGATAGACCGCGATCTCCACGGCCTCCGCGAGGCGCGCGGCGTCGGATACCGCGAGGGACAGAGCCACCCCCGGTTGGTCGGACGGACGCCCCGAGCGCGGCGAGCGTCGCAGGACGTGCTCGGCGATCGTCTGGCGCAGCCGGTGCTGGACGGCGAGCATGCCCAATTCCGCCAGGCGGGAGCCGAAGCGCCACGAGAATGACAGCGTCAGGAACACCCCGGCCAGCACGCCGAGCCACCACAGCAGCGGGGCGAGTTCGCCCGTGGCCACAGCTCGTTCGATCGCGATCCCCATGACCACGGGGACGAGCGCCTCTCCCACCTGATGCGTGACCGACAGGGCGGCGGCGGGCACCGCGTAGCGGGGCACGGCCCCCATCACCCGAAGTACGAGGCGGCGCGGGGTGGTCGCGGGCGAGACCGTCAACGGCCGCGTCTCGATCGGGGAGCTCGGCGCCTGCAGCAGCATCCGGGTCATGGGCGTGCGTGCGCCCGCTCGCGTCCGAGCGGCGACATCGAGGCCATGCCGGAGAGGGAACGCGGGGGTGTGGCGGGCATGGCGGCTCTCGGATCGACGGGTCGGGGAGGATGCTAGGTTAGCCTTGCCTTATCTTTGGCTGCCACCGCCGTGAGGAGACATTTCGTGCTGATCGAGGACACCCTGATGTCCCGTGGGGAACATCCCGATCTCGCGGATGACGCCGCCGGGCGGGCGGCTGTTCGCCACTGGACATTCGCCGAATTCGCGGTGACCTCGACGCCCGTGCGCGCCGGCAGCGAGTTCGACCGTCACCGTCACGAGGAGGATCAGCTCTCGTGGATGGCATCCGGATCGACGGAGGTCTCGGTCGGAACCGACCGCTGGCATCTGCGTCGCGATCACGCGGCGTGGATCCCGACCGGGGTGCTGCACGAGATGCGCTTCACCGAGCCGGGGGAGCTCATCAGCGTGTACATCGATCCGCACCGACGGCCGAGCCGGACGGGATGGGACCGCCCGCGCGTGCTCGGGCTCGACCCGCTCGGCGGCGGGCTGCTGAGCCACCTCGCCCGCGGCGGCCGGACCGAGGCGCGACGGCAGAGGTGCTTCGCCGTGCTCGCCGACCTGCTGGCCGAGGCGCCCGTCGCGCACGAGGTCGTCGCTCTTCCGCAGGACCCCCGGGCGCGCGCCATCGCCCACGCGCTCCTGGCCGCCCCCGACGACGATCGCGACCTCGAGGCATGGGCGGCGCAGCAGGGCGTCAGCGCCAAGACGATCGCCCGGGCCTTCGTCGCCGACACCGGACGGACGTTCCGCGAATGGAGGGTGCGCGCACGCCTTCACGTCGCTGTCGGCCTGCTGCTCGGCGGGGAATCCGTGCACGCGGTCGCCCCAGCGGTGGGCTATGACTCGGTGAGCAGCTTCATCTCCGCCTTCCGTGCGCGTTTCGGCATCACGCCCGCCGCGTACGCCCGGTCGCTCGCGAGCGTCGAATGACGGACGCGGCGGGCCGGATCCCGGGGCCTCGGCTGCAGTCCGTCGAGATCGTCACCCCGGCGCTCCGGGAAGACTGCTGGGCGACCCACGACCACCTCGATCACGAGCTGCTGTCCTCGATCACGGGCGTGGTGACGGTGACGACCGCGCACGCCGTGTTCGTCGTGCCCCGCGGCGCCGCCATCTGGATTCCCGCGCTCACCGCGCACGACGTGCGCGCGAGTCCCGGCAACGCGATGCGGTGCACGTGGTTCCTCCGCGGCGCCGTGCCCGATGCCCTCGCCCTGCCGACGGTGCTGACCTGCTCGCCCCTCCTCGACGACGTCCTCACGCACCTCGACGACGAGCACGCCGACCTCGAGCGGGCCCCGGAACGCCGTGCGCGCGCCGAGGCCTTCGCGCTCGACCTCCTCTCGCTCGGCGCGCGCCCGGATGCCGGGCTCCCGCAGCCGCGGAGCCCCTGGCTGCGCGTGGTCACCACCGCGCTCGCTGCGTCGCCGGGCGATGACCGGACGGTCGAGGAGTGGGCGCGGTCCTGTGCAGTCAGCACGCGCACCTTCACGCGACGCTTCCGCGACGAGACGGGCGAGTCCTTCTCCCAGTGGCGTTCACGGTTGCGGATGCAGGCGGCCATGGCAGCGCTCGCCGCGGGTGCGCCCGTCGCCGCGGTCGCGCGGCGCGTGGGATACGACTCCGCGGCGGCGTTCTCCACGGCCTTCCGGGAGGTCGCCGGGGTGAGCCCGCGCGCGTTCGCCGTCGGACGCAGAGATGACCGATTCGCCAAAGAAGTCGACTGAACGGCTCACGTCTGTGCTCATGGGGGTCGATGATCCCTCGACATAATTAGGTATTCCTTACCTAACGCCGAGGAGCTTTCCCGTGCCCAGAAGACGCCGTGCCGCGATGACCGTGGCTGCCGCCGCCGTGACCCTCACCCTGCTGTCGGGGTGCGCCTCGGTGGCCTCCGCTCCGGCTGCTGTCCCGACCTCCGCCGCCTCGACGACCGTCGAGTCGGCCTACGGCGAGGTCACCGTGCCGCAGCAGCCGCAGCGCGTCGCCGCCGTGTCGTACGACACCCCGTGGCAGCTGATGTCGCTCGATGTGAAACCCATCGCCACGATCGACTACTCGCGCTGGGCCGACAGCTTCAGCCCCACGCAAATGGCGTACATCGCGGATGCCGCGAAGATCGGTACCTACGGCGAGATTAACTTCGAGGCCCTCACCGCCGCCCGACCCGACGTCATCGTCGGCACAGTGGACGAGGTCGACGAGGCCACCTACCGACGTCTCAGCGCCATCGCCCCCACCGTGATCGCCGGCGGGACCGCACGCGGTGATTGGCAGAGGATCACCGAGCAGACGGCGGCCGCCACCGGCGCAACCGCGAAATGGGAGAGCGAGAAGGCCGCTTTCGAAACGCTGCGCGACGAGACCAAAGAGACCTACCGTGCCCAGATCGAGGGCAACCGGTGGATCAACTTCTCCTTCGGCGACGCCGCCGGACAATTCTCGGTCCAGCTTCCCACCGGCTCCACGGGTGACCTCGTGGTCAACGAGATGGGCCTCGCGTACGGTCCCGGCGCCGCCTCGCTGCCCGACGCCGACGGCGCGGGCTACGTCTCCCTGCCGTTCGAGCAGCTGCCGACCGTGTTCGAGGACGTCACCGTCGCGCTGACCTTCTCCTCCGCGGACGGCGCGGCTCTCCCCGCCGTCAGCGAGGTCGTGAACGCGCCCGTGTTCCAGACGCTGCCCGTGGCCCAGAACGGGCGCGTCTACGCGCTGCGCACCCTCGTGACCGACTACGTCACCGCGCAGGACTGGGTGCGCGAGCTCGTCGACACGGTGCTCGAGCCGATGCAGAAGTGACCTCGTCGGCTGTCGGGGAGCGCCGCCGCGCGCGCCGCTCCCCGGCGACGACCCTCGGTGTCGCCCTCGGCGTGGTCGTGCTCCTCGGCGGTGCGCTCGCCGTCGCCGAACTGTGCGTGGGGGAGCCGATGCTCGCGCCGTCGCGCGCTCTCGGACTCCTCACGCACCCCGACGGCTCTCACGAGGCTCTCATCGTGCAGACCCTTCGCCTTCCGCGCGTGCTCCTCGCCGTCGCGGTGGGCGCGGCCCTCGCCGTCGCCGGCGTGGTGATGCAAGCCCTGACCCGCAACCCTCTCGCGGAGCCGGGCATCCTCGGCGTGAACTCGGGCGCCGCTCTGGCCGTCACATTCGCCTTCGTCGTCCTCGGACTGCAGGGCTTCGGGTCGACCCTCCTCGTCGCTGCCGTCGGAGCCGCCGTGGCCGGCGTCCTCGTCGCCCTCCTCGGCGGCGTCGGGCGCTCGGCATCCCTGTCCCGGCTCGTCCTGGCCGGCGTCGCCCTCACCGCGGTCCTCGCGGGCCTCACGCAGGCGCTCAGCCTCATCGACCCGGCGCAGTACGCCCGCATCCGGATGTGGGAGGCGGGATCGCTGGCGGCTCGCGACGCGCCCACGGCGCTGTGGGTGACGGGCATCGTCGCGGTGGGACTCGTGCTGGCTCTGGCGATCGGGCCCGGTCTGAATCTGCTCGTGATGGGGGAGGATGCCGCGCACGCGCTCGGCGCGCGTGTGACACGCGTGCGTACGGCCGGACTCGTCGCCGTCGTCCTGCTGTGCGGCACGGCCACCGCCGCGATCGGGCCGGTCGCGTTCGTCGGGCTCCTCGTTCCCCACGCCGTCCGCGCGTTCACCGGCGCCGACCAGGTCCGCACGCTGGTGGCCAGCATCGTCGCCGGGCCCGTACTGCTCCTGGCCGCCGACCTGATCGCCCGGACGGTCGTGGCGCCGCGAGAGCTTCCCCTCGGTGTGGTCACCGCTTTCCTCGGAGCGCCCGTGCTCATCGCCCTCGTCCACCGTCGTCGGCGGTCGTGATGGCCGCGATCACCCGGGCGCACCCCGCCCTGCTCCGACGCCGCCGGATCGCCTCCGTGGTGGTCGGTGCCATCCTGGTGGCGTCGGCCCTGGGTACGCTCACGCTCGGCGATCTGGGCGTGACCCCCGCCGACGCCCTCGGGGCCCTCGTCGGCGCGGGAGATGCCGGCACTGTGCTCGTCGTCCAGCAGTGGCGCTTGCCGCGCGCAATGCTCGGCATCGTTGTCGGCGCGCTCCTGGCTCTCTCGGGCGCGCTCTTCCAGACGGTGACGCGCAACCCCCTCGGCAGCCCCGACATCCTCGGCTTCTCGGTCGGCGCCTTCACCGGGGTGCTGACCGTCACCCTGGCGGGAGCGTCGTCGATCCTCGCGCTGGCGGGCGGCGCCGTCGGGGGCGGACTCGTGACGGCGACGATCGTGTTCGCCCTGTGCGCCCGCACGGGCTTCGGGGGATTCACGGTCGTCGTCACCGGTGTCGGGGTCAGCGCCATGGCGGCCGCGGTCAATGTCCTTCTCGTGGTGCGCCTCGACGACGCCCGCGCCCGCGCCGCTGCCGTCTGGGCCACCGGTTCGCTCAACGGTGCGGCCGCGGAGTGGATCCTCCCCGCCGCGCTCGCCTTGGCCGCGGGAGCTGTCGCCATCGCGGCGCTCGCACCCGCCCTGCACGCCCTGGAGTTCGGCGACGAGCGGGCCGCCGCCCTCGGCGCGCGTCCGTCGGCCACCCGGTGGTGGGCGATGCTCATCGGCGTCGCGCTCATCGCCGTGGCCACCGCCGTGTGCGGCCCCATCGGCTTCGTCGCTCTCGCGGCGCCCCAGATCGCCCGGCGGGTGTGGCGCACCGGCACCATTCCCTTCGGGGCGTCGGCGCTCGTGGGCGCGAGCCTGCTGTCCGCCAGCGACCTGATCGCGTCGCGCGTGGTCGCCCCCGTCATGCTGCCGACCGGTCTGGTGACGGTCTGCCTCGGTGGCCTCTACTTGGCCTGGCTGCTCACCCGAAGAGAGAGGACCCGTCGATGACTCTGCGAGAGGACCGACCGGAATACGAGGCGCGGGTGACGGCGGTGTCGCGCCTCACGCCCCATATGGTCCGCGTGACGCTGGCCGGAGTCCGCGGTCTCGGCGGAGCCGGGATGCCGGAACCCGGGCCGGCGGACGAGTTCTTCGGTCTGTGGGTCCCGGTTCCCGGTGGCGACTCCGTCAAGAGGTACTACACCGTGCGCCGGCGGCGGGAAGGCCGCGGCGAGATCGACGTCGACCTGGTTCTGCACCGAACGGGCCCCGCGACCGAGTGGGCCGGGGCCGCCGCGGTCGGCGACGTCGTCGCGTTCGATGCGCCGCGCGGACACTATGCGCCCCCGTCGGACACGACGTCCCTCGTCCTCTGCGGCGACGTCAGCGCGCTCCCCGCGATCGGACGCATCCTCGAGGAGCGTGCCGCGCTCGAGACGTCGCCGCCGGCGTCGATCGTCATCGCGCTCGACGACCCCGCGGACCGGCAGGCGCTCGCCCTGCGGCCGGGGGACGACCTGCGGTGGTGCGCGACGTCCGCGCTCGTCGACGAGACGCGGCGACTCTGCGGAGGCGACCCGCTCGCCTACGTCTGGTTCTCCGGCGAGGCCGCCGACATGCGAGCCGTTCGTGCGCGACTGCGCCGCGAGCTCGGCATCCCGGCCTCACGGTGGACGACCATGGGCTATTGGCGCCGCGACAGCGAGCGGTGGGCGGCCCGCTTCGCCGCGGCCGGCCCCGAGCTGCAGCGGGCCATCGACGAGGTGCTCGAAACCTCCGTCGACGACGAGACCCAGGCCGACCGCCTGGAGGAGCTGCTGGCCGGAAGAGGACTGCTGTGAGGCCGGACACCGCCGTCGACGAGGTCATCGCGCTCGACGGCGTCTCGATCACCTACCCCCACGGCCGAACCGTCGTGCACGAGCTCTCGCTCGGCATCCGGCGAGGTTCGTTCGTCGCGATCGTCGGCCCCAACGGCTGCGGCAAGTCGACGCTGCTGCGCGCGATCGGGCGTCTGCTGCCGGTCGCCGAGGGCTCGGTGGTCTTCGACGGGAGAGACGTACGGGACCGGTCGCCGCGGGAGCTCGCCCGCTCGCTCGGCATGCTGCCCCAGTCGAGCACGGCTCCCGAGGGGATGCGCGTGGCGGACCTGGTCGCGCGCGGCCGTTATCCCCATCGGCGGCCCTTCGCCGCGTGGACCTCCGCGGATGAGACCGCCGTGCGCGAGGCGATGGATGCCACGGGCGTGAGCGCTCTCGCCGATCGCGACGTCGATGCGCTGTCGGGTGGCCAGCGACAGCGGGTGTGGCTTGCGATGGCGCTCGCTCAGGACACGCACACGCTGTTGCTGGACGAGCCGACGACCTACCTCGACATCGCCCATCAGATCGACGCCCTCGACCTCTTCGCCCGGATCCACCGCGATCGGGGACGCACGATCATCGCCGTGCTCCACGATCTGAACCAGGCGGCGCGATACGCGGACCGTCTGATCGCGTTGAAGGACGGCCGCGTCGTGCTCGACGGTGCGCCGGGCGAGGTGCTGACCGAGACCGCGGTGGAGGAGGTGTTCGACCTCCCGTGTCGCATCATCCCGGACCCCGAGACGGCGACGCCGCTCGTGGTGCCGCGGCGGCGCGCCTGAGGCTCAGGAGGATCCCTCCATCCGGAGGGGGCATCCTTTGGCGATGTCATCTGTACGTCGCCGGCCCTACTAGGCTGTAAGGGCACTGTGTGCGGGCCACCCTCCGCCGCGTGCCGTGTCGGGAATCGCGCAGGCGGAGTTCGACCGAGAAGGCCGTGGGGGCCGGGTGCTCCTACGGTCCGACCACACGGGCGACCAGAAATCGCAAGGAGGCGCGGTGAGCGACGCGGGTACGGAGCACGACAAGGCCACTCTCACGGTGGGGGGCACCACCGCCGAATTCCCGGTCCTGCGGGGCACCGACGGTACGCCGAGCATCGACATCGTGTCGCTGACGAAGCAGACCGGTCACACCACGCTCGACTACGGTTTCGTCAACACGGCGTCGACGAAGTCCGACATCACCTTCATCGACGGTGACCAGGGCATCCTCCGCTACCGCGGCTACCCGATCGAGCAGCTCGCGAAGAACAGCACCTACCTCGAGGTGGCGTGGCTGCTCATCTACGGCGAGCTCCCCTCGGCATCCGAGCTGGCGGCGTTCGACGAGCGCATCCGCCGCCACACCCTGCTGCACGAAGACCTCAAGCGCTTCTTCTCCTCGCTCCCGCCGACCGCGCACCCCATGTCGGTGCTGTCGGCCGCGACGGCCGCGCTCTCGACCTACTACGAGTCGGAGTCCGACCCGCACAACCCCGAGCACGTCGAGCTGAACACGGTGCGGATGCTCGCGAAGCTCCCCGTCATCGCCGCGTACGCGCACAAGAAGAGCATCGGGCAGGCGTTCCTGTACCCCGACAACTCGCTCGGGTTCGTCGACAACTTCCTCAAGCTCAACTTCGGTGTGCTCAGCGAGATCTACCAGATCAACCCGGTCATGACGAAGGCGCTCGACCTGCTGCTCATGCTGCACGAAGACCACGAGCAGAACGCCTCCACCTCGACCGTTCGCCTCGTCGGCTCCACCGGCGCCAACCAGTTCGCGTCGATCTCCGCCGGCATCCAGGCGCTCTCGGGCCCGCTCCACGGCGGCGCCAACGAGGCCGTGCTGCAGATGCTCGGCCGCATCCGCGACTCGGGCGAGAGCGTCGAGCGCTTCGTCGAGCGGGTGAAGAACAAGGAGCAGGGCGTCAAGCTCATGGGCTTCGGGCACCGGGTCTACAAGAACTACGACCCCCGCGCGAAGCTCGTGAAAGAGGCGGCCGACGAGGTCCTCGAGGCCCTCGGCGTCAGCGACCCGCTGCTCGACCTCGCCAAGGAGCTCGAGCAGATCGCCCTGCAGGACGACTACTTCAAGGAGCGTCGTCTGTACCCCAACGTCGACTTCTACACCGGCGTCATCTACAAGGCGATGGGCTTCCCGACGCGCATGTTCACCGTGCTCTTCGCGATCGGCCGTCTGCCGGGCTGGCTCGCACAGTGGCGCGAGGCCATCACCGACCCGCAGACGAAGATCGGCCGCCCGCAGCAGCTGTACACAGGGGCCGCCCAGCGCGACTACCCCGGCGCGCGCTGACCCCCGCGTACACGCCCCGTCCCTCTTGCGAGGGGCGGGGCGTTTCGCGTGTGCGGTGGCCCGGCGGAGCGCGAGAAACGCTCGCCGCAGGGAGAAACGCTCGCTGCGCGCGTTTCTCAGTGCAGAGAGCGTTTCTCAGCCCGGAGGGAAGCGTCAGGCGTGCAGCGCTTCGTTCAGCGTGACGCCGACGCCCGCACGCGCCGAGGCCTCGACGGCGCCGGTGAGCGAATTGCGACGGAACAGGATGCCGTTGCGGCCCGACAGCTCGCCGGCCTTCACCGTCCCGTCGCCGACCTGCACCTTCGTGCCGGCGGTGACGTAGAGGCCCGCCTCGACGACGCAGTCGTCGCCCAGGGAAATTCCGATGCCGGCGTTGGCGCCGAGGAGGGTCCGGGCGCCGATCGAGACGCGGTGGGTGCCGCCGCCCGAGAGGGTGCCCATGATCGAGGCGCCGCCGCCGATGTCGCTCCCGTCCCCGATCACGACGCCCTGCGACACGCGCCCCTCGATCATCGAGGCCCCTAGCGTGCCGGCGTTGAAGTTCACGAAGCCCTCGTGCATCACCGTCGTGCCGGGGGAGAGGTACGCGCCCAGACGCACGCGCGACGCGTCGGCGATGCGGACACCGGCGGGGGTGACGTAGTCGAGGAGACGCGGGAACTTGTCCAGACCCTGGATCTGGATGCCGTGGCGCAGCAGCGCCGGGCGCAGCCGCGTGGCATCGTCGGGGTGCATCGGGCCGGCGTTGGTCCACGCGACGTTGGGCAGGTGGCCGAAGATGCCGTCGAGAGAGATCTCGTTGGGCCGGACGAGTCGGTGCGACAGCGCCTGCAGGCGCAGGTAGGCGTCGACGGTAGAGGCCGGTGCGGCATCCACGTCGATCGTGAGCGTCACGACCTCGATCCGCACGGCGCGGCGCTCGTCGCTCCCGGCGAGGGCGTCGAGGCCGTGATCGGCACCGGAATCCGTGGTGCCGAGGGCGGGAGCGGGGAACCACGCGTCCAGGACCGTCCCGTCGGAGGCGATGGTCGAGAGGCCGGTACCGGTGATCTGTCGTTCGTTCGTCACTCTGACAGGCTATCGGGGCGCCGGAGGCGCGCTGGGTAGGATCGGAGGCATGCCCACGCTCGACTTGACCGCGTCCTCCGTCGAGATCACTCGGGCGATCTGCGACATCGCCAGCGTCTCCGGCGACGAGACCCCGCTGGCGGATGCCATCGAGGCTGCCGTCTCCGGTCACGCCCACCTCGAGGTGATCCGCGATGGCGACACGGTCGTCGCCCGCACGTCGCTCGGGAGGTCGCGGCGCGTCGTGATCGCCGGGCACATCGACACCGTGCCGATCAACGACAACCTGCCCACGCGCGACATCGAGATCGACGGCGAACCGTTCCTGTGGGGACGGGGCACCGTCGACATGAAGGCGGGCGTCGCCGTGCAGCTCAAGCTCGCGGTCGAGCTCACGGCTCCTCCGGTCGACATCACCTGGATGTGGTACGACCACGAAGAGGTCGACTCGGCGCTGAACGGCCTCGGCCGACTTTCGCGGAATCGCCCTGATCTGTTCGCGGGCGACTTCGCGATCCTCGGCGAACCGAGCAACGGTGAGGTCGAGGGCGGCTGCAACGGCACCCTGCGTGCGCTCGTCCGCACGACGGGGGTGCGAGCCCACAGCGCCCGCTCGTGGATCGGTGAGAACGCCATCCACAAGGCAGCTCCTGTCCTGGCCCGGCTGGCGGAGTACCGGGCCCGCGAGATCGAGGTCGAGGGTCTCGTCTACCGCGAGGGTCTGAACGCCGTCCGCATCACCGGGGGTGTGGCCGGCAACGTCATCCCCGACGCGTGCGAGGTCGAGGTCAACTACCGCTTCGCGCCGAGCCGCGACGCGGCGGCCGCAGAGCGGGTCGTCCGCGACGTGTTCACCGGTTTCGACGTCGAGATCGTCGACGTCGCCGGGGGGGCGCGTCCGGGTCTGGACGCCGCCCTGGCGCGCGAGTTCGTGGATGCCGTCGGCGCGACGCCGAAACCCAAGTACGGCTGGACCGACGTCGCCCGCTTCTCGGCTCTCGGCATCCCCGCCGTCAACTACGGGCCGGGAGACCCCCACCTCGCGCACCACGACGAGGAGCGCGTGCCCCTGGCGCAGATCGACGCGGTCGAGCGCGGCCTCCGGTCGTGGCTGACCGGGTCGTGAGTTCGCCGGCGGCCACCTCGGTGCCGGCGCGCACCGTGTGGCCGCGCGGACCGGTGGTGGCCCGTATCGCCGTCATCTACGTGGCGGCGCGACTGGTCACGACGGGGTTCTTCCTCATCGCCGCCGCGCTGTCGGGACCGGCTTCTCGGTACGGCGTCGCCCCGTCGCTCGGCGAACTCGCTCTCGGGTGGGACGCGCAGTGGTACTGGTTGGCGGCGGTATCCGGCTACCCGGCCGATCTACCGCTCACCCCGCAGGGCGGCGTGGCCGAGAACGCGTGGGCGTTCATGCCCGTCTACGCCTACCTGTCGGCGGGGCTCGGTGCGCTGCTGGGGTCGTGGGGAGCCGGCGCCGTCGTGATCTCGCTCGTCTCGGGCTTCGGGGCGAGCGTGATGCTGCACGGCCTCCTCCGCGACCGCATCGGCGACGCCGCTGCGACGTGGGCGGTCGCGTTCTTCGCCTGCGGGCCGCTGGCGGCGTTGTTCCAGGTCGGCTACGCCGAAGCGCTCTTCCTCTTCCTGCTCTTCCTCGCCCTGCGCTGCGTGCAGCTGCGACAGTGGGGATGGCTGTATCTCCTGGTGCCGGCGATGGGCTTCACACGTCCCGGCATCCTGGCCTTCGCGCTCTTCGTCGGCCTGTACGGCATCCATCGGTTCCTTCGCCGACGGGTGGATCCGCTGCCTCTGCGAGACATGGCGCACCTCGTCGGCGTGGCGGCGCTGGCGGTCGTGGTCGGGTTCGTGTGGCAAGCGATCGCCGCCGTGGTCACGGGGGATCCCGGTGCCTACCTCGCGACGGAACTGGCCTGGCGCCGCAACTGGATCGGCGACACGAGCGGACACTTCGTCCCGGTCGAGGGGTGGGTCCAGGCCGCGGGGTTCTGGTTCACGCAGTGGGGCCTCGGCGCCGCCGTGGGATACGCCGCTCTCGTGCTGCTCGTCCTCGGCGTCGCTGCCGTTCTGCTGTTCGCCCCCCAGGTGAAACGTCTCGGCGTGGAGATCCGCCTCTGGTCGGCGAGCTATCTGCTCTACCTGCTGCTCGTGTTCTTCCCGCAGTCGAGCATCTTCCGGCTGCTGCTGCCGATCTCGCCCCTCTGGGGAGCGGTGGCCGTCCCGCGTTCGCGCGCGTGGCGCGTGACCGTTCTGGGGGCGGCGTTGCTCGGTCAATGGTGGTGGATCTACAACATGTACGGGCTCGGGAACACGTACTGGCAGATTCCGTGACCGTGCGTGACGGACGTCGCGGGCGCGCGTCCCGTCAGGTCGCCCGGCGGACCGACTAAACTACTCCATAGACCAACGACGAAAAGGGGGCCGCGATGGCAGCCATGAAGCCGCGTACCGGTGACGGACCTATGGAGGCCGTGAAGGAGGGCCGGCTCATCATCGTGCGTGTTCCGCTCGAAGGCGGCGGACGCCTGGTGGTGTCGGTGAACGACGCCGAAGCCAAGGAACTCTACGACGTGCTCGGCGGTGTCGTCGGCGCAGCCTGACGCATCGTGTCCGAAGGCCGGTTCCCACGGGGGACCGGCCTTCGCCGTTCGCCAAGGGTGATGGCGCCCGCCCGATCAGGTGAGAGGGGTGACCGTCGTCAGCTGCAGGAGACCTTCGCCCGTGGTCGAGATCGCGCCGAAGACGGCGGGGGAGGTCTGCACCTCTTGTATCAGCGAGCGGTACGCGGTCGTCACCGAGTCGCGCCGCACCGGGTCGGCGACGGCGCCGCCGGCGAGGACGCGGGGAACGAGAACCGTGCCGCCCGCGCGCACGAGTCGCAGACCGTGCTCGACGTATTCGATGACGCCTTCGGCGTCGGCGTCGATGAGGACGATGTCGTACGAGGCTTCGTTCATCCGGGGGAGAACATCGGCCGCGCGGCCGGTGATGAAACGCGCGCGAGCCGCGGGAATCCGCGCCTCGGCGAACGCCGCCCGTGCGGCGCCGAGGTGTTCGGGCTCGCTGTCGATCGTCGTCAGCGTCGCCCGCGGTGAGCCGTGCAGGAGCCACAGACCCGAGACACCGCCGCCCGTTCCGACCTCGACGACATTGAGCGCGCGGGAGGACGCGGCGAGCACGGCGATCTGCGCGCCCACGGCGGCGCTGATCGGTGCGGCTCCGAGCTCGAGCGCGTGCGCGCGGGCGCGCGCGATGTGCTCGGGTTCGACCGTCGACTCCTGCACGAACCGCTCGTTCGCTTCGTAACCGCTCACGTGGACCTCCCCGCTCAGGCTAGACGGCAGGGTGGTCCGGGCGTCCGAGGCGCGGCGGGTAATCTGAACTCATGTTCTTCGGCCTCACGATCGAGAAGCTCCTGCTGATCGGTGTGATCGCTGCGCTCGTCATCGGCCCCGAGCGCTTGCCCAAGTACGCCGAGAGTCTCGCCCGTCTGACCAAGCGCGCGAAAGAGACCATGCAGGGTGCGAAGACCCGCATGCGCGACGAGATGGGCCCCGATTTCGACGACGTCGATTGGCGCAAGCTCGACCCGCGTCAGTATGACCCCCGGCGCATCATCCGCGAGGCGCTTCTCGAGGACACGCCCACGGCGACGATGCGCGCGGCCGGCGCGGCCGCACTGGCGACCCAGGCTTCGGCCGAGAAGCCCGCGTTCGTCGCCGGTGAGACGCCGCCGTTCGACGACGAAGCCACCTGAGAACTCAGCGCGGTCGGATCGGCAGCGCGCGTCCCGACAGTCCGCGCGGGCGTGCCGCGAGGGCGGCTGCGGCGGCTTCGATCGCGACGGACGCCGGGTCGTCGGGCCGGGCGATGACCACGGGGCGGCCGTCGTCGCCGCCGGTGCGCAGCGCGGGGCTGAGGGGGACGGATGCCAACAGGGGCACGTCGTCGCCGGGGCTCGACAGCGCGCGGGCGACGGCTTCGCCGCCGCCGGAGCCGAACAGGTCGAGCAGCGTCCCATCGGGAAGCGCCATCGCGGCCATGTTCTCGATGACGCCGACCGGGGTCTGACCGGTCTGGCGGGCGACGAGGCCCGAGCGGACGGCGACATCGGCGGCCGCAGCCTGCGGGGTGGTGACCACGAGCACATCGGCGTGGGGGAGCAGCTGCCCCACCGAGATGGCGACGTCGCCGGTTCCCGGGGGCATGTCCAGCAGCAGGATGTCGAGATCGCCGAAGTACACGTCGGTGAGGAACTGCTGCACCGTGCGGTGGAGCATCGGACCCCGCCACGCGACCGCGCCGGCGGCATCCTCGCCGGGACGGCGCAGGAACATGCCGATCGAGATGACCTTCACGCCATACGCGACCGGAGGAAGGATGAGGTCGTCCAGACGCGTCGGCGCGGGGGGCAGACCGTCGGCGTCGACCAGGCCGAGCAGTCCGGGGATCGAGAAGCCGTGGACGTCGGCATCCACGAGTCCCACGCGAAGCCCGCGGGCGGCGAGGGCGACGGCGAGGTTCGCGGTCAGGGTCGACTTGCCCACGCCGCCCTTTCCGCTCGTCACGGCGATGACCCGAGTGAGGGAGCCGGGGCCGAACGGCATCTCGCGCGCCGCGCGACCACCGCGCAGACGCTCGGTCAGCGCTCGACGTTCGTCGGGCGACATGACGCCGACGGCGACCTCGACGGCGGAGATCCCGTCGACGGATGCCGCGGCGGCACGGACGTCGCGCTCGATGCGGTCCGCGGCGGGGCAGCCGACGATCGTGAGCGCGATCCCCACCTCGGCGACGCCGTCGCGCACCGTGATGTCGCGCACCATGTCGAGCTCGCCCAGCGGGCGACGCAACTCCGGATCCGTGACGGCGGCGACGGCGGCGCGCACGCGGTCGGCGGCCGCCCCGGTCACGGCGCGGCCGGTTTCGGTTCGGCGGCGTCGCTGTCGTCGAGACGTTCCAGCGCGGCCTTCAGCTCGGCGCGCAGACTCTCTTTCGTGATGACCTCGTCGGTCAGATCGCGCACGGCCATCCGCAGCGCCACGATCTCGCGGGCCAGGTACTCGGTGTCGGCGAGGTTGCGCTCGGCGCGCTGGCGGTCCTGCTCGATCTGAACGCGGTCGCGGTCGTCCTGTCGGTTCTGCGCGAGCAGGATCAGCGGCGCCGCGTAGGAGGCCTGCAGCGAGAGCACGAGGGTGAGGGCGGTGAAACCGATCGCGGCGGAGTCGAAGCGCAGCTCGTCGGGCATGAGGGAGTTCCACCCCATCCACACCACGCAGAACAGCGTGAGCGACAGGAGGAACGTCGGGGTGCCCATCGCCCGGGCGACCCACTCGGTGAACCGGCCGAACCGGTCGCGCGAGGGCTGGGGGGTGCGGGGGGCGAGCATCCCGGTGCGACCGCGGGGCGCGTCGAGCGAGGTCTGTCGTTGTGCACGTGCCATCAGCGCCTCCTCGGGGTCTGCGTCGGGATCTGGGGGATGCTCGCGGTCGCGAGCGGTCTGATCGTCGTCCTGGGCCTCGGATCATCGCCGTCGTGCGTGCGCCAGTCGTCGGGCAGCAGGTAGTCGAGCACGTCGTCGACGCTCACGCATCCGACGAGGCGGTGGGCCTGATCGACGACGGGCAGCGATACGAGGTTGTAGCTCGCGAGCATGCGCGCGACCTCGGCCGCCGAGGCATCCGCGGGTACCGGCTCGAGGGTGTCGTCGATGATCGCGCCGAGCCGCTCGTGCGGCGGGTAGCGGAGCATGCGCTGGAAGTGGACCGTGCCCAGCAGCCGGCCCGTGGGCGTCTCGTACGGCGGCAGGGTGATGAAGACGGATGCCGCGAGCGCGGGATGCAGCTCATGGCGCCGGATCAGCGCGAGGGCCTCGGCCACCGTCGCGTCGGCGGACAGCACGATGGGCTCGGGGGTCATCAGACCGCCGGCGGTGTCGGGTCCGTACTGCAGCAGGGCGCGGACGTCGTCGGCCTCTTCGGGCTCCATGAGGTCGAGGAGCTGTTCGAGGCGCGTCTCGGGCAGCTGACCGAGGAGGTCGGCGGCGTCGTCGGGCTCCATGGCATCCAGGATGTCGGCGGCGCGCTCGTCGCCGAGCTGCTCGAGGATGTGGACCTGCTCGTCCTCGGGCATCTCTTCGAGGGCGTCGGCGAGGCGGTCGTCGCTGAGTTCTTCGGCGACCTCGATGAGACGCTCCTCGGGGAGGTCGAGGAGGGTGTTGGCGAGATCCGCGGGCTTGAGGTCGGAGTAGGTCGCCACCAACTGCTCGGCCGACTGCGCCTGGCCCGGGGTCTGCTGTTCGCGGACCTCGTTCCACGCCGCGAAGGTCGTTGCTCCCTTGGCGAACGGGGAGGCGCTCGTTCGGGGACGCCGCAGGAAGAGCTGGCCCACGTCCCATTCGCCGAGACGGTTGCGCTCGATCGCGACGTCTTCGATCACGGCGTCGCCGGACCCGTCGACGAGGTGGACGCGCCGTCCGAGCATCTCGGCCATGACACGCACCTCGCCGCCGCGCTGCTGGAAGCGCCGCACGTTGATCAGCCCGGTGGTGATCACCTGGCCGGCCTGAATGGAGGTCACGCGTCCGATCGACACGAACACATGTCGTCGGCCGGGGATTTCGATGACGAGGCCCACGACGCGCGGCGCTGCGGACGAGCGGTAGATCACCACGACGTCGCGCACCTTCCCGAGGCGGTCGCCCGCGGGATCGAACACCGTGCAGCCCGCCAAGCGGGCGACGAAAACCCTCTGCGTGCTCACCGTCCCAGCGTAGTCCGCGAACCCGCGCCGGACCCGACCGGGCGCACAGGGGCGCGTGACAAGATGGTGAAATGAGCATGTTCGCGGGTTCGATGGGCGCGGGTCGAGACGAGGTCGGCGAGAAGGTCGCGTCGTTCCCGACGTACGAGAAGGCTCAGAAGGCCGTGTCCTCGCTCATCGCCGGCGAGGTTCCGGCGCGTGACATCGCGATCGTCGGCAGCGGACTCCGCTCCATCGAGCGGATCACCGGTCGACTGGGGTACGCCACCGCCGCGCGTTCGGGTGCGTTGAACGGTCTGATGCTCGGCCTGCTCTTCGCGTTCATCTTCGTGCTGGGGACCCCGACCGTCGAGATCTCGGCGTTCATCGGCGTGCTCCTGGTGGGCATGGCGCTGGGCATGCTGCTGAGCCTGGGCACGTACTCGATCGTGCGCCGTCGCCGTGACTTCGCGTCGGTCATGCAGGTGACCGCCGATCACTACGACGTGTGCGTCGCCGCGGCGAGCCTGACCAAGGCCCGTGACGTCCTCGGCCCGGCGGCTGCCGCGCGTACGGTCGTCGCTCGCCCGGCCACCCCGACCGACGCGGCACCGCCGCAGTACGGCGAACGCGTGCAGACGCCGGGTGCGCCCGCGCCGGCCGTGCCGCCGCGTCCGCCCGTGCCGTCGCGTCTAGCGGACGACGAGCCCCCGCGCTACGGTGAGCGCATCGCGCCCCCGGTGGCGCCCGCCGCAGATCCCGAGCCCTCCTCGGACGGCGCCCCCAAATCGGACGCGCAGCGCGACGACCGGTGATCGCCGACCCCGTCCGCATCCCCGTCGCCCTCCCGGCGGGCGAGACGGAGGTGTCGGGCCTGTGGTCCCTCGCACCGCACGCCCGCGCGACCGTCGCTCTCGCGCACGGCGCCGGAGCGGGCATGACACATCCCTTCCTCGAGGGCCTCGCCGCCGGTCTCGGGGATGCCGGTGTCTCGGTGCTGCGTTTCGTGTTCCCGTACGTCGAGGCCGGCCGACGGATGCCGGGACCCGCCGCCCAGGCGGTCGCCACCTGGGCGGGGGTGCAGGCGTGGCTGGTGGGTGCGGGCGCGGGTCCGTTCGTTGCCGCCGGGAAGTCGTACGGGGGCCGGATGGCATCCGTCGCCACGGCGGAGGGTGCGCTCTCTCCTCTGGCACTTGTGTACCTCGGGTATCCGTTGCACGCGCCGGGCCGACCCGACAAGCCCCGCGCCGAGCACCTGCCGGCGATCACGGTGCCGCAACTGTTCGTCGAGGGCGAGAACGACCCCTTCATCCACCCGCGCGTGCAGTTCGAGGAGGTGGTCTCGACCTGTCACGACGCGCACGTGCACTGGGTGCCCGATGCGAACCACTCCTTCGAGGTCAAGGGGAAGCGGCGACCGGCGGACGACATCGGGGCCGGGCTCGCGCCGGTCGTGGCGGAGTTCGTGCGCGGGCTGAAGGTGGTCTAGGGCTCGAGCAGGAGGTCGCCGCTAAGGCGTGGGCTGCTGCTCTTCGATGCCGCAGCGGGAGATCGCGAGGAGCTCCACTGCCTTGCGACCGTTGGAAGTCGACTCTTCAATCGTGATTGTCATGCGCGGGGACCGACGGACGAGGTACACGAACGGCTCTTTCACAGGCACGCCGAGATCCTCCTCGGCCCAGTCGCCATTCAACTTCTCGGGAAACTGATCGATGAACAGCGCGATATCGAAGTCATCCTCGACGGGGACGTACCACTGACCCGTGAAGAAGGCCCCCTCCGCCGAGCTGAGCAGGAGTTTGTCGTCGCAAGGGTAGGGCTCAAATTCGGGCGTGCGCGAGACCGCCCCATGTTCAGGAATAAGGTCGGTTACCTCGCGCAGTACGTCGAGAGTCTCCTGCCGGACCTGCTCATACGACGGCATGACCTGGCCGGTACATCCCCCGAGAGCAGCCATACATACGGCGAGTGCGGTCACTGCGATCGCTCTGTTCATTCTTCTCCTCGTCGGGCCAGTGTCTGCTTCACCTGATTCAGGACCTTTCCGTTGACGCTCTCGTCGCCGCTCATCAGCGCCGTGTGGTGACTGACGCCGTCCGCGATCAGGCGAGGCAGATAGGCCGGGTTGGTCGTCACGCCATAGGCGACGAGCGAGGGCATGTTCGGGCCGGGGAGCCCCGGATCGACGAGGTGGACGCCTGGGATCGTCTCGGGGGCGACGGTGAAACCCATCCCGCCGGCGCCGAGACCGGCGTAGTAACGGTTGATGTCGTCGACGGCCTGGGTGGCGTAGTACTCGGTTCCGGCGTGCGGCTCGTACGGGCCGATGGCACCGACGCTCGCCGCGAGGAACCGGGTGTCGACCGTGCCACCGTGCTTCTCTGCCTCGCTGCCGACACCGCCGCCATACGAGTGCTCGTAGCTCATGGTCCACAGCCCCGGGTGGGCGGCATCCACGCCCCGGAGGAACCGTGCGTATTCGGGGCCGCGCTCTTCCGCGAAGCGGTTCCACTGGGGACCGTTCTCGAGGAGGGAGTCGAGTTGAGGCATCGGCCCGGTCATGACGGTGAAGGCGACCACCGACGCCCCGGATGAGCGGACCTGCCACTCCGCGAAATCCGTCACGGGATGCTCGGTCATGAACGCGTCGGCGTCGGTGTTGGTTCCCGGCACGACGAACAGGGCCGCTTTCGCCGTGGACCGGTCGCCGGCCATCTCGATCAGCGAACCCCGGTCGGGATCCCACGCGTACAGCAGCTTCGTCCCGTCCCGCACCTGCTCGAAGTAGGCGATCTCGCGCTCGAGGCGCGTGCGTTCCGCTCGACGGTCGAGCACCTCGGTCGCCGTCGAGCGTCGGTGGGGGATCCGTAGCTTGTGCAGGGCCTGGCGTTGCGCTCGCAGCGCGCGCAGATGGTCCTCCGCGCGCAGGCGGTTCGCGGCCACGCGGTCGTTCGCCGTCACGCCGTCGAGGGTGCCGACGAGGGCGGGGACGGCGGTGACGAGATGCGCCGCCACCGTCGGATCGAGACTCGACCACCACCGCGCGATCTCTTCGGGAGCCGTCCCGTGGAGGAGGTGGCTCCACTCGGGATGCACGGACATCAGCCGGCCGGGGTCTCGTGCGACGGCGAGCCGGTCGAGCAGGACGAGTCCCGCGGCATCCGTCGATGAGGGGACAGCGCCGGGGTGCTCGGGCCCGCTCCACGCGGCGAGCGACGACCAGGAGATGTCCGGGATCGCGCGCAGGGCCACCGCGCACCGGTGGGTGGCGTCTTCGTACGCTTCGGCGAGTCGGGCGACGTCGCGGGCGACATCGTGTTCTGCCTCGGCCCGAGCCAGTTCGTTCATCGCGTGCGCGGCCGTCTCGGAGCCGGTCTGCCAGACCGAGCGCGGTGGCGCGGCGAGGGCCTGCGCCGTGAGGAGGAGATTCCTGTCGTGCGAGAGTCGATCGAGATCGTCCGCGTAGTGCTCGAGGGCGCGCCCCGCGGACACGAGCCCGGCGGTGATCTCGTGGGCGGCCGGCCCTGTCGTGCCGAGAGCCCGATGCAGGAGGTCGGCCTCGGGGGCGCGATACAGACCGGGCGCGAGGCTCCACGCGAACAGGGCGTCCTGCACCGCGGTCTCGAACGAAGTCGACCTCTGCCGGAGCGTCTCGACGGCGGACCGTATCCGCGCCGGATCGGCGGGCGGGTCGGGCACCGTCACGCCGACGCTCACAGCCGCCTCTTCCCGAAGACGACCGGGTCGAACGGGTTGCCGTCGCCGCCCCCGACGGCCGCGGCGCGCGCGTCGGTCGTGACGGCCATCTCGTCGTCGGCCGAGAGGTACGCCAGCACGGCGGTCTGCAGCGCGGACACCGTGGCTCGTCCGCGCGCGACGATGCGGTGCGCGAGGTCGACGCGCGTCTGGGCCACCTCGACGAACGCCGAGTGCGCCGGCACCACCCGCGCGAGGGTTCGCGCAACGGCATCCACCGCCCGCTGCAGGGCGATCGTGCCCTCGTGCACCTCGTCGAACGACCGGCGCATGCGCTCGGCGATGCCGAGCAGGTGTGGGGGATCCATCGAGTACGACATGCGCGGGATCGTAGAGAAACCGCGCCGGGCGCTTTTTCACCCTGTGGACAGTCGGCCTCAGCGCCCGGCGGCGTAGCCCTGCATCCCGCGCGGATTGGCCGCCGCCCAGAGCACGCCCGCGGCATCGCGCCCCACGGCGCTCACCCGGCCCAGAGCCCAATCGCCGGCCCTGCGCACCCGATGCCCCCGCCGTTCGAGATCGGCGATGAGAGTCTCGCTGAGCCGATCCTCGACCACCGCCCCCGCGGGAGTCCACGAGCGCGGCCAGAACGAGTCGGTCACCGCCGTCGTGTGCAGGGTCGGCGCATCGATGGCTTGCTGCGGTTCGTATCCGCCCACGAGCATGCGCAGCAGCATCGGCAATTGCCACTGGTCCTGCTGATCGCCGCCGGGGGAACCGAGCGCCGTGATCTCGTCTCCTCGGGTGAGAATCGTCGGCGTGAGGGTGGTGCGCGGACGTCGCCCCGGAACGAGGGATGCCGGATGCCCGGCGACGAGCCACGTCATCTGCAGACGCGTGCCGAGGCAGAACCCCAGGTCGGGGATCGTGGGCGAGGACTGCAGCCAGCCGCCCGAGGGCGTGGCCGAGACCGTGTTGCCCCACCGGTCGATGACGTCCAGGTGGCACGTGTCTCCGCGCGTCTGACCGCGGCGATCGACCGTGGGCTCACCAGTCGCGCCGGTGCCGTCGCCCGTCACGGGGCGGACGTCGGGGAGGAACGGAGCCCGCCCCTCGGGTGCTCCCGGGCGGAGCGCCGCACTGGCGCCGTCGTCGAGGAGAGATCGTCGAGCGGCGACGTAGTCGTCCGCGAGCAGCGCCTCGACGTCGACGGCGTCCGGGGTGTCGCCGAACCACGCGTCGCGGTCGGCGTAGGCGAGCTTCTGCACCTCGAGGAGCGTGTGCGCGCCGAGCGACGACGAGGGGTCGAGTCGCGCGTCGTCGAACGGGTCGAGGAGGCGCAGCGCCTGCAGCAGGGCGGGTCCCTGCGTCCACACTCCGGCCTTGAAGACCTGCCAGCCGCGGAACGGTACCGACACCGCGGGTTCGAAGCCCGCGCGCCACGACGCGAGGTCGTGCGTGTCGAGGACACCGGGGTGGTCGCCGCCGTCCGAGTGCCGGTGGGGGGTGCGGAGGAACTCCGCCGCCCGCGGCAACACCTCGGACGCCCATTCCTTCCGCGCCGCCTCGATTCGCTCGACGCGGTCATCCGCGCCGGAGCCGGCGCCGACCAGTTCTTCCAGCACCGCCCCATACGCGGGATTGCGGACCACCGTGTGCGGTGCGGGCGCCGAGCCGTCCGGCATCCACAGATCGGCCGAAGTGGGCCAATGCTCGCGGAAGAGCTCCGCCACGCGTCCGATCGTCGCGGCGGCGCCCGGGACGAGCGGATGCCCGTCGCGGGCGTAGCCGATGGCGTAGTCCAGGACGTCCGCGACGTCCCAGGTGCCGTGGTCGCGCAGCAGCAGGAGCCACGCGTCGACGGCTCCGGGCACCGCGGCGGCGAGGCCGCCGGCACCCGGGACGAGATCGAGTCCGCGCTGCCGGAACGCGTCGATCGATGCGCCCGCGGGAGCAGGGCCCTGCCCCATCAGCACCGTCGGCTCGGAAGCTCCGGCCGGACGCACCAGGGCGACCAGATCGCCGCCCGGACCGTTGAGGTGCGGCTCGGCGACGTGCAGCACGAAGGCGGCCGCCACGGCGGCGTCGAACGCGTTGCCCCCGCGTTCCAGGACCGATTGCGCGGTCGCCGTCGCGGTCCAGTGGGTGGATGCCGACATGCCGAACGAGCCGCGCAGGGTCGGGCGCGTCGTGAACGACGCGGGCGGAGTGAACGTCACCGGGCGAGCCGCGCGATCCACTCCTCGACCTCGTCGGCCGTCCGCGGGATCCCCGCGGACAGGTTCACCGGTCCGTCCGCGGTCATCACGATGTCGTCCTCGATGCGCACGCCGATGCCGCGGTACTCCTCGGGGACCGTGAGGTCGTCGATCTGGAAGTACAGCCCGGGTTCGATCGTGAACACCATGCCCGGCTCGAGCTGACCGTCGTAGTACATCTCGCGACGGGCCTGCGCGCAGTCGTGCACGTCGATGCCGAGGTGGTGGCTGGTGCCGTGCACCATGTACCGACGGTGCTGGCCGCCGCGCTCGGCATCCAGGGCCTCAGCGGCCGTGACGGGGAGCAGCCCCCACTCGGCCACGCGTGCGGCGATGACCTCCATCGCGGCCTCGTGGACGCGACGGAACGGCACACCGGGCCGTGCGGCCGCGAAGGCGGCGTCGGCGGCCTCGCGCACCGCTTCGTACACGCGACGCTGGACGTCGGTGAAGCGACCCGACACGGGGAGGGTCCGGGTGATGTCGGCGGTGTACAGGCTGTCGACCTCGACACCGGCGTCGATGAGGATCAGGTCGCCCGGGACGACGGCGCCGTCGTTGCGCGTCCAGTGCAGGTAACAGGCGTGCGGACCCGAGGCGGCGATCGTGTCGTACCCGACGGCGTTGCCGTCCGCGCGCGCGCGGCGGTGGAAGACCCCCTCCACCACGCGCTCTCCGCGCGGGTGCTCGATGATCCGGGGGAGTTCGGCGACGATGTCGTCGAATCCGGATGCCGTGACCTGGACGGCGAGGGCCAGCTGGGCGAGCTCGAAGTCATCCTTGACCAGCCGCAGTTCGGAGACGAAGCGCGTGAGATCGTCGTCCACGCCGACCACGCGGTCGTCGTCGGCGGGGGAGAACTCGTCGATGTGTGCGGTCGCGAGGCCGAGGTCGGCGGCGACACCCGCGAGCGCGGGCCGTGGGCCGATCCAGAACTCGCCGATCGTGGCATCCGCGTAGAACTCCGTGGTCGTGCGGTCGGCGCGCTCGCGGAAGTACAGCACCGCGTCGTGGCCGTTCTCGCGCGGCTCGAAGACGAGCACCGAATCGGGCTCGGCATCCGCTTCCCATCCGGTGAGGTGCGCGAACGCGGAGTGGGCGCGGAACGGATAATCGGTGTCGTTGCTGCGCTCCTTGAGCGAACCCGCGGGCACGACGAGGCGCTCACCGGGGAACGCCTGCGACACGCGATCGCGGCGACGGGCCGTCCACGCGGACTGCTCGCGAGGCGACGGGAGCGTCTCGGGGCGTTCGGCCCAGCCGGTCGAAATCGTGTCGAGGAAGCCGCGCGGGAACGGGGCCTTGCGGTTCGTCGTGGTCTCGACGGGCTTCTGCTCTGCGGGGGCGATCGTGTCGCGTTCGGCGGGGGAGTCCATCTCTCCAGTGTCCCACCACCGGCCGCCGGGCGCACAGCTCAGCCGGCGGTGCGCTCCAGTTGCACCACGATGGGGCGGTGGTCGGTGCCCGACCCGTCGAGCGAGCGCATGACGACCGATCCGGTGACGGTCCAGTCGGGCGTGGCCATGACGTGGTCGATCGGTGCGCCGAGGAGCGCCGGCACGTCGGTCGGCCATGTCCCGACGCCGCCGTTGCCGCTCTCGGACGCGGCGTCGTGACAGCGCCCCAGTGTGCCGCCGTCGACGCCGAGACCGGTCATGTGGTCGAGGGTCGCGTTGAAGTCGCCGGCGAGGATGACGTTGTCGGTCGCGCACTGGTCGGCGAGCCACTGCAGGTCCGACTTCCACTCCGCCATGTACTCCTGCCGCGGGGCGACGGCATGGGCGGCGACGATGATGGGGCCGTTCCCGGAGACGGGCATCGCCACGGCGCTCGGCACGGTGGAGGTGTTGCTCGAACCGTCGAGCGAGGACTGGATGACGCTGTAGTCGCCCAGCTCGGGTCGGATCAGGACGGTGGTCGACGTGGCATCCCAGCCCGTGATGCCGTACTCGCCGTACTCGGCGTGGTGCGCCCACATCGGCTGGCCCAGATCGCGCATGATCTCGGCGACGCGGGCGCCGGTGTCGATCGTCGTCTCGGGGAGCGTCACCACGTCGGCCTTCATGCCCACGGCGAACTGCGCGATGGACTCGGCCGACGTCGCCTCGCCCGCGGTGTTCCACGTCATGACCCGCAGGCTCGTGTCGGTCTTCTCGGGGAGCGCGTCGGTCCCCGAGCCGCGCTGGAAGACGAGGGCCCCGTTCACGCCCGCGGCGGCGACGAGGATCACTGCGCACGTCAGGGCGAGCGCGCGTACCGGACGGATCAGGGCGAACAGGAGCGCCACCAGCGCGGCGGCAGCGAAGCCGGCCGCGAGAGGGAGACGGAACGAGATGACCTGAGCGAGCGGGAAGGTCCGCTCGATGCTGAACGCGCTCGGCCAGGTGAGCGCCACGGCCGCCGCAGCGCACGCGAGCGCGAACACGATCCCGAACAGCCGACGCACGGATCCGACCCTAGGCGAGGCGCCTGGGAGATCCACGGATGCCGCCTGGCCGACGGCTCCACGACCGCGGCGCCACGCAGGCGGGCGGTACGCTCGACGGGTGCCGCGCGATCGTCGATTCGAAGGACCCAGTGACCTTCATCTCCACTCGACCCACTCCGACGGCACCGAGTCACCCGCCCTCGTCATGGCGGCCGCCCACCGCCACGGGCTGCGCACCGTCGCCCTGACCGACCACGACACCACGTCGGGCTGGGCCGAAGCCGCCGAGGCCGCGTCGTCGCTCGGGATGACGTTCCTCCCCGGCATGGAGCTCTCGGCGCGGCACGAGTGGCGCAGCGTCCATCTGCTCGCTTACCTCGTCGACCCCGACGACGGGGCGCTGCGGGCCATGACCGATCGCATCCGTTCTTCGCGGCTGGACCGCGCACAGATCATGGCCGAGAGGATCTCGCGCGACTTCGACATCGCGTGGAGCGACATCGTCGCCCAGACGACCGACGGCGCTACCGTCGGCCGCCCGCACATCGCGGACGCGCTCGTGGCCCGCGGCATCGTCGCCGACCGCACCGAGGCCTTCGCCGGCATCCTGCACCCCGCGAACGAGTACTACGTCGCGCTGTACGCCCCCGACCCCGTGACGGCGGTCGAGCTGGTCGTCGACGCGGGGGGAGTGCCGATCGTGGCCCATCCGGCCGGGCGCGCGCTCCTGCCGCACCCGGTGCTGGAGGCCATGCTCGCGGCGGGCCTCGCCGGCTTCGAGCTCCGGCACCGAGAGAACCTCCCGGATGCCACGGCCACCCTGGCGCGGCTCGCCACCGAGCGCGACCTCCTGGTCACCGGGTCCAGCGACTACCACGGCCTCGGCAAGCCCAACGTGCCGGGCGAGAACACCACCGACGACGAGATGGTCGCGCGTCTGATCGCGGCCGGCAGCGGGGCGTCGCCCGTCTTCCCCTGACGGACGTCCGC
Organism: Microbacterium sp. 5K110; assembly: GCF_005774735.1. Taxonomy (GTDB): domain Bacteria; phylum Actinomycetota; class Actinomycetes; order Actinomycetales; family Microbacteriaceae; genus Microbacterium. The sequence continues at coordinate 31,811 of NZ_VBUM01000007.1, read as the reverse complement.
ACGAGGAACGAGAACGGCGCCGCCCCTCGAAGGGGTCGGCGCCGGACGATTCTCTGGGCTCAGGCCACGGGAGCGGCGTTCGCGCCCGACCCGCCGCTGCGGCGGCGGCGACGGCGACGCGGAGCGGAGTTGCCGTCGTGGTGCTCGCTGCCTCCACCGTCGTGCGTGCCGGCGCCCTCGGCGCGCGGCGTAGAGGGCGCGGCGCCCTCGCTCGCGGCGGGGGAGTCGGACGACCCCCCACGGCGGCGACGGCGACGGCGCGGGCCGTCTTCGCCCGCGGCATCCGCGGTTCCGGTCTTCTCGGCCTTCTCGACCTTCGGAGCCGCGGCGGCCTTGGGAGCCGTGACCAGACGCCCCTTCGTGCCTTCGGGGATGTCGAGATCGGTGTAGAGGTGCGGGCTCGACGAGTAGGTCTCGATCGGCTCGGGCTGACCGAACTCGAGTGCCCGGTTGATGAGCGCCCACTTGTGCAGGTCGTCCCAGTCGACGAACGTCACCGCGATGCCGGTCTTGCCCGCGCGACCCGTTCGGCCCGCGCGGTGCAGGTAGGTCTTCTCGTCGTCGGGGATCGTGTGGTTGATGACGTGCGTGACATCATTGACGTCGATACCGCGGGCGGCGACGTCGGTCGCGATGAGCACGTCGCGCTTGCCCGCCTTGAACGCGGCCATCGAGCGCTCGCGCGCCTCCTGGCTCATGTCGCCGTGCACCGCGGCGGCGTTGAAGCCGCGGTCGCCCAGCTCGTCGACGAGCTTCTGGGCGGCACGCTTGGTGCGCGTGAAGATGACGCTCTTGCCGCGGCCCTCGGCCTGCAGGATGCGAGCGATGACTTCGTCCTTGTCGAGCGAGTGCGCGCGGTACACGAGGTGCTTGATGTTGGCCTGCGTCAGACCCTCGTCGGGGTCGTTCGCCCGCATGTGGATCGGGTTCGACATGAACCGGCGAGCGAGGGCCACGATGGGTCCCGGCATGGTCGCCGAGAACAGCTGCGTGTGGCGGACGGCGGGGACCTTCTGGAAGATCTTCTCGATGTCGGCGAGGAAGCCGAGGTCGAGCATCTTGTCGGCCTCGTCGAGGACGACCTCGACGGCGCCCGACAGGTCGAGCAGACGCTGGTTGCTGAGGTCGATGAGGCGTCCGGGCGTTCCCACGACGATCTGCGCGCCGGCCTTGAGCTGATCGATCTGACCCTCGTAGGCCTTGCCGCCGTAGATCGCCACGACGCTGGTCGCGCGGTTCTGGGTCAGCATGTCCATGTCCTCGTAGACCTGGACGGCGAGCTCGCGCGTGGGCACGACGATGAGCGCCTTCACTCCGGGCTCGGGGTTCAGGCCGAGGCGCTGGACGACCGGGATGCCGAAGCCGAAGGTCTTTCCGGTTCCGGTCTTGGCCTGGCCGATGATGTCCTGGCCCGGAAGGCCGAGGGGGATGGTCTGTTCCTGGATCGGGAAGGCATCCACGATGCCCTTGGATGCCAGGGCGTCGACGATGTCCTGGTCGACGCCGAGCTCGGCGAAAGTCGTCATGAGCGTGCCTGTTCCGGCGGTGAGAGACCGCCTGGGGAGTCGGATCCACGCCCTCCACTCGTCCACAGGCGCGGGGCCCCGATCCATCGCCGGGGCGAGTCCACTCTACCCGGCGGGTGTTTCGAGGGTCCGACGCCTAGGCTGTAGAGCGTGTTCGAGTGGTTCCGTCGTCGTCGACCGGTCGGTCGCACGCTGCAATTGCGCTCCCGTGGCGACCTCGGCGACGCCATGCGCGTCGACTTCGCCGAACTCGCGCCCGACATCGAGACCTTCCTCGGTCAGGCGGCCTACCTGCAGCTGGGGTTCTTCGAGACGCTGAGCGAACTCATCGCATCCACGCCCGAGCTCGCAGAGAAGGAATCGCTCTCGCGCGCCGCCGGAGCCGCGCTCATCAAGCACCAGGAGATCGTCGCCCTGATCCGCGAGCGGGGAACGGATCCGACGCAGCTCATGCTGCCCTTCCGCGAGTCCCTCGACGCGTTCCGGCGCAACACGCACGGCGTGCGCCCGCAAGAGACCATGCTCTCGGTGCACATCACGGCCGGGATGCTGGACGACTTCTACCTCGCGCTGTCGTCGAGCTACGGCGACACGGGTCGGCGCGTGGCCCGCATCCTGCAGGCCGACGATGACCGACAGGCCATCGTCGAGATCCTGGGTGCCGCGATCTCGAGCGACGAGGAGTGGCGGTGGCTGCTCGCCCTCTGGGGTCGCCGTCTGGTGGGGGACACCCTGCTCGTCGCCCGCGCCGCGCTCGCCCACCCGCGCCTGGACCGCACCGAAGAGGCCACGGTCGAGCCGGTGTTCACCGAGCTCATGGGGGCTCACGCCCGTCGCATGGATGCCATGGGGCTCGCGGCCTGATCCCACCGATCGCCGTGCGTGCGCGGCGCCACCGATGCGGGGTTCGCCCTCGTTCAGATGCCGTGTCGCGCGCGTTCGGTCGCGTCGCTGTGCAGTCGGGCGCGCGTGAGAAGAGGCACGAGCGCGAAGGTCGTGACCGTTGGCGCGATGACCGCGACCAGCCACGGAACGAAGGAGTCCGCGCCCACGCCCGCCCAGGTGAGCACCGTCCACGAGACGCCCGCGGCCGCCGCGCCGACGAACGGCGCCAGGGCCGTGCCGCGCAGGTCGCGGTGCGGGAGGGCGAAGTGGACGGCGAGGCCGACCACCGCGCCGATGATCAGCCCGAGCAGGATCTGCACGGCCGTGGCCTCAGGCGACGAAGCCGACTCGGCGGGCCTCTTCGGTGCCCAGCTCGATGAACGCGATGTTCGCGGTGGGGACGATGTAGGAGTTGCCCTTCACGTCGACGAACGACACGTGGCTCGCGGCCTGGTCGAAGGCCGCGGCGATCGACGCCTTCACCGCGTCCGAGCCCTCGCTGGTCTCGAAGTTCAGCTCGCGGCCGGTGTTGGTGATGCCGATGCGGATCTCCACGTTGCGTCCTTTCCGCCCGGGGCTCTCGATCGTCCCGGCGCGATGCTCCGACTCTACGACAGCGCGGACAGTCGGAGCCGCGTGCGGGGAGCGGCTTCGCGGACGGCGAACGGCGCGGGTCGTCCGGCGCGTGTCGGAGGCCGCGGCTAGCGTGGACGACATGCAGAAGCCGGATGCCGCGACCCTCTCCCGCGAGGGGGCGGGCGCACCCGTCGCGGCCGTCGACGACGCCGCGGGCGTCGTCCCGGCGGGTGCCGTGCGCGCCCTCGGCACCGACGAGTTGGATGCCGAGCAGCGTGTGGTCGTCGACTGGGCGCCGTCGGCCAGCGGCGCGGTGGTCGGGGCTCCCGGGTCGGGCAAGACCTCGACCCTGCTCGCCCGCGTCCGGGCCCTCGTCGCCGCGGGCGTCGACCCCGATCACGTCCTCGTGCTGACGCCCACGCGTCCGGCGGCAACCGCCCTGCGCGACCCGCTCGCCCTGGCCGTCGGCCGTGCGACCTCGGGTGCCCTCGCGCGCTCGGTGGCATCCTTCGCCTTCCAGATCGTTCGCGGAGCCGAGGTGCGCCGCGGCGCCGAGCCCCCGCAACTGCTCACCGGTGGCGACGAAGACCAGATCATCCGCGAGCTCCTCGAGGGCGACGCGATCGACGAGGCCGAGGGACGGTCGCGGTGGCCGGAGTGGCTCGGCCCGTCCATTCGCGCGACACGGGGGTTCCGCGGCGACCTGCGCGCCTTCCTCGCCGAGTGCACCGATCTCGCGATCGCGCCCGACGACCTCGCCGATCTCGCGCGCCAGAACGACGTCCCGGTGTGGGCCGCCCTCGGTTCGTTCGCCGCCGAATACCGTGCCGTCCGCGCCGAGATGCGCGGCACCCACCGGGACGCCGCCGACCTCGCCCGCGAGGCCGTCGCCGTCCTGCACGAGGCCGCCGCGGATCGCGCCCTGCTCGGACGCTTCGCCCCGGTGCGCTGCATCCTCGTCGACGACGCGCAAGAGCTCACGTCCGGCGGCATCGATCTGTTGCGCGCGTGCCGGGATCTCGGCATGGGAGTGGTCGCGTTCGGCGACCCCGACGTCGGATCGGGCGCGTTCCGCGGGGCGACCCCCGAGAACTTCGCGCGGCTCGCGGCCGAGCTCGGCACGCTGGCGGCGCTGGGCGAGCCGCACCGCGGGACGGCCGAGCAGATCGATCTCGTGCGCAGTGTCGCCGCGCGGATCGGGGCCGCCGGTGTCGTGGCTCATCGCCGTCCGCCGGCGGGCGCGGCGGCCGAGGGGTCGGTGCGCACGTTCCTCCTCCGCTCTCCGGCCGAAGAGGCGGACGCCATCGCCCGTCTGCTGCGGGAGCGCCACGTCCTCGACGGCATCCCGTGGGGGTCGTGCGCGGTGATCGCGCACGATTCGCGACAGGTCGCGTCGTTGGAGGCCGAACTCGCCGCTCGCGAAGTCCCGGCGCGCGCGAGCGGTCCGGGCCTCGCTCTCGGGGTGCAGCGCACCGTGCGCGACCTCGTCGCCCTGGTCGAACTCGGCATGCGCGATCCCGCCGCCTGGGCGCCCGAGGCCGTCGTCGATGCGCTCCTGGGAACGTATGGCGGTCTCGATCCGATCGAGCTGCGACGGTTGCGCGCGGCGCTGCGCCAAGAGGAGCTCGCCGCGGGGGGCACCCGGTCCGCCGCCGAGCTGTTGGCCTCGGGTCTGCGTCACCCCCTCGAGTTCGCCACGATCGACACGCGCGAAGCGCGTCGCGCGACGCGGCTCGGCGAGACCCTCGCGGCCCTGCGGGCGCAGGCCGATGCGCGGGCGACCCCGCACGAGCTGCTGTGGACCGCGTGGGAACGCAGCGGTCTTTCGCGGCAGTGGCGCGAGGCCGCGCGTGGACACGGCGCTCTCGCCGAACAGGCCGATCGCGACCTGGACGCCATCGTGGCGCTGTTCCAGGCCGCCAAACGCTTCACCGAGCGCGAGCCCGACGGAGAGGCGGCGGTGTTCCTCCGGTCGGTGATCGACAGCGATGTCGCCGAAGACCGGATCGAGCAGCCGGCCGTCATCGACGCTGTCCGTGTGCTGACCCCGGCTGCGGCGGCCGGCACGGCCTTCGACACCGTCGTCGTCGCCGGGGTGCAAGAGGGAGTGTGGCCCAACACGCGGTTGCGCGGAGGGCTCCTCGAGACGTGGCGCCTCGCCGATGCCGTGCAGTTCCCCGACCTTCCCCCGGCGGGCATGCTCGATCGTCGTCGGTCGGCCATGCACGACGAGCTCCGACTGTTCGTGCGCGCGCTTTCCCGCGCGCACTCGAGCCTCATCGTCACCGCCGTTGACGACGACGACACGGGCCCGAGCGTGCTGTTCGAGATGCTCCCGACGCCCGAGCCGGCGTCGTCGGTACCCGAGCACCCGCTGTCGCTGAGGGGTCTCGTGGCTCGACACCGCCGGACGCTCACCGCGTCGCGCTCGTCCGGTCGGGAACGCCGTCACGCCGCGGGACAGCTCGCGCTGCTCGCCGCCGCTGCGGTCGCGGGAGCCGCCCCCGAGCAGTGGTACGGCGTGGCTGCGCCCACCTCGACGGCACCGTTGCGCGACCTCGCCCGCGAAGACGTGCGGGTGTCGCCCTCGCGTCTGCACGCGCTCGAGCAATGCGAACTCGACTGGGTGATCGGCGACCTCGGCGGAGATCGCAGCGGGACCACGGCGGGCATCGGCACGATCATCCACGCGGCGCTCGAGACCGCGGCATCGGGAACCGAGGACGCCCTGTGGGCCGTGGTCGAAGAACGCTGGGGCGAGCTCCTCTTCGACGCCGCCTGGCGCGAGCGTGCCGAGAGGGTCCGTGCTCGTGAACTCGTGCGACGACTCGCCGCCTATCTGCGACGCTTCGACGACGCCGGCGGGCGTCTCGTCGGGGCCGAGCGGCACTTCGAGGTCGCGATTCCCGTTGACGACGCGGGGGAGCACGGCGCCGTGCTTAGCGGCGACATCGACCGGGTCGAGATCACCCCCGCGGGCGAGGTCGTCATCGTCGATCTCAAGACGGGGAAGAACGAACCGCAGACCGACGCGAAGGTCGCCGACAACCCGCAGCTCGCGGCCTACCAGCTCGCCTTCTCGTCGGGAGCGATCGAGCACGTGAGCGGGATGCCGTCCGGTGGCGCGAAACTCCTCGTGCTGCGTCCCACCGCCACGACCAAGGACTACGCCGAACCGCGCCAGGCGCCGTTCGACGACGAGGCGCGCGAGCAGTTCGTGGGTCGCGTCCAGCACGCGGTCGGCGTCATGCGCGGGCACCGGTTCGCGGCGCCGTACGAGGTGCACTGTCGCGACGAGTTCTCGTTCGGACTGTGCCGCATCCACACCGTCTCGGCGGTGAGCGCGTCGTGACGGCGTTGCTGTCCGCCGCGACGATCGCGGCCGCCCTCGGCCAGTTTCCGCCCACGGCGGAGCAAACGGCGGTCATCGAGGCGCCGCTCTCGCCGGCGTTGGTGGTCGCCGGTGCCGGAAGCGGAAAGACCGAGACGATGGCCGGGCGCGTGGTATGGCTCGTGGCGAACGGGCTCGTGCGGCGCGATGAAGTCCTCGGGCTCACATTCACGCGGAAGGCGGCGGGAGAACTCGCCGAGCGGATCCATCGGCGGCTGCACCGACTGTCGGAGTTCGAGGCTCGAGGGTTGCTCCCCGTGCTGCCCGCGCTTCACGCGGCGGGGAGATTGTCCGTGTTCGCCGACCTCGCGACACTCGACGGCGCCCGCGCCGATGCCGAGCGGCGGAGAGTCCTCGACGACCTCGCGCACGAGTACGGAGTCGCCGACGACGCCGCGGGCATCGACGATCACCTGCTGCACCGTCCCACGGTCTCGACGTACAACAGCTTCGCCGACGCGATCGTCCGCGAGCACGGACTGCGCATCGGCCGGGACTCCGAATCGGCGGTCCTGTCCGAGTCGGCTGCCTGGCTGCTCATGCGACGCGTGGTGTTCACCTCCGACGATCCGCGGTTGGAGGAGCGCCAGGAGTCTCCGCGCACGCTCGTGGACGCGGCGCTGCGGATCGCCCGTGACGGCGTCGACAACCTCGTCGACCTCGATCGTCTGGCCGCGTTCCCCGATGACTTCGCCCGGATCGTCGAACGCCCCTCGACCTCGGCGCGCGTGACCGTCTACAAAGACGTGGCCGACGCGGCGTCACGGGTATCGGCGCTCGGCCTGCTGGCGGCTCTGGCCGCCGCCTACGATCGCGAGAAAGCGCGCCTGGGGGTCATGGACTTCGCCGATCAGGTCGCGGGGGCGCTCCGCATCGTCCAGGAGCATGCCGCGGTCGTCGACGAACTCCGCGCCCGGTATCGGGTGGTGCTGCTCGACGAGTATCAGGACACCTCGGTCGTCCAGACCGACCTGCTGTCGACCCTGTTCGCCTCGACGGGGGTCATGGCCGTGGGCGATCCGCACCAGGCCATCTACGCCTGGCGCGGCGCGAGCGCGGGCAACCTGGGCGGGTTCTCCGCCGCCTTCGCGCCCGAGGGGGCATGCCAGACCTTCTCGCTGTTGACGAGCTGGCGCAACAGCGCCCGAGTCCTGACCGCCGCGAACGCCGTCCTGGCGCCCCTCGCCACCCGCTCCGCGGTCGCCGTCGAGGAGCTGCGATCACGACCGGGAGCGCCAGAGGGCATCGTCGAGGCCTTCTTCGAGCGCGACCTCGATGCCGAGGCCGATCGCGTGGCGGCCTGGTTCGCCGGGGTGCGCGCGGCGCGCGCCGCCGAGGGCCGGCAGACGACGGGAGCCGTGCTCTTCCGCAGCAAGAAGCACATGGTGCGGTTCGGCGACGCCTTGGGGCGGCGCGGCATCCCGCACCGCATCCTCGGGCTCGGGGGACTCCTCACCACCCCCGAGGTCGTCGATGTCGTGTCGGCGCTCCGGGTCATCAGCGATCCCGAGGCCGGTTCGGCGCTGATCCGGCTGTTGTCGGGCCCGCGCTGGTCGATCGGGCTGGCCGACCTGCGCGCCCTGGCCCAACTCGCCCGGCGCCTGGCCACGCACGACGTGGGGTTGCATCCCCTGGCTCCCGAGGTCGTCGATCGCTTGCGCTCGACCCCCGGCGCCGATCGGGCCTCGCTCGTGGACGCGCTCGACTTCGTCGCGCGCCAGACCGATGGGCACGGCTGGCTCTCCGACATCACGGCGGACGGACGCGAACGTCTGCGCGAAGCGGGCGCTGTGTTCGCCGGGCTCCGTCGGAACATCGGCGCCCCCATCCCCGAGCTGATCCGCCTCATCGAGACCGAGCTGCGGCTGGACGTCGAGCTGGCGGCCAACGAGTCCCGTGGCCCCGCGCGCATCGCCTCTGCGCAGCTGCGCGCCTTCGTCGACGAGATCCGCGGCTTCCTCGCCGCAGACGAGTCCGGGTCGGTGACGAGCCTCCTCGCGTGGCTCGACCACGCCGAGCAGGCGGACGAGTTCGCGCCGCGGACCGAGCCCCCCGAGGACGACGTCGTCCAGCTGTTGACGATCCACGGCTCCAAGGGTCTCGAATGGGATGCCGTCGCCGTGGTGCGCCTGGTCACCGACGAGCTGCCGTCGCTGCCCCGCGACACAAAGGGGTGGTTGGGGTTCGGCATCCTCCCGTCCGAGTTCCGCGGCGACTCCGCCTGGCTCCCGGTCCTCGGCTGGCGTGGCGCCGAGACCCAGCAGGACCTCAAGGCGGCGATCGACGCCTTCATCGACGCGAACCGCGCGCGGCAGCTCGACGAAGACCGCCGGCTGGCATACGTCGCATTCACCCGGGCACGCGATCACCTCGTGCTCTCGGGATCGAGCTGGTCGGGGACGAAACGTCCGCGCCGGCCGAGCGTGTTCCTGGACGAGGCGACGGAGGCGCTCGGTATCGACCTCGCCGTCGACGACGCCGGTGACGATCCGTACGACGGGGAGCGACGGCTGATGCACTGGCCGCTCGATCCGCTCGGTGCACGCCGTACCGCGGTCGGAGCCGCGGTCGAGGAGGTCTCCGCCGCGCGATCGCGGCCCGCGGAGCAGCCGGATGCCGATCTCGAACTGCTGCTCGCCGAGAGAGCCGATCGACTGCGGCCGACGCACACGCCCGCGCCGACCCGGATCCCCGCATCGCGGTTCAAGGACTTCGTGGCCGACTATTCGGGCGCGGTGGAAGGACTGCGGCGCCCGATGCCCGAGAGGCCCTACCGGCAGACCCGGTTGGGCACGCTCTTCCACGCCTGGGTCGAGAAGCGATCCGGGATCGTGGGCTCCGGGACCGGGCTCGATGATGCGGGTCTGTGGGAGGACGATGACGACGGCGCGTCCGTCGCCGATGCCGAAGAGCTGCGAGTGTTGCGCGAGAAGTTCGAGCGCTCCGAGTGGGCGGGCTTGCAGCCCATCGAGGTCGAGACCGAGATCGACTTCGTCACCACCCGGCTCGACGGACGTCCGCACGTCGTCATCTGCAAGCTCGACGCCGTGTATCGCCGAGGCGACCGGTACGAGATCGTGGACTGGAAGACCGGCCGACCGCCGACCACCGAGGCGGAACGGCGCTCGCGCATGGTCCAGCTCGAGCTGTATCGAGCGGCGTACCACGTCAAGCACGGCGTGCCGTTCGACCTCATCGACGTCACACTGTTCTACGTCGGCGACGAAGTGATTCTGCGCGGCTGAGCGGGTGCGCCGTGGCGCGACGACGCGATGCGTCCGTGGGTCGCGCCCCGCAGGGTGTCTCGCGTGCTCAGGCCCCGTCGCGGGCGACGCCCCAGCGGCGGAGGGCCGCGCGGCTCGCGCGTGCGGCATCCTCTTCGTCGTCGATCGCGTCGTGCGCGGCGCCCTCCGCGCCCGCCGCCGGAGCGGCGTCGCGCGTCGTCGCCGGCTGGTCGGTCGTCGATCCGTCCGCACGGTCCGCGGAGTCCGGAGCCGGTGCCGCGGGCGTCCATCCCTCGAGGTCGATCGGAGCGGTCGGCCCGGGTTCGTCGGCGTCGGCGTCGGTGACACCGAACGCCCCCTCCGCGGTCACGGGGTCCTGAGCCAGGGCCTCGGCGAGCGCGGCGGCGGCCGCCTCGCGGTCGCGTTCCGCGGAGAGGTACAGCGACAGCGCTTCGGGGTCGTAGGCGTCGGTCTGCATCGAGGTGTCGACCGCCGAGGCCGCGGTGGGCGGAACACGTTCGACGAGCGCGAGCGCGTCGTCGATGTCGGAGCGGGTCGAGGGCACGATGTGGTCGCCGCGGACGCCGTCGGCGAGCGCCTCGAGCAGGGCCACGGCGTCGGCGACGACCTCGGCCTCGCCCTCGTCGTGACCGTGCACCAGCCACTTCGCGAACTCCAGCTCGGCGTACAGCCGCGCTCGTTCACGCAGCAGCGGGTCGGGGGAGCGTTCGCCGGCCGCGGCGTAGCCGTCGTACACGTCGTCGGTCGCGGTGGGCGCCGAGGCGAGCCAGCGCAGGTCGACGGCCGGGTCACCGACGCTCAGCCCCGACCAGTCGAGCATTCCGCTCACGTGGGGCACACCGTCGGCATCGTCGACGAGGAGCACGGAGGAGCTCGTCGCGCCACCCAGCACCACCGCGGATTCGAAGCGCCACAGGTCGGGCTCCTGCAGGGCACGCCGCCACCGCATCATGAGCCCGTCGGGCACGCGCCCGGTCGCGTCCGCGCGGTCGAGGAGGCGGGCGACGTCGTCGCGCACCTGCTCTGCGGACCGCACGGGCAGCCCGTCCGTGCGGACGACGGAGACGGGAAGGGAGTGGACGGCGGCGAGGGCGCCGCCGATGGCGGGCGCGTAGCCGGGGCCCTTCGGCAGCTCGACGGGATCGATCCGGTAGCCGTCGATGACGTCGACGACCAGGATGCGGTTCTCGCCCGAGCCGGCTTCGCCGATCACCTCGGGCGCGGCGAACGGCAGAAGCGCGCGAACGCCGGCCGTCAGAGCGTGCAGCGCCCGGGACTCGGCGGCGAGTTCGGCGGCGGTGTCCTCGGTGGCCGGCATCCGGACCACGACGGTGCGCCCGTCCTCGAGCGAGATGAGCGCGGAATCGAATCGACCGCCGGCGTTCTCGGTCAGAGGCGCGGCACTCGTCACACCGATGCGGGGCAGGGCCGTCGTCGCGGACGCGGCTAGAGTGAAGGGCGAGCGTGCCATGCCCCCAGGGTAGGTCGGTCGCTCGCCCGATCCCCCCGCGCCACGCCCTTGAGAGAGGTGTTCGATGCCGCTGCCCGCTCCGCCGCTGCCCGATCGATGGCCGGGAGGCGCGTTGGACCGCTCCGGTGCCGAGCGCGACGTCGACGGACTGCTCGATCGTGCGCGGGCCGCCTCCGACACACGCGTCCTCGTCGTCCACGCCGACGCGGCGCCGGTACGGGATTCGCGACTGGCCACGGTTTCCGTCCCGTCCCTCGGCCAGGTTCGTGAGTGGGCGTTCCTGGGGCGCGCGTCCGACGGTGCCGCTCTGCTGTTGGCCGTCGTCGAGGACGAGACCGGAATCGTCCTCCCACCCGACGCCCTCTGGGCGCCGCTGCGCGCGGTCGGTGGCGATCTGGCCGCCGAGGAGGCCGAGATCCTGGGAACGGCGGTCGCGCTCGCGGGCTGGCTGCGCGACGCAGCGTTCTGCCCGGCGTGCGGGACGGCGACCGTGCTGCGCCAGGCCGGCTGGTCGCGGCACTGCCCGAACTGCGGACGGGAGCACTTTCCCCGCACCGATCCGGCGGTCATCGTCCTCGTCTCGTCCGCGGACGACCCCGATCGTGTGCTCCTCGGTGCCAATGCGGCGTGGGGCGGGAACCGGTACTCCTGCTTCGCCGGGTTCGCCGAGGCGGGGGAGTCGCTGGAGGACACCGTCGCGCGCGAGGTGTGCGAGGAGTCCGGCGTCCGCCTTGAGGCCATCGAGTACCGCGGATCGCAGGTGTGGCCGTATCCACGATCGCTGATGCTCGGGTTCCGTGCGCGGGCGATCGATGACGACGAGGCACGTGCCGACGGCGACGAGATCGTCGAAGTGCGCTGGTTCGACCGCGACGAGATCGGTGCGGCTCTGCGCGGCGAGACCGCCGTGCAGCTGCCCGGAGCGGCATCCATCGCCCACCGGCTCATCGACGACTGGTACCGGGAGCGCTCGTGACCGTGGAGCCCTTGAGCGGTCTCGACGAGCACCAGCTCGAGGCCGTTCGCGCGTTGCGGGGGCCGGTGTGCGTCCTCGCGGGCGCCGGTACCGGCAAGACCCGCGTCATCACGCGCCGGATCGCGCACGGAGTGGACACCGGCGCGTACTCGCCGCAGCGCGTGATGGCCGTGACGTTCACGGCGAAGGCCGCGGGAGAGATGCGTGGTCGCCTCCGGGCGCTCGGTGTGACGGGGGTCTCGGCGCGGACGTTCCACGCGGCGGCGCTCGCCCAGGTGAACTTCTTCTGGCCGAGCCTGGCCGGCGATCAGGCACCGACGATCATCGACAACAAGGTCCGGATGCTCGCCCACGCCGCCGACGGCGTCGGGCTGTCTCCGGACACCGCGACCCTCCGGGACGTCGCGGGCGAGATCGAGTGGCGCAAGGTCACGATGCGTTCCATCGAGAAGTACGCGACCGACCGGCCCGGCGGCGTCGGGAGACTGAACGTCGATCAGGTCGTGGCGCTGCAGCGCGCGTACGAGAAGCTCAAGGACGAGCGACGGCAGATGGACTTCGAAGACGTTCTGCTGACGTGCGCCGGAATGATCGAGGCCGAGCCCCGCGTCGCTGCGGCCGTCCACGAGCAGTACCGGCATTTCACGGTCGACGAGTACCAGGACGTCTCGCCGCTCCAGAACCGGCTGCTGGAGCTCTGGCTCGGCGACCGGCGCGACCTGTGCGTGGTCGGCGACGCGAGCCAGACCATCTACTCGTTCACGGGGGCCGATTCGCGCTATCTGCTCGACTTCGCGCGCGCGTACGAGGACGCACGTGTCGTCCGTCTCGAACGCAACTATCGCTCGACCCCCGCCGTGCTGGCGGTCGCCAACGACCTCATGCGCGGGCGGGCGGGGGCCCTCGAGCTCGTGGCGGCGGCGACCGACGAATCCCCGGTTCCCACCGTCCGCGCTTTCGAGGACGAAGAGGCCGAGGCCGAGGGAGTGGCGGCAGCGATCGCGGCGAGCGTGCGTGGTGGCGCCGATCCGCGCAGCATCGCCGTGCTCTACCGCTCCCACGCGCAATCGGCCGTGCTCCTCAGCGCACTGGCGAAGCACTCGATCGCGGCCACGGTGCTCGGCGGCAGGAAGTTCTTCGACCTGCCCGAGGTCCGTCAAGCCCTGATGGCTTTGCGCGCCGCGTCCGTGGCACCGATGGAGACGGGTTTCCTCGCCACGGTGCGCGACGTTCTGCGCAGCATCGGGCTCAGCGACGACCCGCCCGCGGCGGGAGGGGCCCTGCGCGACGCGTGGGAGGCCCGGGCGGCGCTCCTGCGGCTCGCGGAGGAAGCCCCGGAGGGCACCGATCTGCGGGCGTTCACGGATGACCTCCAAGCGCGCGCGAAAGATCAGCACGAGCCGGCGACGCGCACCGTGACCCTCGCCACGCTGCACGCGGCGAAGGGGCTGGAGTGGGACCACGTGTACCTCATCGGGGTGAGCGAGGGTCTGCTTCCGATCTCGTACGCGACCACGTTCGAAGCCGTGGACGAGGAGCGACGACTCGCGTACGTCGGTGTCACGCGGGCCGCGCGAACCCTGTCGGTGAGCTGGTCACGCGGTCGCGGCCGGTCCGAGCGGACGCCGTCGCGCTTCCTCCGAGAGATCGGCAGCGGCAGTCTTCGCTCGGCTGATGCGTTCGCCAGACCCGCTGGAGCGAGTCGACGCGGAGGAGCAACGACCGGGTCACCGGGTCGATCGGGCCGCTGAGCAGATGCCGAGCGGCCCGCCCGGCCTCGGCCGCGAGGGCCGGGTCGATCGCGGGTCGCGGTCGTGCCAGCAGTTGCGCGGCGATCAGCGGCCAGGACGAGTCCTGACGCCGGCGGTCGGCATCCAGGCACGCCAGGCACGCGGTGCGGCCGGGGGCGATGAGGGGGCCGACGACGGCGGAGGTGCCATCGAGGACGAGCGGCAGGTGCACGACATCGTGGCGCACGAGTTCGACGGCACGCCGCGGATCCACGCGGTGGGCGGCCAGCAGGAGGACGCGCGCCCCGGCCGGGACCGGGTGGCTGTCCCGCCCGGCCCAGTCGAGGCGGCGCGTGCGCGGGGGGAGCGCCGCGAGCACGGCGCGGACGGCCGATCCCGGAAGGTCGTCGGCGACCTGGACGATCAGGGGAGGTGTCCGGCGTCGTCGGGAGAGCGCCGGTGCGAGCCGCCCGAGCAGATCGTCGGCGTCGCTATCGGCGCCGCCGTGCAGACGCACCACCGCACGCAGCGCGGCCCGTGACGTCCCGGCCTCGAGCGCCGTGAGTGCGGCATCGGTCCACGGAGCGGAATCGGTGAGGTACGCGCGTGCCGGGGAACCGAACTGCACGGTGGCGTCGTCGCGCCAGAGCGGGGGAGCGGAGGGATCGAGTCGGAGCATGCCCCGATGATGGACCGCCGACGAGGTCCGCGACCGTTCTCCCCAGGGAGCGTGCGTGCGCAATCCCCTGGGGAGGAGGGTTCAGACCGGTCGCTGGTCCCCGGGTGTCGGGTCCTCGTCGTCGTCGGTTCCGGACGTGTTCGACGGCGGCGCCGCATCGGGCGAGTCGCCGCGCGCGGCATCCCGGTCGGCGGCGGTCTCTTCGGCGATGAGCTGGGCGAGGGCATCGTCCATGGCATCCGACGGGGCCGACTCGCCGCGCGACGTGGCCGTGAGCCGGGCGACGAGGCCCGCGGGGTCGTCGATGTCCTGGGCGGAGGGCATGAGGTCGGGGTAGTCCCACAGGGCGTCGCGATCCGCGACGCCGACGGCGTCGGTGACGGCGCGCCACATCGCCGCGGCCTCGCGCATGCGACGCGGGCGCAGCTCCAGCCCCACGAGCGAGCCGAGTGCCTGCTCGGCGGGCCCACCCACGGCGCGGCGGCGGCGGACGGCCTCGGCGATGCGAGCTGCCGAGGGCAGCCGTGACGTCGCGTCCTCGGTGACGACGTCGACCCAGCCCTCGATCGTCGCGAGCAGGTTCTCGAGCCGGGTCAGCGCCGCGGTCTGCTCCTCGGACCGCTGCGGCAGCAGCGCCCCGCTCTCGAGGGCGCTGCGCAGTTCTTCGGGCTGGGAGGGGTCGAACCGTGCCGCCATCTCTTCGAGGGCGTCGGTGTCGACGCGGATGCCGTGGGCGAAGTCGCGCACCTGCGAGATGACGTGCAGGCGGAGCCACCGGGCGTGCCGGAACAGGCGCGCGTGGGCCAGCTCGCGAGTGGCGAGATACAGCGCCAGCTGGTCCTCGGGGATCTCGAGGTCGCGGCCGAAGTCGGCGAAGTTCTGCGGCAGGATCGCCGCGTCGCCGTCGGGCATGACGGGGATGCCGACATCCCCACCGCCGACGACCTCGGTGGAGAGGCGACCGACGACGTGGCCGAGCTGCGTAGCGAAGAGCGAGCCGCCGACCGTGCGCATCAGGCGTCCGGCGCCCGCGATCATCTCCTGCATGTCGTCGGGGGCTTGCTGACCGAGAGCGTCGGTGAGCGCGTCCGCGATGCTGGTGGCGACGGGTTCGGCCAGCTCCTGCCAGACCGGGAGCGTGGCGGTGACCCACGCGCCGCGCGTCACGACCTTCGGGGGATGGGGAAGGTCGGCGATCGTCGTCGCCTCGCCCAGCCACAGGGCGGAGAGCGAGAACGCCTGATCCAGGTCGGTGCGCTGACCCGCCGAGACGCCGAGGCCGTCCTGGTTGGCGATGTGCAGGGCCTGCCGTTCGGCGAGGCTCCAGTCGATGCCGTCCTGCGCCCCCGAGAAGGCGCCCTGCAGCTGATTCATGACCGCCTGCATCATCGCCGGGTCGATCTGCATCCCGGACAGGCGCGAGAGCTGTTCGGGATCCAAGCCCGAGGTGTCGCCGGACATCAGGCGCCGCATGAGCTCCTGGAACTCCTCCTCGGGGCTCCGGTCGTCGTCTGCCACTTCAGCCGCCTTTCAGCCGGGTCAGGGGGAACGCGATCTACGCTAGTCGCACGTTTCCTCGCTTCCCTCGGCTCGGCTCCACGCCGCTTACGCCGCGCGCGAACGACCCGGCAAAGGTAGGACCCGTGACCCTGTTCGACGAGAACGTCTCCGTCGTGCCCGCCCCGCGGCGGCGCCGGAGCCGATCGACGGTGTTCGGGCTGTGGTCCCTGGCCGTGGCCACCCTCATCCTGTTTGCGCTCACCTTCCTGCCGTCGCCGTACGTGATCCAGCAGCCGGGGCCCGTTCTGAACACCCTCGGCACCTCGCCCAACGCGGACGGCGAGGAGGTTCCCCTCATCACGGTCCCGAACGAAGAGGACACTCCTTCGGCGGGCCAGCTCGACCTGTTGACCGTCCAGGTGAACGGCAACCGCGAACGCACCCCCAGCTGGCTCGAACTGGCACTGGCCTGGTTCGATCCGTCACGGGCGGTCGTGCCGGTGGACCGCATCTTCCCGTCGGGTCAATCCACCGAGCAGCGCAACACCGAGAACGCAGCGCTCATGAGCGACTCGCAACTCGAGGCCTCCGCCGCCGCGCTGCGTGCGCTGGATTACGACGTGCCGCAGGACATCGTCGTCGGGACCGTCGACGACGCCGGCGCCGCGGCGGGCATGCTCGAGCTCGGTGACATCATCACCTCTGTCGACGGGACGCCCGTGACCACCGTCGACGAGGTCCGGTCCGCCGTCCAGACGGGTGCCGGCGCGCCCGTCAGCCTGGCTATCGACCGCAACGGTGCCGAGAGCTCGGTGTCGGTCACCCCGCGGCTCAGCGACGTCAACGGTCAGCAGCAGTGGCTGCTCGGGGTCGGGCTGTCACTCGGTTTCGACCTCCCCGTCGACGTCAAGATCCAGATCAACAACGTCGGCGGCCCGAGCGCCGGCATGATGTTCGCGCTCGGCATCATCGACAAGATGTCGCCCGGCGATCTGACCGGGGGGCAGCACATCGCCGGCACCGGCACGATCGACGCCGCCGGGAACGTCGGCGGCATCGGCGGCATCCGTCAGAAGCTCTACGGAGCCCGGGATGCCGGTGCGACCTGGTTCCTCGCGCCTCGGGCGAACTGCGGCGAGGTGGTCGGGCACGTGCCCGACGGCATCCGGGTCTTCTCGGTCTCGACCCTCCAGGATTCCCTGAAGGTCCTGGAGACCATCCGCGACGAGGGAGACCTCGATGCCCTGCCGACGTGCGACGCGACGAGTGTCGCGGGTTCGTAGCATCCACGGCTTTCCCCCAGAGGGCGACGCCTAGGATGGACGGGTGACCACGACCTCAGCGCCGAACCAGGCCACGCCCCCGAATCGTTCTCGACGAATCATCTCGATCTCGCTGGCGGTCATCGCCGTGCTGGTCGTGGCCTTCTTCGTCTTCGCGAACCTCTACGCCGACTGGATGTGGTTCTCGCAGCTGGGCTTCACCGAGGTGCTGACCACGCAGTGGATCGCACGCACGGTGATGTTCGCCGTGGGCTTCCTCGCGATGGCGGTGCCGGTGTGGGGCGCGATCCAGCTCGCTTACCGCCTGCGGCCCGTGTACGCGCGGTTGAGCTCGCAGCTCGACCGCTACCAAGAAGTCGTGGAGCCGCTGCGGCGCCTCGCGATGTGGGGCATCCCGGTGTTCTTCGGATTCTTCGCCGGGTTCGCCGCGTCCGCGCAGTGGGAGACGACCTGGCTGTGGTTCAACGGGGTCACCACGTCGACGACCGACCCGCAGTTCGGCATCGACACCGGCTTCTACCTCTTCGCGTTGCCGTTCTACACCACGGCCCTCGGCTTCGCTTCGGCCGTCGTCCTGGTCTGCCTGCTGCTGACGGCGGTCGTGTCGTACTTGTACGGCTCCGTGCGCGTCGGGCAGCGCGAGCTGCGCATCTCCAAGGCCGCACGCATCCAGCTCGCCGTGCTGGCGGGCCTGTACCTGCTGCTGCAGGGCGGGAGCTTGTGGCTCGACCGCTACACGACCCTGATCAGCCAGGAGGACCGCATCACCGGTCCCGGGTACGTCGGGGTCAACGCCGTCATCCCCGGTCAGACGATCCTTGCCATCGCCGCCGTCATCGTGGCCGTCGCGTTCTTCGTCACCGCGATCATCGGCCGCTGGCGCTACCCCCTGATCGCCACCGCGCTGCTGGTGGTCTCGGCGATCGTCGTCGGTGCGGCCATCCCGTGGGCCGTCACGACCTTCCAGGTGCGACCCAACCAGCTCGCGCTCGAGAGTCAGTACTACCAGCGCAACATCGACAGCACGAAGGCCGCCTACGGCATCGACGGCGTCGAGAAAGAGAACTTCGAAGCGACGACGACGGCCCAGGCCGGCCAGTTGCGCAACGACGCCGCCTCGACCGCGCAGCTGCGCATCATGGACCCCGCCATCATCGGTCCCACGGTGCGTCAGCTCGAGCAGTACCGCGCGTACTACCAGTTCGCCAATCCGCTCGACGTCGACCGCTACCAGATCAAGGGTCAGACCCAGGATGCCGTCGTGGCCCTGCGCGAGCTGAACATCGGTCAGCTCGGCGACGCCGCGACGTGGCAGAACAGCACCCTGGTCTACACCCACGGCTACGGCATGGTGGCTGCGGCGGGCAACGAGCGCACCGACGACGGCGACCCCGTCTTCCTCGAGCAGGCGATCCCGGGCACCGGGTTCCTGACCGACCTCAACTACGAGCCCCGCGTCTACTTCGGCGAGCAGTCGCCGCCGTACTCGATCGTCGGCGGCCCCGAGGGCGGCGAGGACATCGAGCTGGATTACCCGATCGGCGCCGACGGCGGCACGGAGACGCGCACGACCTTCCGCGGTGACGGCGGGCCCAGCGTCGGCAACGTCTTCACGCGCCTCATCTACGCCCTGAAGTTCCAGTCCGAGCAGATCCTGTTCTCGGACTACGTGAACCAGGACTCGCAGATCCTCTACGACCGCAATCCCAAGGATCGCGTGCAGAAGGTCGCTCCGTACCTGACGCTCGACAGCGACCCGTACCCGACGGTCGTGGACGGCCGCATCAAGTGGGTCATCGACGGGTACACGACGAGCGCGAACTACCCCTACTCCTCGAGCGTGTCGCTCTCGCGGGCGATCACCGACTCGAACACCCCCTCGCCGACGTACTCGCTCGACAACATCAACTACATCCGCAACTCGGTCAAGGCGACCGTGGACGCCTACGACGGCAAGGTCACGCTGTACGCGTGGGACGACCAGGACCCGGTCCTGCAGGCGTGGCAGAAGGTGTACCCGACCAGCCTCCAGCCGTGGAGCGAGATGTCGGCCGACCTGATGAGCCACGTGCGCTACCCGACCGACCTGATGAAGGTGCAGCGTTCGATGCTCGGCGTCTACCACGTCGACGACGCCCGCTCGTTCTTCCAGCAGGACAACCGCTGGACCACGCCGAACGACCCGCAGGACCCCAACACCCTGCAGCCGCCGTACTACCTGACCATGAAGATGCCGAGTCAGGACGCCCCGACGTACTCGATGTTCACGAGTTTCATCCCGGCATCCCAGGGCGGTCAGGCGCGCAACGTGCTCACGGGCTACCTGGCCGTCGACTCCAATGCGGGCGACCAGCAGGGGACGAAGCGCGAGGACTACGGACGATTGCGCATGCTCGTGATCGATGCGGCCACGACGGTGCCCGGACCGGGTCAGGTGCAGAACACCTTCGACTCCGACACCGCGGTCTCGTCGCAGATCAACATCCTGCAGCAGGGACAATCGCAGGTGCTCAACGGCAACCTGCTGACGCTCCCCGTCGGCGGTGGTCTGCTCTACGTGCAGCCCGTGTTCGTGCAGTCCTCCGGTGGCACGCAGCTCCCGCAGCTGCGGCGCGTGCTGGTGGCCTTCGGAG
Source organism: Microbacterium sp. 5K110 (assembly GCF_005774735.1). Taxonomy (GTDB): domain Bacteria; phylum Actinomycetota; class Actinomycetes; order Actinomycetales; family Microbacteriaceae; genus Microbacterium. The sequence goes on along the minus strand of NZ_VBUM01000007.1, from coordinate 11,916 downwards.
ACAAGATCGCGTTCGAGAACACCCTGAGCGAAGCGCTGGACGCCCTGTTCGGCGGTGACTCCGGTGCCGATACCGGAGACGAGGCGGTGACCCCCACCGATCAGACCGACCCGGGCGGGGGAGGCACGACGGCTCCGACCGCACCCGCGGGCGACTACGCGGCGGCGCTGGCCGAGGCGCAGGCGGCGCTCACGGCGCGCCAGGCAGCCCTCACCAGCGGCGACCTCGCCGGGTTCGCCACCCAGGACGCGCGACTGACCGCGGCCGTGCAGCGCCTCATCGAGCTGCAGGACCAGGGACAGGGCGGAGGCGCCACGCCGGAGCCGACTCCGGCAGGCTGACCCCCGCTGCCGACGCAGAGACGCCGCCGCCCCTCGGGGCGCCGGCGTCTCTCGTCGTTTGCGGGCGCGAGCCACCCGCCGAGGCCCACCCGCCGAGAACCGGCCGCGGGGTCAGGCGGTCAGGAACCACCACCAGATCAGCAGCATCGTCGTGCCGAATCCGGCGATCTGGTTGAGCCAGAGGAAGCGGTTCCATCCGGCGGTGGCGGAGTCGGAGGTGGCATCCGTCACGTTCCGGTACGGCCAGCAGACCACGAGGTAGGGGAGCACGAGCAGCGCGGCGAGGGGGCCGGGCCACGCGGTGGCGAGCATCGCGACACCCGCGAGAGCGTAGGAGACCAGAGCGAACCGCACGGTCCACCGAGCGCCGCGCGCGGTGGCGATCGAGGAGATGTCGGCGGCGCGATCGGCTTCGACGTCCTGCACGGCGCCGAAGGCGTGCGAGGCGATGCCCCACAGCGCGAAGGCGATGATCACGACGACGAGCTGCCACGTCCACACGGCACCGGCCAGGACGAGGCCGTACACCGCGGGCGAGAAGAAGTGGATGCTGCTGGTGATCGAGTCGGCGAACGGCCGCTCCTTCAAGCGCAGCGGCGGTGCGGAGTAGAAGACGACGAAGAACAGGCTCAGTGCCAGCACGAGCCACGACACCGGCGACCCGACGACCACGAGGAACACCACGAACGGCAGGCACGACAGCGCCGAGGCCCACAGCGTGATCGGGTGCATGCGCTTGGCGAGGACGGCGCCGTGCGTCCCGCCCTTGCGGGGGTTCCTCAGATCGGATTCGTAGTCGAAGACGTCGTTCACGCCGTACATCGCGAGGTTGTAGGGCACGAGGAAGAACAGGATGCCGACGATGAGCACCGCGTCGAGCTGACGCGTCGTGAGCAGGTAGGCGGCGGCGAAGGGGAACGCCGTGTTGATCCAGCTGACCGGGCGCGACGACACGAAGAGCTCGCGCAGGATGCGACCGGGGGTGAGAGCAGCGGGGGTGGTCATGCGGGTTCCCTCCGAGCGGAGACGAGCGTGAAGATCGCGGGGATGAGAAACGCCGCGCAGACGGGATAGGCGAAGTCCTCGAGCGGGGCCAGACCGATCCGGAGTCCGCTGAGGTGTTCCGCCGGATACGAGAACAGGTCGACCGCGATCATGACGTTGTCGAAGACGGCCGTGAGCAGCACGAGCGCCAGAGCCGTCCACGCCGACGCGCGCATGCGGCGGCGGAAGCCCGGCCGACGGGCGCTGAGGAGAGTCACGACGACGGTCACGACCACGAACGGCAGGAGGATGACGGGGTACGTCACGGGGCGGACTCCTCGACGTCGTCGCGGGTCCGGTGCGCGGCATCCCGCTGGCGTCGCGCTCGCTCGAACACCGTCCACAGCACGAGCGCGAGATAGCTGAGGAAGAGGAGGAAGAACAGCTCCTCCAGGGGGAGGTGCGGCGCCAGGTCGATGCCCACGAACAGCGGGCTGTCGCCCTTGACGAACACCCCGGTGAGGATGCCGACGGCATCCCACGCGAGGAAGAACGCCGTTCCCAGGCCCACCGCGAGAGCGGTGCGCCCCGGGGCGGTGCGCAGCGCGAGGCCGTATTTCAGATCGATCGCGATCATGCCGGCCAGCGAGAACAGGATCGCGCCCAGGTAGATCCCGGGCACCTCAGACCGCCGCGCGGGCCGGCTCGTTCAGGGGCCCCGCGGTACGGTCGCCCGTCATCCGCTTGACCACGAGCTCCGCCGAGATCAGGCACATCGGAAGACCGATGCCCGGCAGCACGGACGTTCCCGCGTAATACAGGTTCGACACCTTGCGGGAGCGGTTCTTCGGGCGGAAGATCGCGCTCTGACCGAGCGTGTGGGCCAGACCGAGCGAGTTGCCGTGCCACGCGTGCAGGTCCGTGGCGAAGTCCTCGGGCGCGATGGTCCGGCGCACCACGATGCGCTCGGCGAAGTCCGGGATGCCGGCCCACTCGCCGATCTGCGCGATCACCCGGTCGGCCGCGGCTTCGATGCGGGCATCGCCGGAGCGGTCGACGCCGCCGCGACCGCTGACCGGGTCCGCGGGCACGGGTACGAGGACGAAGAGGTTCTCGAAGCCCTCGGGAGCCACGGTGTCGTCGGATGCGCTGGGGCGGCACACGTAGATCGAGGCCGGATCCGGGATGCGTTTGTTCTCGCCGAAGATGGCGTCGAAGTTCGTGTGCCAGTCGTCGGTGAAGAGGAGTGTGTGGTGCGTGAGCTGGGGGAGCTCGCCCGTGACCCCGAGCAGGAGCAGCAGTGCACCCGGGCTGGGCACGCGGTCCTTCCACCACTTCTCGGGATACTGGCGATCGCCCTCCTCGAGGAGCTGCGTCTCGGTGTGGTGGAGGTCGGCGCCCGACACCACGGCATCCGCGGACACGACCCGACCGTCCGCCAGCCGCACCCCGCGCGCGATGCCGCCGTCGGTGATGATCGACTCGACGGGGACGCCGGTCTCGATCTGCACACCGCGCTCGCGCGCCAGGCGCTCGATCGCGGCGATGATCTCGGTGAACCCGCCGCGGGGGTACAGCACGCCGTCGCCCAGATCGAGGTGGCTCATGAGGTGGTACAGGCTCGGCACCTCGAACGGCGAACCGCCGAGGAACACCGAGGGGTAGGCGAGGATCTGCTGCAGCCGCGGGTTCGAGAAGTCGCGGGTGACGCGCTTCCACAGCGTCTGGGTCAGCAGCGGGACGAGTGTCGGCAGCCGCTTGACGAGAGCGGGGTCGCGCAGGCCCTGGGTCGACGAGTAGGTGTCGTAGAGGAACTTCGACGTCGACAGCTCGTAGGCGTCCTTCGCGGAGTCGAGGTAGGCATCGACCTTGTCGCCCGATCCGGGCTCGTGCTCCTCGAACAGGGCGCGGACGGCGTCGCGGCCGGACACGACGTCGATCGGCTCTCCCTTTCCGGGAGGGCCGTAGACGCGGTACGCGGGATCCAGGCGTACGAGGTCGAGTTGCGCGGCGGCGCTGGTGCCCAGCAGGCGGAAGAAGTGGTCGAACACTTCGGGCATGAGATACCAGCTCGGCCCCGTGTCGAATCGGAAGCCTTCGCTCTCCCAGGAGCCGGCACGCCCGCCGAGCTGATCGCGCCCCTCGAACAGGTGCACGTCGTGTCCCTGGTCGGCGAGCAGGGCGGCGGTGCCGAGACCGGCGATGCCACCTCCGACGACGACGATGCGTTGCGAGGTCATGCGTGGGCCCCTTTCGGTGGGCGTCCGAGGAAGGCGCGCGCGGCGAGCGTCGCCTTCACACCGTCGGGTACACGGACGCGCGGCGCGCCCGCGGGAGTGCGACGCAGGCGCCGCGAGAGTTCGGCGAACAGGTCGTGCGCAGCGGTCACCGCGCGACGGCAGTCCGGCGGCAGGAACGGGACCGTGGCGGCGGCGGCGGCGAGGTCGGCGTCGATCCGGTCGAGAACCGCGATGCGTCGCTCGTCACCCGCTGCGCCGTCGAGGTAGTCGCGGCCGAGGCGGACAGCGTCGTCGTCGAGGTCGCGCAAGAAGTTGACGTCCTGGAACGCCGCCCCCAGACGCCGGGCACCGTCGACGAGGTCGGCGGCGGGCCGTGCCGGAGCCGACATCCCGGCGTTGAGGAACACCTGGAGGCACATGAGGCCCACGACCTCCGCCGATCCGTACACGTACGCGTCGTGCGAGGCGTCGTCGTGCGCGGCGGTGTCCAGGTCGGTCCGCATCGAGGCGAAGAAGGGGGCGATGAGGTCGTCGCCGATGCCGCACTCGCGCGCCGTGCGGGCGAAGGCATGCACGACGAGGTTCGCGCTGAAGCCCGAGGCGATGGCATCCCGCACCTCGACCTCGAGCGCGTCGAGCGCCGCACGTTCCTGGGCGGGGGAGAGCCCGGCGTCGTGCGCGGGGCCGTCGACGATCTCGTCGGCGACCCGCACCAGGGCGTAGATGTTCCGCACGTGGGGTCGGGGGCGCGGGCCGAGCAGACGGCAGGCCAGAGCGAATGACGTCGAGTATCGGTTGATGACCGCAGCGGCGGCGTCGTCGGCCGTGCGCGAATACAATTCGAGGCCGGTGGCGCTTGCGCTCACGGGACGCGTCCCTGGACGGCGTCGACGAGGTCGTGCAGCATGTCGCGGCACTCGTCGGGGAGCGTGGAGGCCGTGACGATCGCGCGGGCTTCGTCGAGCGTCTCACGCACAAGGCCTTCGAGTCGCGCACGCGCACCGGACGCGCTCAACGCGCGCTGCGCCGCGCGGATGGCGACGGGCCCCGTGTGAGCCTGGGAGAGCGCTTCGTTCACTTCGGGCCAGGACTCGGTTTCGCGTGCCAGGACGATCAGGTGCGTCTTTTTGGCCTCGCGCAGGTCGCAGCCCTCGTCCTTACCGGACACCTCGGACGACCCGAAGGCGCCGATCAGGTCATCGACGAGCTGATAGGCGAGCCCGAGCCGCTGCCCGAACCGCTCGAGAGCGGCGCGCACCGGGCGGTCGGCGCCGGCGAGCACAGCCCCGGCCTCGAGCGGCGCCGAGAAGGAGTAGACCGCGGTCTTGTCGTGCGTCGTGCGCAGGATCGTGTCGGCATCGACCTCGTCCGCCGACACGGCGTTCTCGACGTCGGCGAGTTCGCCCGCGGCCGAGATCAAGACGGCGTCCTCGACGAGACGCAGCAACTCCCCCCGGACCCCGGACGGCAGATCGGCGAGGGCGACGAGACGCCCCGCCTCGTGCAGCAGCAGGTCGCCGGCGAGGATACCGGCGGCGTCCCCGAGCAGTGCGGCACCGACGTCGTCCGCTCCGCGTTGGCGACCGCGCGCGCGGAACTCGCCGCCGACATTGGCCACGCCGCGCCGCTCGGTGTCGTGGTCGATGACGTCGTCGTGGACGACGAAGGCCGTGTGCAGCAGTTCGAACGCGGCGGCGACCTGGTAGACGGCGGTTCGGTCGCTCTCGCGGCCGCGCAGCGTGTCGAATGCGGCGACGACGAGCAGCGGCCGGAAGCGCTTTCCTCCCTCGGCAGAACGGGCGATGGCGGATGCCAGGGCGCGGGCGCCGTCTCCGTGTCCGTGGAGTCGCCGGGCCAGTCGCGCGATCACGGTGTCGATCGCGTCGTCGATGGCGGCGCGCGCGGTCGGCGTCGTGGAGAGTGCGATCATGACGCCGCCCTGATGGCAGCCGGGGGCGAGAAGAGGTGAAGCTGCTGGGCTTGGAGGACGAGCCACGGGCTGAAGGCCCAGGGTGTCGCCTCGAGTGCCGCACCCAGGTCGGCGGGATCGACCCAGCGGGACTCGGCGACTTCTGCCGGGTTCTCGCGCGGTTCTTCGTCGGTGCGGGCGACATACACCGGGCAGATCTCGTGCTCGACGATGCCGCTGGCATCGACGGCGCGGTAGCGGAAGAGAGGGAGGGCGAGTTCGACGTCGCGGATCGTCAGACCCACCTCGAAGGCGGCACGACGGTGGACGGCCTGCAGGACGGGCTCGGAGGGGGCGGGGTGGCCGCAGAAGGAGTTCGTCCAGACGCCGGGCCAGGTCTTCTTCTCCAGCGCTCGACGCGTCACCAGAACCTGGCCGGCGGCGTTCACGACGTGGCAGGAAAAGGCCAGATGGAGCGCCGTGTCGGTGCCGTGCACGCTCGCCTTGGGAGCGGTGCCGATCTCGTTGCCCCGGTCGTCCAGGAGGACGACATACTCGGTCTCGCTCATCGTGCCTCCTATTTGCTAGTTTAGCTAGCGATGTCTGCCGACTATATCCAGAGCGCCACGGGGGTGTCCACCGCGCCCGCCGGTAACCCGTTCTCTGGTACGAGAACCGGGGTGCTTCGCGCCCTGGAATCGGTCCGGGCCCTGAGTGATGCTCTCGACCGCATGAACAGCGGAATGAAGGGCGACATGGACATGAACGCCAGTGACTTGGCGACTCTGCGCATGCTGATCATCCGCGAGCAGCGCGGTGAGATGGTGAGCCCGCACGACGTCGCCTCGCACTTGCGCATCTCCACGGCATCCACGACGAAGCTCCTCGATCGTCTCGCCGCCGCGGGGCACCTCGAACGACGGCCCCACCCCTCGGACGGCCGCGCCCGCGTGGTCGCGCTCACGCCCAAGTCGCGGAAGGAGTTCTTCCGCCACTTCGGCGGGCACCTCGCGGCGATGCGCGATGTCGCCGAGAAGTACTCCGACGACGAACTGGCCACGATCGCGGCGTTCATCGACGAGCTCGGCATCGCCATCAGCGAGCGCGAGTAAGCGCGCCTCGCGCCACGCGCAGGCCGACATCGTCGAACACCGCGCGCGGACTCGCGCCGCGTCGAGCCGCGGCGCGCACCACAGCCCGGGCATCGCTCCACCCCCCACCCCGGAAGACCCGGGTGTCTCCCGTGTCGGGGTCGAACAGATCCCAGCACCACTCCGAGACGTTCCCGAGGATGTCGAAGAGACCGTGGAGGTTGGGCAGGCGTCCGCCGACTTCGACGGGGCCGCGGAGCCCGTCGCCCGCAGTCCAGGCGATCTCGGCGATCGGCCCGTAGGTCGAGCCGGTCGATCCCGCGCGGCAGGCGTACTCCCATTCGTCCTCGGTCGGAAGGCGGAACCCGTCGGCGTCGGTGTCCCAGTCGACGACCTCACCGTCATAGGAGTAGACCGGGTCGAGTCCCTCCCACTCGGAAAGGGCGTTGCAGAATCGCACCGCGCGCAGCCAGCTGACCTGGACAGCGGGCCGACGCGGGTTCTGCGCCGTGACCCCCACGATCTCGGCCATCTGCTCCTCGGTGACCGGGTACACCGCGATCTCGAACGCGTCGACCTCGATCTCGCGTCGTTCCGCCCCGCGCTGATCGCCCCGCAGGACCCGTCCCGCCGGAATCCGAGCCATCTCGACGTCGTTCATCCGAGCTCCACCATCCACAGGTCACTGTCGCCGGTGAGGAACAGGCGCCGTTCCCCGGTATCGAACGTGCAGTTGCTCACCAGGTGCGGCGTGGGAATGACACCCAGGCGTGCGCCCGCGTCGTCGACGATCACGACACCGGCCGCGCTGCTGATCCACAGCCATCCGCGGTGGTCGATCGCGAACCCGTCCGGGATGCCGGCATCCACCGTCGCGAACGTCCGTGGGGCGCCGAGGGTCTCTCCGTCCCAGCTGCAGGCGACGACGCCGGGCAGTCCGTCTTGGTGGGATTCCGCGATGTAGAGGGTCGTCTCGTCGGGGCTGAAACCCAGGCCGTTCGGAGCGTCGAGGTCGATCATGCGCTGCAGGGCGTGTCCTTCGCGCCAGCGGTACACGCTCTGGTGGCCGAGGGCTGATTCGGCCGGATACCCCTCGCGCGGATCGGAGATGCCGTAGGACGGGTCCGTGAACCACACGGCGCCTGCGGAGTCGACGACGAGGTCGTTCGGCGAGTTCAACGGCTTGCCGTCGTACGCGTCGACCATCACGTGGGTGCCGCGGTCGTCGGTGCGGCTGAGCGCGCGGCGGCCGTGCTCCGCGTGCAACAGGCGACCCTCGGCATCCACTGCGTTGCCGTTGGAGAAGGCCGACGGGTCGACGACGGCCACGACGCTGCCGTCTTCCCGCCAGCCGAGGGTGCGACGGCCCACCACGTCGCTGAAGACGAGCATCCGCTCGCGCTCCCACCACACCGGCCCTTCGGCCCACGTGGCGTCCGAGTAGAGCGAGAGCAGCCTGGCCTCGGGGGCGATGACGGCCCGTAGGCGGTTGTCGTAGACGCGCGGCGGGGTGACGTCGACGGGGGAGGGTTCCCGAGGCGGCTGGAGGACGCGTCCGTCGATCATCGAGTCAGTCCCGTCTGTCGGTCCATGTGCTCAGTCAATCGGCTTCCAGGATCCGAGGGAGACGGGTTGACGGCATCGGGCCCAGGAGTCAGCCGCCGAAGGGATGCGGTGTGGGCGCGGCCGGGGAGACCGTGAACTGGATGATCAGCTGCAGGCACGGCTCATCGCCGACGGTTCCCGACAGGTGCCCCACCTCGCTCCTGTCCGCCGTGTCCTGACCGAAGTGCAGGTCGCCCGGCCCCATCTCGACCCGCTCGCCGTCCTGAGTTTCCAGGAACCACCGCCCGCGCAGGGGCACCACCCACTGCGGATGCGGAGACGGGTGCCACTGACCCACCCACCCCACCGGGAGTGCGGCGAACAGCACGGCGCTGACCTCGCCCGGGAACGGCCGCGCCCACTGCGGGTCTGCGCCCCCTCCGACGCTCTGCAGCCCGGAGCCGGCGAGGACCGAAGCTTCCAGACGCGACGTCCCGTCGAGCCCGGTCCACATGCGCAGGAACGGAAGGACCGGCGGGAAAGGCGAAGGCCCCGAATCCGTAGATCCGGGGCCTTCATTTGTTGCGGGGACAGGATTTGAACCTGCGACCTCTGGGTTATGAGCCCAGCGAGCTACCGAGCTGCTCCACCCCGCGGCACAAGAGATAAATCTAGCATGGGTTTTGGGGCGTGTCCAATCGGCGCCGCAGACGGGCCGCGGAAGGCGTTGCCGACGGCCCCCAGACGGGCAATGATGCGGGGATGCTGACCCCCACCGGCGACTCCCGCGATGACCTGCAGGACGGCCGCCCCGAGAGCGCCGCGCAGCGCGCCGACCGCAACTGGTCCGACGTCCTTCAGGAACTCCGCGTCCTGCAGACCGGTACCCAGATCCTCACCGGCTTCCTGCTCGCCCTCGCATTCCAGCCGGCGTTCGCCGACCTCACTGCACCCCAGCGCGCCGGATACCTCGTCCTCGTCGGGCTGTCGGCTCTCACCGCGATCCTCGCCCTCGCCCCGGTGGCCCTGCACCGCGCCGTGTTCCATCGCGGCGTCAAGCCGTCCGCGGTGCGCTATGGCCACCGAGTCCTGATCGCCGCGATCGCCGCGCTGGCGGTGCTGCTCACCGGTGTCGTCGCCTTCGTCTTCGACGTTGTGGTCGGCATGGAGGCCGCCGTCGTCGCCGTGGTCGTGCTCGTGCTGGTGATCCTCGTACTGTGGGTCGTGGGCCCGGCCTTCCTCCGACGGGCCCGCGACGAGGAAGGACGCGGATGACGTACGACAGCGTGGGCGTGGCGGTGGCGCAGTTCGCCCCGACCGCGTCGAAGCAGACCAACCTGGATGCCATCGACGACCTCGTCCGCCGAGCCGGCGCCCGCGGAGCCCGGGTGATCGTCTTCCCGGAGTACTCCAGCTACTTCGTCGATCCCTTCGACGCGTCGCTCGCCGAGAACGCCGAAGACCTCGACGGACCCTTCACGACCGCCCTGAGCGCGCTCGCCGCCGAGCTCGACGTCATCCTGGTCGCGGGACTCGTCGAGCGCGCCGACGACGGCCGACGCGTGCGCAACGCGGTCGTGGCCGTCGCGGGAGATGGCATCCGGGCCGTGTATCGGAAGCTGCATCTGTACGACGCGTTCGGGCAGCGGGAATCGGACTGGGTGGAGCCCGGCGAGATCGCTCCGCCCGAGACGTTCGAGGCCGGGGGGCTGCGTTTCGGCCTGATGACCTGTTACGACCTGCGGTTCCCCGAGGTCGCTCGCACGCTCGCCGACGCGCGCGTGGACGTCGCCCTCGTGCCGGCGGAGTGGGTGCGCGGACCGCTCAAGGAACACCACTGGCAGACCCTGCTGCAGGCGCGGGCGATCGAGAACACGTTCTTCGTCGCGGGCGCCGACCACCCGCCTCCGCTCGGCGTCGGTCACTCGATGGTGATCGACCCGCAGGGCGTCGCCTTGGCGACGATCGGCACGGCCACCGACGTCGCCGTCGCGCACATCGACCCCGGCGCGATCGCCCGCGTGCGGCGGGTGAACCCGGCCCTCGACCTCCGCCGCTTCCGCGTCACGCCGCGCTGAGAGCGGTCCGGCCGCATCCGGCACGCCACGCCATGCCGCGCCCGCGGCCCGATGACGACGTGCCCCGGCCCTACGCGGGCGACAGTGCGGCGAGCCGGCTCACGGCCTCGGTCAGCACCTCGACGCGCTTGCACGCGGCGAATCGCACGAGAGTGGCGTAGTCGGCGCGATGGTCGGGCGACGCGAAGGCGGTCAGCGGGATGCCGACGACCCCGGCGCGCGCGGGCAGTTCGCGGCAGAACGTGTCGGCGTCGACGGCGCCGAGCGGGGCGGCATCCACCACCGTGAAGTACGACCCTCCGGGGCTGCTCACCTCGAACCCCGCCGCGCGGAGGCCGGTGCCCAGCAGGTCGGCTTTGGCCTTCATCTCGCCCGCGACCGACGCGAAGAACTCGTCCGGAAGGCGCAGACCCGTCGCGATGGCGGGCTGGAACGGCGACCCGCCCACGTAGGTCAGGAACTGTTTCACCGTGAGGATCGCCGACACGAGGTCGGCGGGACCGGTGATCCATCCCGTCTTCCAGCCGGTCAGCGAGAAGGTCTTGCCGGCCGACGAGATCGACACGGTCCGCTCGGCGGCACCGGGGAGGGTGGCGATCGGCACGTGCGGCCCGTCGAACACGAGGTGCTCGTACACCTCGTCGGTGACGATGATCGCGTCGTGCCGGTGCGCCAACCGCACCACCTCGTCGAGCACCGCGCGGGAGAACACCGTGCCGGTCGGGTTGTGCGGATCGTTGACGAGGATCACTCGGGTGCGGTCGGACACCGCGGATGCCAGCACCTCGAGGTCGGGTTGGAAGTCGGGCCAGCGCAGGGGCACCGGAACCAGACGCGCGCCGGCCAGGGACACGCACGCCGCATAGGAGTCGTAGTACGGCTCGAACACCACGACTTCGTCGTCCGGGCCGTCGATGAGGGCGAGGAGAGTGGAAGCGAGCGCCTCGGTGGCGCCCACGGTGACGAGGACCTCGCGCTCAGGATCGAGGTCTCTTCCGTAGAAGCGCCGCTGGTGCTCCGCGATCGCCTCGAGGAGTTCGGGGAAGCCGCGCCCGGGCGCGTACTGGTTCACGCCGTCGGCGATCGCGCGCCGCGCCGCCTCGAGCACGGCTTCGGGGCCGTCTTCGTCGGGAAAGCCCTGCCCGAGGTTGATCGCCCCGGTGGACGCCGCCAGCGCGGTCATCTCGGCGAAGATCGTGGGAACGGAGGTGCCGTCGGGAGCGATGAGACCGGCGCCGAGAGCGGTGCGGCGCCACGCGCCGGGGAGGTCGTGCATGATGCGGAAGCGTAGCGGAGGGCTTCGCCCGGGGCGCGATCATGACCTCGCATTCCGTTCCTGTGACACCCATAGACGCGACTCACCCTCGTCATAGGAAGCCCACAGCATCGGGGGTCATGGTGGGACTCGCCTGGAAGAAGGAGCATCACATGAGCGACACCACGGACGACCGTCCCGAGGGTACCGAGCACCGCACGAACAGCGACGCAGCCGCGCACGGCGCGGCCCCCACGTCGCACGAGACCACCGCCGCCACCGGTGGCACCACGCCGACGGAGGCTCCGACGCCCGCAGCCGCCGCCTCCGACTCGGCGCCCGCCGCAGCCGCACCGGCGATGCCGCCGGTGCCGACCACGTCGCCCGCCGCAGCCGCCGCCGCATGGCCGCCGCCCGGTGCAGGGCCTGCTGCCGCGCAGCCCGCGACCCCCCACCTCGGCACGCCCCAGCAC
>NZ_VBUM01000079.1 GCF_005774735.1 Microbacterium sp. 5K110 | reverse complement strand
CCATTGCCCCCGTTGCCTGCACACGATGGAGCCACGTCGGCAGCGCTCGGCCGACGTCTGGACGTGCCCGGGATGCGGTCTCGTCCGGATCGCGTGATCGACGGCTACGCTGACCCCGTGCTCGTCACCCTGCTCATCACCGTCGTCGCCGTGGTCTGCGCGGTCCTCGTGGGCTTCATCGCTCGGCAGGTCCTCGGCACGCCGGTCGGGTGGCCGCGGAGCATCGTCGTCGGCCTGCTCGTGTTCTTCGTCGGGGTCCCCTTCGCCGGATGGGTGCTGAGGCAGACCGGGCTGCCCACGTCGGCGGTTCCCACGCGGGACGAGGACATCTGGCTCTGGCTCGGGCTCATCGCGCTGTCGATCAGCTGGGTCTTCGCCATCGGGGTCGCGGCACTCGTGGCCAGCGAGGCGATCTTCCCGACCCGGCCGCTGCCGAATCCGATCGACGTGATCCGCGCGGCCCTGCGTCGGCGCAAGCGCACGCGTCGGTACATCCAGATCTTGACCATCGCGTCGCGGCACGGGGTGGGATGGCTCTTCCACGGCGGTCACACGCGCGTCGAACGCGAACTGAGCACCTCCGAAGAACGCGCGCGCGCGATCGTCGCGACCATCAATGACGCCGGCGTGAGCTTCGTCAAGCTCGGGCAAGTGCTCTCCACGCGCCGGGACCTCATCCCCGAGCCCTACCTGAGCGCACTCGCCTCCCTGCAGACGAGCGCCACGACGCTCCCGTGGGAGACCATCCGCGAGGTCATCGAGACCGACCTGGGGCGCCCCGTAGACGAGGTGTTCACCGAGGTCGACCCGATCCCGCTCGCCGCGGCTTCGGTGGCGCAGGTGCACCGGGCGGTGCTCCGCGACGGCAGCCGCGTCGTGGTCAAGGTGCAACGTCCCGTCGCACGGGCGCAAGTGGAGGCGGACGCCGACATCATCGGTCGTCTCGCCCACCGCGCGGAGGCGCGAACCCGGGTCGGTCGCGACCTGCGCATCGAATCGGTCGCCCGCGGGTTCACGACGACGCTCCTGGAAGAGCTGGACTACCGCGTCGAAGCGCGCAACACCGAGATGATCCGAGCCACCGTCGACCGGATCGATTCCGCTGAGCCCGCGCGCCGCGGAGTCGTGACCGTGCCCGCCGCATTCCCCGAGGCCTCGAGCCCCCGCGTCCTGACGATGGAACTCGTCGACGGCGTGGCTCTCGGCGACGCCGTCGACCGACTGGCGGCACTGTCGGCAGAGGAACGCGACCGGCTGGCCGAGGCGCTGATGACGACCGTCATCGAGCAGATCCTCGTGTACGGCGTCTTCCACGCCGACCTCCACCCGGGCAACGTGCTGCTCAAGAGCGACGGAACCCTGGGCCTGATCGACTTCGGCGCGGTCGGCATCATCGAACGCAGCACGCGACAGCACATGACGGCGTTCCTGCTGGCAGCGCTCAGCGAGAACGACGTGGCGGCGACCGATGCGCTCCTCCTGATCGTCGCGGCGCCCGACGACGTGGACCTCAACGCCTTCCGCCACGACGTCGGGGTCGTCCTCACGGCAGAGAATCTGCGCAGCGGCGGTCAGGGATCGATCTTCACCCGCATCGTCGACGTCATCCGGCAGCACCGGATCGCCCTCCCCGGGGAACTGGCCTCGGCTCTGCGCAGCTTCGCCACCCTGGAAGGGTGCCTGCGCGTGATCGTCGAGGACTTCGACATGGTCGGTCGCGCCCTCCCACTCATGCCGAGCCTGTTGCGGCGGACGCTCTCGCTCACGCGCACCGCGACCGATCTCCAAGCCGCCGCGGTGATCTCGCTCGCTCGGATGCAACGGATGCCGCAGCGTCTCGAGGCGCTCCTCACCGGCATCGAACGGGGGTCCATCGGCATCACCCTGCGGTCCGACGACGGCACCGACGCCAGCGGCATCCTGACCCGGATCACCTCCGAGATCGCCTCGACGCTGGTCTCGATCGCCGCGGTCGTGATCGCCGTCGTCCTCATCGTCGCGGGAGGCGGCCCTGTCTTGGGCGGGTCGGTGACCCTGTTCTCGGTCCTGGGCGCGGTGATCGGCCTGTTCGGCTTCCTCGGGCTGCTCCGCGTCGTCCGACGCACATTCAGCCGCCGACGCTGACCTACCACATCCGTTCTGCGCGCGTCAGTATCCCCACCGGGAGTGGGAGGGCGCTACAGTGACGACCAGCTCCCGTTGTGCACCACCGGACTCCAAAGGAGAAGTCCCATGGTCTTCGTCACCGCCGCCATCGCTGTCGGCATCCTCACCTGGGTCCTTGCCGCTCTCGCGGCCGGGATCGGCCTCGGCCGGATCATCGCCCGCGCAGATAGCGAAGAGCGCCATGCCCTGGACGCTCCCGCCCCCGCGGAACTGAGCGGAGCCGCCACCCTCTGAGCGCACCATAGGCGTGTCCGTACGCGAGCGTTGTCCGGGCTATCGTGAGGCATGCCCACCACGGCCGTGCCCCGTCGAACTCGCGGCCTGGCCACGGCTGTGACATTCGGCTACCTCGTCGCGCTGGCGGCAATCGTGTTGTGGCCGCATCACGTCGACTCCGGCGCGGGCCCCCTCTACGCGTTGCTCCTGCGATACGCGTCGGCGGCGTTCCCCTTCGGCATCGACGCCACGTTGAACGTCGTCCTTCTCATCCCGTTCGGGATGATCCTGGCGACGGTGTTGCCCGGTCGACCGTTCATCGTCCTCGGCGTCGTCTGGGCCGTACCGCTGCTGATCGAGATCGCCCAGGGCCTCTTCCTGCCCGGAAGGACCTCCAGCGTGCTCGACGTCGCTGCGAACACCGTCGGCGGGGTGATCGGTGCGGGAACCGTCGCTGTGGGGCGTCTCCTACAACGCCACCACCCCTCGCGACATCGGACATGAGCCCCGCGTTCACCGCGGCACGGCGCCGGCCGCCGATCGCGCCCGCATCTCTCGCCGAGTGCGGGGAACCGTGGTGGGGGGCGTGACGCCCGTCCCGATGACCGGCAGCGCGGCGATGCGACGAGCGATCGCCTCGACGGCGGCGACCGCGTCACGTTCGAACTCCGTCCAGACGGCCGGCTCCCGCCCGATCGGGTCGACGAGATCGTCGTCCGCCGGCGCACCCGGGCGGGCGCGCGTGCGGTGCCGCGCCGCCCACCGCACGAGAGAGAGCCAGTCGTCCACCTGACTCCCCTGCCCGTCGTCGACTTCGAGGAGCCGGGCGAACTCACGCACGGTGAAGGTCGAATCCAGCAGATCGGGGCGCATGTCCAGGACGACGCGTCGGTGAATTGCAGCCGCGCACAGCACGGTGGTTCCGGGCTGCAGCATCGACTCGCCGAGTCGGCGCGTGCGGTGCTCCCCGAGATCGAGTCCGTGCGCGCGGCCGATGTCGACGATGCGCGTTTCGGCCGTTCGTCCAGGTCGCGCTGCCGAGCCCGCGCTGCCGATGTCCAGTCGGGCGACACCGATCCGTTCCAGACGGGCACGCAACAGGTGCTCCACGAACGGTGATCGAATGGCATTCGCGGTACAGACGACAATGACGCGCGCGGACGTCGGGGATGCGATCACGGAGACCTCACTTCGCTCGGGGGAAGACGCCGACCGGTCCAGTCCATCGCCCGACCGGACGCCACCGGACACTCCCGCGAGCGACGTCACCCGGGCGACCCCGGGTGAAACGCAGCGAGGTCGAGACCTCGTCTGCGCGTCACGACGACAACGCCGTCCGGACCTGCGGATCGCCGTCGAGCATGCGACGCAGCTCGCGTGCCCCCTCGAGGGTCAGCGCCAGACCGGTGCCGCCGGCGGACTCGATCACGAGCCAGGTGTCTTGGTCGGTCACGCGCCGCAGCAGACCCACTTCCACTTCGGCGTCGACTCCCGGGCCCCTCTCGTCGACGGCACGAACACGCGCAGAGAAGGCCACGCCGTCACTGCGATGCGCCTCGTCATCGGGATGCGCCGTCTCGCCGTGCCGAGTCGTGCACCAGGCGAAACCGCAACGCCGAGCGCGGCCAGGGGGGCGGACGTCGAACTCACTCATGCCGGACACCTCTTTCTCCGGGTCGTCCGCGTGGACGACCCGATCGTCGGTGGGCACGGAGGAAGTGAAGCACGAGCCTCCGACACCGCCGTCAGCGCCCGGGGGCGACCCCCTCCGGCGGCGGAGGCAAGAGCTCGGTGAGAGAGATGTCCAGCACCTCGGCCAGACATACGATCGTGCGCAGACGTGGGTTCGCGGGGGTCCCGGGGTTGGATTCGCCGCGCTCCAGCTTGCGATAAGTGAACGTCGCCAGCCCCGCCGCGTGAGCGACGTGCTCCTGGGAGAGGCCTTTCTCGGCCCGCGCATGGCGAAGGCTGGCGCCGAAATCGCGGGCGAACTCGGTCCAGGGATCGGGCACGTCGGTCATGCATCCAGCTTGTCCGTCCGCATACGCCCACATGAACATGTATGCATGCCTCATCTTCGACGCGCGCGAACAGCGGCGCCCGAACGAGGAGGGTGACGAGCGATACCGGCGAGGTGAATGTCGAGGCGATCCCCCGGGCGGCGGCGCCCGACGCCGCCGCGAAGGACCGAGGACGCGCCGCCGCAATGGAGCCGCCGAGAGCGTTCACCCTTCCGTCGTCCGAACGGCGTCCATGCTCCCCCCGCCCACCGAGTGGCAGAGTGCCCGGACCCCGCGCCTCCTGTTCCAGCCCAGAGGCGCATCATCTCCGGCCACTGAGCCCGATCAGCGGAGTACCCATGGATCTCGCCACCTCCTCACTCAGTTCACCAGCCCTAGCCAAGACCTTCACCCGGGCGCGCCCCGTAAGAAGAAGAACCTGGCAGGCCCACTACGCCGCGTTGCTCACGGTCGTCGACGCCGTGGTGGTGGTCGCCGCCGTCTTCGGCACGCAAGTGCTGTGGCTCGGCCCGCTGCCCACCGGCGTCAGCGCCGTCCCGATCGACTACACGACGGTGTCGGCCCTGCTCAGCCTCGCGTGGCTGCTCGCGCTGACGCTGTGGGGCACGCGACTGCCACGCGTCATCGGCCACGGCGTCGCCGAACATCGACTCGTCCTGGCCGCTTCCGTCCAACTCTTCGGCCTCGTCGCGATGGCGGCCTATCTCAGCGGGATCGATCTCTCGCGCGGGTACTTCCTGCTGAGCCTGCCGGTGGGGACCGTGACGTTGCTGGCCGCGCGCAGCGCCTGCCGGTCCTGGCTCGTCGCCCGACGCCGCAAGGGCGCCATGTCGGCGCGCGTGGTTCTCGTCGGCAGCGCCGACGAGAACGCCCGCGTGGCCGGGGAGATCGCGCGCCAACCCGGAGTCGGGTTGACGATCGTGGGACTTCATCCGCTCGATGCGGACCAGGGCCAGGGCTGGACAGATGGGCACGCCCGCCTGCTGCGGAGCCGGCTCGGGGAGCTCGACGCCGACAGCGTCCTCGTCACCGGGGGGACCCATCTCGACGCGCACGACATCCGACGGATCGGATGGGGCCTGGAGCCCGGGCGGGAGCACCTGATCGTCGCTGTGAACCTCACCGACGTCGCCGGTCCGCGCATCCACACGCGACCCGTCGCGGGACTCCCGCTCGTCCACGTCGAGACGCCGCAGTACTCCACCCGTCAAAGGGTGCTGAAACGCGCCTTCGACATCGTCGGATCCGGGCTCCTGCTGATCGCTCTCAGCCCGGTCCTCCTCGTCCTCGCCGCCCTGGTGCGTCTGTCGGGCCCGGGCCCGATCCTGTACCGCCAGGAACGTGTCGGCCAGGGCGGGATCCGCTTCGGCATGTTCAAGTTCCGGTCGATGGTGGACGGGGCCGATGCCCGCCTGTCGGAGTTGCTCGCGCAGCAGGGACGTGACGGTGCGCCGCTGTTCAAGGTCGAGAACGACCCCCGCATCACCCCCATCGGCCGGATTCTGCGCACGTATTCGCTGGACGAGCTCCCCCAGCTCTTCAATGTGCTGCTCGGTCAGATGAGCCTGGTCGGCCCGCGCCCCCAGCGCGACGCGGAGGTCGCGTTCTACGACGACGACGCCCGTCGGCGCCTCATCGTGCGCCCGGGCATGAGCGGCCTGTGGCAGGTCAGCGGGCGCTCGACCCTGTCGTGGGAGGATGCCATCCGCCTCGACCTCTTCTACGTCGAGAACTGGTCGCTCGTGGGCGACATCGTGATCCTGTTCCGCACCGTCAAGGCGGTCGTCGCTCCGGGCGCGACCGCGCACTGATTTCGAACGACGAAGGCGCCGGCTCCCGAGGGACCGGCGCCTTCGTCGTTCGGTGTCCGTCAGCCGCGCGGGCGGCGGCGGGACGTGCGCGCGTCGTCGCCCGGAACCGGCGCGATGAGCTCGTTTGGTTCACCATCGGGATCACCCGCGAGGGAAGACGCCTTCCGCCGCTGCGAGAGCGTGCGCAAGCCGCTGACGTTGGACGGCGGCAGCTCGGATGGCCGTCGACGCGGCCCGGGCACGACGTCATCAGGTCCGACCTCGGCCCCGGAGACACGTCTCCACGGACGCCGCCACCACGGCTTCCCGCCTCGGGTGCTGGGCGCGCCGTAGCCGTAATAGCCGCCGTACTGCGACCCGTAGTAACTCGAGTCGGCACCCCGCAGCGGAACGCGGTTCAGCACGACACCCAGGAGCCGTCCGCGGGTCTTGGCGATGTTCTCGACCGCGCGGGCGAGCATGTCGTCGGTCGTCCGTCTGGCAGTGACGACGAGCACCGCGCCGTCGGCCCAGCTCGCGATGACGGCGGCGTCGGCCACGGCGAGGGTCGGCGGGGAGTCGATGATCACGACGAGATCGTCGGCGAGCTTCCGCGCGAGCTGCTGCATCCGCTGCGAACCGACCATCTCGCTCGGGTTGGGCGGAGTGCGCCCCGCAGCCACGACGAAGAGACGCCCGTGCTCGTCGACCTGGTGCGCCACCTGCTCGATCTGGGCGCGGCCGGCGAGGACGTCGGACAGACCGACGTCGTCGGAGAAGCCGAAGGTCGCCCCCAGCACCGGCCGCCGCAAGTCGGCGTCGATGAGGATGACGGGCTGGCCCGTCGCCGCGATGCTGACGGCGAGATTGGCCGCCGTGGTCGACTTTCCGTCGCCGGGGAGCGGGCTGGTCACGACCATCACCCGAGCGGGGTGGTCGACATCGACGTACTGCAGGTTGGTCCGCAGTTCCCGCATCGCCTCCTTGTGAGCGAAGGACCCCCGCCCGTCGCGGATGTCGTCGAACGAGAACACGGCGCGCCCGGCGGCGAGTTCCTTGTCGACGGGCAAGACTCCCACGACGGCGGCGTCGACGGCGTCGGAGATGTCGCTCGCCGACCGCAAGCGACGGTCGAAAGCGCGACGGACGAGCGCGAAGACGACACCGACCACGGCTCCCGCGATCGCGCCGATCGCGACGTTGAGCTTGACGTTCGGCGAGGACGGCGCGGTCGGCAGCCGTGCGGAGTCCCCCGGAATGAGACGGACGGCCCCCTGCGCAGCACCCGTCGACTCCAGCTGGTCGACCTGTACGGTCATCCCCTGCAGCCACGCCTGGGCCAGGTCTCGAGCAGACTCGGGTGTCGACCCGGTCGCCTCGACCCGCACGCTGACGGTGTCCACCGGGTTGGACACGTGGATGCGCTGCACGAGCGACTCCGGTGTGTCCGTGAGACCGAGCTGGTCGCGAGCCGTCTCGGCGACCGAGCGCCAGTACCCCATGTCGATGAAGGACTTCACCTTCGACAGCGCCAGTTGATTGCCCGCCAGCGCAGCCCCGGTGGAGCCGTCCGACGCGACGCTGGCGACATATCCGCTCGCATCGGCGGTGTACACCGGCGATTGCAGGGCGCTCCATCCGAAGCCCACGAGGCCCCCCGCGATGGTCAGGGCGACGATCGCCTTCCAGTACGCGCGCAGGATCCGCGCGACGCGTTGCATGTCCACTCGTGTTCCGCCTTTCACCGGGCCCGTGCGATGGGAACGCCGAGCCCGGGGAAGCATAGGTGCGCACCGGCACCCGTTCCCGCCACCTGGGGCATCCGCACGAGCGGGCGAAGCGCGGTCGTCGCGGAGACCGCCCGTGTTGGTGAGGAACGATCCGGGGAGGTGATGCCGGCGGGGTGAAAGGGGGATGACGACGGGTATGAAACCGCTCCTCTCGTGCGAAGCACGGGCGAACATCACCCCAAAGATCGGGTGAAGCGCACCACCGCCGTGCGCGCCCTTCGTCCCCGGCACCCGAACCGGGCCGACGACACCACCGGCGTGAGAGTTGGAGAGAACGATGCTGATCGACCTGGAAACCCCACCCACCACGGCACGCGCCGCACGGCGCTCGAGCCGCTTCTGGACGCCGCGCACGGCGACCATCGCCACGCTCCGGACGGCACTCGACAGCGACGTCGTGCTCCTGCGCGGTCCCGCGGGTGTCGGCAAGAGCGCGTTGCTCCGGCAGTTCGCCTCCACGCTCGAGGACGACCCCGAGATCGGGATACAGCTGCTCGACGCCGGGCACGCCGGTCCGGAGGTGCTCGATCGCGTGGCTGCGGCGTTCCGGGAGGGCCCGCCTCAGCACGTCCTGCTCGTGGACAACCTCGACGATGGCCGGGGGGTGGACTCCACCGTCGTCCTGGACATGCTGCGCACCGACCCCGCGCTCCGCATCGTGGTCGCGACCCGGCATGTCACCCGGCTCGAGAGTCCGCTCGTCGCGCTCGAATTCGACGTGCACGTGCTGACGCCCGCCGACCTGCTGATGTCGCGGGAGGAGCTGATGCTGGTCCTCGAGCTCAACGGGATCGAGACCACCGACGTCGCGATCGACGTGCTGATGCGGCGCACCCATGGGTGGCCCGCACTCGCCCAGCTCTCCAGCTCGCGATTGCGTCTCGAGGGGCTCCCGTTGCGGACGCGCGACGAGGCCGATGCGATCGCCGACTACGCCACCCGCGCGCTCACCGCCGACATGGAGGCGCACTTGAGCACTCCCGTCACCGACGAGGTGCGCCTACTGGCCGTGGCGCCGTACGTCAACGTCGAGCTGGCCGACGCGATCGGCATCGACTCCACCAACGCGTCGACGAGCGAGCTGCTGGGCGAGCTGCAGGACGCCGGCTTCGTGTGGCCGAGCACCACCCGACTCGTCCTGGCCGAACCCGTGCGAGCCCAGTGGTTGCGCGAGATCACGGCAGGCGCTCCCCAGTTGGTCGAACACGCCCGGCTGCGGCTGCTGGACCACCTCGTCGCCGCCGGCGAGCCCCTGCGGGCTGCCCAGCTCGCCGCCGATGCGGGCCAGTGGTCGACCCTGGGATCCATCCTCCGTTCCACCGGGCCCGAGATCTGGGCTCGTGACTCCTCGGCCTTCACCAGGCTCGTCGAGACGATGCGCGCCCACGTCGGTTTCGACCCGGTCTCGGTGGACGCTCTCCTGACCGTCGACCCGGACACCGCGGCATCCGCGGAGACCCCCGCGCTGGTCGTCGGAGCGCTCGGTCGCCTCCCCGAGGCGAAGGCCGCCGCCCAGCACAACGTCGAGGCGCTCATCATGCGGGTCGATCTGCTGCGCGCGGCGGGCCGCTTCGCGCTCGCCACGGAATCGGCATCCTTGCTCGTCGATGCATTGAGACGGCGACCTGCGCTCACGGACGACGTCGTCGCCGAGGGCTGGTATCAGGTGGGGATGACGCACCTGGCGATGGGGAAGCTGCGCGACGCGACCCTCGCACTCGGCCAGGTCGAGCGGCTCGCTCCTCCCGCGCGGCGGCTGCGCGCCCGCGGCGTCCTCGCGATCGTCGCCCTGTTGGAAGGCGATGTGCGCGCGGCGGGGGTGCTGTGCGACACGGACCGCGAGGACAGCTGGGTGAACTCCCCGTGGGGAGAGGGGACGCGTCTGGCCGACGCATGGCTGCGCCTGGAACGCGGCGACGCGATGGGGGCGCGGGAGCGCCTCGAGACGATGACCGCCACGGGCGGAGCGCGGGAGCTCTGGCCGTTCGCCGCGGCCACTCAGGCCATCGCGTTCCTGCTCTCGGGCGCGGCTCCCGACGCACTCGGAATGCTCCGCTCGTGGATGGCGCGCACCCGCAGCACGCCCCCGTCCCACTTCCAGTCGATCCAGCTGCTCACCGCCCGCGCCAAGGTGCTCATCGCCCTGCGCCAAGCCCGCAAGGCCATGGCCCTGTTCGAGGGACCGTTCGGTCTCTCGTCCGCGACCGCGCCGGCGATCGCGCTCTCCCAGCTGTACGCCGGACGCGCCCACGAGGCCTACGTGATGAGCGTGAAGTGGGGGATCCACCAGGAGTCCTCCCCGCGGGCGGCGTTGGAAAGCCTGGTGGTGAGCATGGTCGCCGACGTCCGGTTGAACGGCACCGGTGCCCACCGCTCCACTGCTCAGCGCGCCGAGGCGCTCAGCGGCCGGCACGACCTGTGGAGCCCGTGGAGCGCCGTCGCTCCGGAGGACCGCGCCCTCGTCCTGCGCCTGCTGTCCCCGACCGCCCGAGAGAAGGTGGCCGATCGCGCCTCGTTCTTCGCGTCGTCGGTGAGCGTCCCCCACCTGACCAAGCGCGAACAGGTGGTGCTCGCTCAGCTCACCCCGACCTCGACGATCGCCGACATCGCGCGTGCGCTGGTGGTCTCGCCGAACACCGTCAAGACGCAGCTGCAGAGCCTCTATCGCAAGCTCGAGGTGTCGGACCGCGCCAGTGCCATCCGCGCGGCCCACGCCTGGGGACTCATCGAAGCCGAGAACGAGCTCTGACCGCGGTGGCCCGGCCGTCTCATCGTCGGTCGGGCCGCCGCCGTCGGGCGAACGCGAAGACGAGACGCCCGACGACCAGCAGCACGAGCACCACGATCACACCCGGGATGGTCAGCGGAATCCCGGCTCCGTGGAGCACGACGAGAATGACGACGAGGCCCGCGACCGGGGCGAGGACACCGAGAAGCTGTCGGAGACGTCGTCTGGTCATGACCCCACGCTAGCCCGGCACCGCGAGCGCATCGGCGCCCGACCGACGGGTGATCCGCTCGTCGGCGGCCACCTGCAGACCGAAGATCCCGAACCAGGCGATCGCGAGCGTCGCGGCCGTGAACTCGAGGTTGCCTCCGAGCACCGTGTCGCCGCGGAAGAGCGCCAGCATGGCTCCCGTGAGCGAGGTCACTCCGACGGCGACCAGGGTCGCGACGCTCGCGGCGCGCATCCAGGGACGACGACGAAGCACCGCGACCTGCGCCATCGCCACGATGGCCAGAACGAAGCCGAGCACGGCCGCACTGATGTGGATGAGATCCTGCGGCAGCGCGCCCGAAGTGAACGGGACGGGGCAGCCGGGCGAGCACGTGACGACGGATGCCACGGCGAAGCACGCTCCGCAGACCACCAGGGTCGTCGCTATCGGCCACCCCGCGACGTACGACGCCGACTGGTGCAGAAGGGCACGGTCGACGAGCACCGCCGCGATCCCCAAGAGCAACAGGGCGGAGTTGAAGACCGGAGCGGTGGGCATCCCGGTCGCTCCGAGCTGACTGACGTAGTGCACGCTCGGGTCCCACAGCCGACTCAGCCAGATCAACCCGGCACTGACGAAGGCGGCGGCCCCGCCCACCGTCGCCAGGACCAGGACGCGGCGGTTCCCGGGTCGCGTCGCCGGACGGGGGAACCGCGCGATCGTCTCGGTCATGAGCGTCTCCGGCGGCGTCGAGGGGGGCTCGGTCAGAGTACCGCGTCGAGGATCGCGGAGAGGCGGCGGGCGCCGCGCAGCGGTCGGGTCGTGGACGCAGTACGGGCGATTCTGCGGGTGAGGAATCGGCTCACAGGCGATGGGATCGAGCACCGCATGGCATTGTCGTCCTCGAGTGATCGCGAGTGGTTCTCCCCCAAGTTCCCTACTCTTCAACTCGGTCACTCAACATGGATGCGCGGTCTCGTAGCCACGGCACCCGGTTCGAGACCGCGCATCCCCTCCGGCTCTCCCGCCCGCACGGCGCGCCGAGGAGCCCATGAGGACGTCGCCGCCCGAGAGGAGTTTCCGTGACGGACGACCAGAGCGAGGCCGGTGCTTCTGCGGCATCCCCGGCACGGCCGGCCCCCGAAGAGCGAGAGACGGCCTCCCCCCTCGACGAGCTGCTGGGCACCGCCGACGACGGCGACGCCCTTCCCGCTTTCCCGGTCGGCTTCCGCGGATACGAGCGGGATGCCGTCGACGATGCCGTGCGCCGCCTCACGCAGCGCGTCCGCAAGCTCGCCGACGACGCGCACCGCGACAAGCTGCACGCGGAGTCGCTGTTCGCGCAGCAGCGCGCCGAGCACGACACCGAGCTCGAAGCGGCCGCGCGCCGCCACGCTGAGGACGCCGGACGTCTGCAGGAAGAGGTGCGCGCAGCCGCCGCGCGCGCGGCGGAGGCCGAGGCGCAGGTGCACGCCCTCTCCAGCGGCTTGGTCGCGGACTTCGGCGATGAGACCGATCCCGCGCAGAGCCGGCAGCAGTTCGAAGCGATCCTGCGCGTGGCCGAGGAGCAAGCGGCGGTCCTGGTTCAGAACGCCGTGTCCCAGGCGGAGCGCCTTCTGGCGGGAGCCCGCGACGAGGCTGCAGCCCTGCGCGACGATGCCGTCGCCGAACGCGAACGGCTGCTCGCCGAGGCGCAGCATGACACCGACCAGGTGCGACTGCGCATCGAGACCGAGGCCACCGCCCACGGCGCGCGCGTGGAGCGGGAGCGCGCCCACGCGGCCGAGAGGGTCGCGCAGGCCGAACGCGAGGCGGTCGCGCTGCGGACGGAGGCCGAGAAAGCGGCTGCAGCCCTGCGATCCCTCGTCTCGCGCGAGACCGGCGACCTGCGCGCGAAAGCCGAACGGGACGTTCGCGAGATGACGGCGCGGGTGCTGGAGTTCGAGGAGTCCCTGACCCGACGCCAGGACGACGCGCAGCAGGAGTTCCTCGTTCTGCACAATCAGGCCGTCGCCCACGCGGAGCGCATCACCGCGGATGCGAGCGAACAGGTCGAGGGCGCCCTCGAGCACGCGCGTCGGATCTCCGCTCGCGCTGACGACTACGAGCGGCTCGCCCGTGCGCAAGCGCAGCAGGTCGAGACCCAGGCGCAGGTGCACGCGCGGGAAATCCTCGATGACGCTCGCGAGAAGGCTCAGCGCATCGCGGCCGCGATCACCGGGCACGCGTCCGCCGTGCTGCGCGACGCCGAGGACCGCACCCGCGATCTCCGGTGGCAGCAGCAGCAGGTGAGCAGCTTCATGGCCGAGATGAACGAGCTCTTGCGGGCGACGCCCCGGGGCGCCCCGATCATCGTCGACGACAGCGCGGCGGACGACGACGGGACGGAAGAGCGCGGCTGACGCCGCTCGCGACGGGACGCGGGATAACGTGGAACGATGAGATCCGTTCCCCTCGGCCGCTCGGGCCCCGCCGTTCCCGCCGTCGTCGCCGGAATGATGCGAATCGACGGCAAGTCCGATGACGATGTGCGCACCCTGTACTCGGCGGCACGGTCCGCGGGGATCGACTTCTTCGACCACGCCGACATCTATGCCCGCGAGCTGCACTCCGCGGAGCGGCGTTTCTCCGAGGCGTTGCGTTTGAGCCCGTCGGAGCGATCGGAGATCCGTCTGCAGACGAAGGCGGGCATCGTCCGCGAAGGACCGTACTTCGACTTCTCCTACGAGCACATCGTGTCCTCCGTCGAGGAGTCGCTCCGCGCGCTCGAGACGGACTACGTCGACGTGCTGCTGCTGCACCGCCCCGACGCGCTCGTCGAGCCGGACGAGGTGGCGCGCGCGTTCGACGAGCTCGAGGCGGCGGGCAAGGTGCGCGCGTTCGGGGTGTCCAACCACACCCCGCGGCAGATCGATCTCCTGCGAACCGCCGTGCGTCAACCGATCGTGGCGAACCAGGTGCAGTTGTCTATCGCGCACGCGCCGATCATCACGCAGGGCCTCGCCATGAACATGGAGAGCACCCCGCAGGCGGCGGTCCTCGACGGTGGCGGCCTGGTCGAGTACTGCCGGATCGAGGGCATCACTCTGCAGGCGTGGTCGCCCCTCCAGGGAACGCGCGGCGGCGGGGTGTTCCTCGGGAATCCCGCGTACGCCGATCTGAACGCGGTGATCGACGAGCTCGCGGCACGGTACGGCGTCACGCCCCTCGCGATCGCCGTCGCGTGGATCACGCGTCATCCCGCCGGCATGCAGGTCGTGCTCGGCACGACGAGCCCGCAGCGGGTCACGGACGCCGCCGCCGGTGCCGACATCGACCTCACCCGCGCGGAGTGGTACGCGCTGGTCCGGGCTGCGGGATACGTCGTCCCCTGACCGAGCGGGTGGCGACGGGAGGAATCACAGGATGACGCGACGACCCTGGGGCGCGATCATGGCCGTCGTGGCCGCTGTCGTCTTCGCGGCCCCGACGCTGTTCCTGCCGGCGGACAGTTCGGTCGGACAGAAACTGGCGTTCATCGTCGCCGGGTCGGTGATCCTGGCCGCGGCCATCGTGCTCACCCGCGCCGAGCCCGGCGTGCGGGAGCCGGAGATGCCCGCGTCGGAGGACGACGTCACACGCTGACGGTGACCGCCTCGGCCGCGGGGGCGACGATGGTCAGCGGCTCGGTCGGCAGATCCCAGGACGCGGGACCGCTGACCCACGCGCCATCGGACAGGGTATCCGTGGCGGTCATGCCGCACGCACGAGAGAGCGCGGAGCCGCGGACCTCCGGACCTGCGCGGGGCGTTCGGCGACGTCCGATCGGTCGGCGTCGATGTCGAGGCTCAGCCCGCGAGAGGAGTTGGCGTCGTTCGCCATGCGCTTGAGCAGGTTCTGATCCAGAGACTCAGGCTGCTCCGAATCGAACACGAACCGCAGCGGAATGGACGGCTGGAGCCAGATGGTCGAGCGTCCGCCGGGCTCGTCGACGCCGTGGGTCCAGGAAAGGGTGAAGCTCTCGCCGCGGCGGAGCTTGGTGGCCACGACGACCTTGACGTGAGCCAGCATCCGATCGTCGATCGTGATGGGCTCGGGGGTTGTTCCGTAGAACATCTTCGCCATGATGTTTACCTTCCCTCTTTGATTGTTCGCAAACTTACTAGATTGACTAGCGAATAGGCAAGCGAGATATAAGGCTGAGTTCCGCGGGACCGACGACCCCTCGTCGCGCAGACTGCGGCGAGCCTCGCTCCGAGCGTCCCGGATCCCCCACAGGACGGAGTCGCCTCCGCCGCGTTCTCGGTAGCGTCGAGGCATGCACGAGCTCGCCACCCGCGTCCGCGCCGCCCGCCCCCTCGTGTTCGTCGCGGCCGTCTTCGCCCTGTGGGCCGTGCTCGGCGCGGTCCCGGCTCCGGCGCACGCCGACGTCGACGACTTCCGTTTCGACTCCTTCGACGCCCGCATGCACCTGTCGCGCGCCGACGACGGTCACGCCGAACTCACCGTCACCGAGACCCTCGTCGCGCGCTTCCCCGACGAGGACCAGAATCGCGGAATCGTGCGCGCGATCCCCGACGACTACGACGGCGTCCCGCTGCACACGCGCGTCACCGCCGTCACCGGTGCCGACGGGTCGCCCATCCCCTACGAGGTGGAGACCGATCGTCGAGAAGTGCGCGTGCTCACCGGAGACGACACGTACGTCCACGGCGAGCAGACCTACGTGATCTCTTACTCGCAGCGCGACACGATCCGCTCCTTCGCCGACACGGACGCCGACGAGTTCTACCGCGACGTGAACGGGACGCAGTGGGAGCAGCCCTTTGGGCGCGTGAGCGTCGAGCTGTCGATCGAACCGACGCTCGCCGATGCCGCACTCGACGGTGCGGCATCGTGCTACCGGGGAGAACAGGGATCGGAGGAGCGCTGTGACATCGCGCGCAGCAGTGACGTGGACGGACCGGTGACGTTCACGGCGGGCGCCACGGATCTGGGCCCAGGCGAGAACGTCACGGTCGCCGTCGGGTTCGCCCGCGGCACGTTCGTCCCCGGCGAGGTGGTCCGCACGCCCGGCGAGCAGTTCTCCGTGGATGCCGCGCCGACCCTGTCGGCGGTGTCGCTGGGCACCGTGGGGCTCAGCGCGATCGGCATCGGCGTGGCGGTCCTGGCCCGCCGCCGCAACCGCGACGCACCGGGCCGCGGGGTGATCATCCCGGAGTACACGCCACCCGAGGACGTCGACGTCGTCGAGGGCGCCCACCTGGTGCGCAGGAGCGGTGCCGCCATCCCGGCCGCCGTGCTCGACACCGCGGTGGCCGGGCATCTCCGCATCGTCGAGGCCCCCGCCGCGGATACGCGACTCGCCCTGGAGTACGTCGACAGCGAGGGCGCGACACCCCTTCGCTCCGCGGTTCTGAGCGCGGTGTTCGGCGCGCAGCCGCGCCCGGGCGAGCGCGTCGCACTCGACACCGCGGGAAGCGACGTCGGCGAGCGCTTGCGCGGGTTTGCGCCCGTGGCCGCCGCCGAGCTGCGGCGGCGCGGCTGGATGCGGCGCCCTCGCGCGGGGACGGCCGTGGTCGCCGGCGCGATCGCGGTGGTGTCATTCGGACTGTCGGTCGCGACACTGGGGATCACCGCGGTCGGCGGGTCGCCGGCCTGGTGGCAGGTCGCGGCGATCCCCGTGACGGTGGTCGCCGGCATCCTGACCTTCGTCCTCTTCCGCTACTCGGACGTGGTGACGGATGCCGGCGCTCCCGCCCGCGACCATCTCCGCGGCCTTCGCGACTACCTGGCCCTCGCCGAGGCCGACCGCTTGCGCGTCCTGCAGAGCCCCGAGGGTGCCGAGCGCCGCGTCATGGACGCGGAAGACCCGACCCGGGTGCTCCACCTGTACGAGAAGCTGCTGCCCTGGGCCGTGGTCTGGGGCGTCGAACGGGAATGGGCCGACGTCCTCGGCGCCCAGGCACGGCAGAGCGGGGGCGACCTCTCCTGGTATTCGGGACCGAACGGCTTCTCGAGCACCGTCTTCCTCTCGACGCTGTCGACGATGCACGCCGCAAGCAGCCCCGCCCCGCAGGTCAGCGGCTCGGGCAGCTTCTCGGGCGGCTCGTTCGGCGACGGCTTTTCCG
>NZ_VBUM01000078.1 GCF_005774735.1 Microbacterium sp. 5K110 | reverse complement strand
GGTGGGGCCCGAAGGACGGGCGCCGGGGGTCGCCGCGGGGCGCGCGGGACCGGGACGAGCACCCGAAGCCGGGCGCGCCGACGCTGCGGGGGGCTTGGCATCCGACGAACCGGAAGAACCCTCGGCCGCAAGGGCGGCACGGAGCTTCCGGGCCACGGGGGGCTCGATGGTGGATGAGGGGCTCTTGACGAACTCGCCGAGCTCCTTCAGCTTCGCAAGCGCGACCTTGCTGTCGACGCCGAGCTCGGAAGCGATCTCGTGCACGCGTGGTTTTGCCACAATTCTCCTGTCTCAGGGCCTACCCCGGACAGGGCAGACCGTTAGTTGCGGACGGGTCTCATTTCGAGCCGTTCACTTCGTGTCCATAGCCGTTCAGCCGTTTCGCTGGAGGGTTGATTCGAAGGTCTGCGTATCAAGCGGGCCTGACACACGCAATGCTCGTACGAAGGCGCGGCGTGCGAGAGCTTTCCCGACGCACGCGTCCGTCTCATGCACCCACGCACCCCGTCCCGGCAGAACCGCCCGCTCGTCTCTGACGAGGACCGATCCCTCCGCGACCACACGCAGAAGCGAGGATCGAGGGGCACGTGCGCGGCATCCGACGCACGTTCGTACTGGTTCCATCGTACACCTCGCCGTCGTCCGGGCGATCGGACGCTCAGTTGTCTTCGAGGATGCTGTCGGGCTGGATGTCGATCTTCGCCCCGGTGAGTTTGGCGGCCAGGCGGGCGTTCTGCCCTTCCTTGCCGATCGCCAGCGACAGCTGGTAGTCGGGCACGAGGGCGCGGACGGCCTTGGTGGAGGCGTCCAGCACGAAGCTGGAGGTGACCTTGGCCGGCGACAGCGCGTTGGCGACGAACTTCGGCAGCTCGGCGTCGTAGTCGATGATGTCGATCTTCTCGCCGGCGAGCTCCTCGGTCACGGCACGGACGCGGCGCCCGAGCTCGCCGATGCAGGCGCCCTTGGCGTTGACGGTCGGGTCGTTGGCCTTGACGGCGATCTTGGACCGGTGGCCGGCCTCGCGCGCGAGGGACACGATCTCGACGAGCCCGGCGGCGATCTCGGGGACCTCGAGCGCGAAGAGCTTGCGCACCAGACCGGGGTGCGTGCGCGACACGGTGATCTGGGGGCCCTTGTTGCCCTTGGACACCGACGTCACGTAGACGCGCAGACGCGAACCGTGCGCGTAGGTCTCGCCCGGGACCTGCTCCTCGGGCGGGAGGATCGCCTCGACCGTGCCGAGGTCGACGTGCACCATGCGAGGGTTCGGGCCCTGCTGCACGACACCGGCGACGATGTCGCCCTCTTTTCCGCGGAACTCGCCCAGCACCGCGTCGTCGGCGATGTCGCGCAGACGCTGGCTGATGACCTGCTTCGCGGCGAAGGCGGCGATGCGGCCGAAGTCGTCGGGAGCCTGCTCCTCCTCGCCGATCACGACATCCTCGTCATCGAGGACGGGCGTGAAGATGCCGACGTGGCCGGTCTTGCGGTCGAGCTCGGCGCGCGCTCCGGCGGGGATCTCGCCGCTGGGCGAGATGTGCTTGGCGTAGGCGGTGAGGATCGCCTGCTCGATGATGCGCGCGAGTTCGTCGAAGGGGATCTCCTTCTCGCGTTCGATCGTCTTCAGGAGTGCAAGATCGATGTCCATCGGGATCCTCCGTATTCAGCTCTCGTCGGCACAACCGGTACCGACAACCCTCCTACGATACCCGGGATGCCGCATCCCTCGCGACCCGCGGAGCGGTTCCGATCGGCGTCAGACGTGCTCGAGGGGATTCGCGGCGAGCTTGGCCTGCACTCCCCCGTCGACGAGCCGCCGCGCAGCCGTGTCGGGCTTGCGCGCCGCCTGGTCCGCGACGCAGGCGCCGAACTCCGCCGCGAGCGCGCCCCGCGGATACACCTCGAGGACCTCGCGCACGAACGTCGACGGCAGCGCGTCGGGCCGGGCACCGGAGATGTCCAGCGCGGTCGCGGTTTCGAGCAGGTACCCCTCGGGGTCCAGCGCCCGGTCCACCCGCGGCCAGTTGTGGCGCACGATGACCTCGAGCACGCGCTCCCGCCGCGCTGGCTCCCACCCCGCCCCCGCGGTGAGGGCGATGCCGACGTGACCGCCGGCGTGCTCGTACGACAGCGTGTGGTTGTCGAACTCCGTCACCGTGCCGATATCGTGCAGCACCGCGGCGACGTAGAGCAGCTCGTGATCGATGCCCGAGATCCCGTCCACGCGCGCGAACGCCTCGGCCCACAGCCACGAGCGCAGGGCGTGGGCGGTGATCGCGGGCGACTGGTACTGCTGCGCCAGCGCGAGAGCGCCGCGAGCGGCGACGGTGTCGGGGGCCGAGACGTCGGACAGGCGCATGGCGGGGCTCCTTCGGGCGGGCGGACGGGGCCGTTCCCCCACTCTCGCGTGCGCCGGCGCCGCGAACGGGCGCCCGCCGGTCAGCCTTCGGCGTCTTCCTGCCAGAGCGGGACGGATGCCACGACACCGGGGTCGTGGCATCCGTCTCTGCTCAGTTGACGGGCGTCGCGTGCCAGATGCGGTCGAGGTAGTCGCGCATCGAGCGGTCGGACGAGAAGAAGCCGCTGCGGGCGACGTTGAGGATCGCCGAGCGCACCCAGCCGTCCTGGTCGGCGTACGCGGCGTCGACCCGCTCCTGCGCGTCGACGTACGAGCCGAAGTCGGCGAGCGCCATGAAACGGTCGTCGTACAGCAGGTTCGACACGAGCGGTTCGAACACCGAACGGTCGCCGCCCGAGAACGCCCCCGAGGCGATGAGGTCGAGAGCCGCGCGCAAGCGCTCGTCGCGGTGGTAGAAGTCGGCGGGACGGTAGCCCTCGGCCCACAGCGCTTCGACCTCGGGCTCGCTCATGCCGAAGAGGAAGAAGTTGTCGTCTCCGACGAGCTGGCGGATCTCGACGTTCGCGCCGTCGTCGGTGCCGATCGTCAGGGCGCCGTTGAGGGCGAGCTTCATGTTGCCGGTGCCCGAGGCCTCCTTGCCCGCGAGCGAGATCTGCTCGGACAGGTCGGCGGCCGGGATGATGCTCTCGGCCAGCGTCACGTTGTAGTTGGCCGGGTACAGCACCTTCAGGCGGCCCTGCACGCGCGGATCGGCGTTGACGACCTCTCCGACGGCGTTGATGAGGTGGATGATGTGCTTGGCCATCGCGTACCCGGGCGCCGCCTTGGCGCCGAACAGGAACGTCCGCGGCTGCACCTGCTCGATCGGCACGCGACCGGAGACGATGCCGTCGTAGGCGCTCACGATGTGCAGGACCTTCAGCGTCTGACGCTTGTACTCGTGCAGACGCTTGATCATCACGTCGAGCAGGTGCCCATCGTCGATCGTCATCCCGTCGCGCGCCGAGAGCACGCGACCCAGGCGCCGTTTGTTGGCCGCCTTCACCGCGGCGAAGCGATCGCGGAACTCGGGGTCGTCGGCGAACGCCTCGAGCCCGCGCAGCCGCTCGAGGTCGACGGTCCATCCGGCCCCGAGCGTCTCGGTGATGAGCTCCGAGAGGTCGGGGTTGGCCAGGCGCAGGAAGCGCCGCGGCGTGACGCCGTTGGTGACGTTGGTGAACTTCTCCGGCCACATCTGCGCGAAGTCCTTCAGCACGTTGTCGCGCAGCAGCTGCGAGTGCAGTTCGGCGACGCCGTTCACCTTGGATCCGGCGACGGTGGCGAGGTAGGCCATCCGCACCGAACGGAAGGGGTGCTCACCGATGATGGACATGTCCCGGATGAGCATCTCGTCGTCGCCGAACCGCTCGCGCACCGCGAGGAGGAAATCGTCGTTGATGCGGTAGATGATCTCGAGGTGGCGCGGCAGCAGTCGTCCGAGCAGGTCGACCGACCAGACCTCCAGCGCCTCGGGCAGCAGCGTGTGGCACGTGTAGGCGAAGCACTTCTGGGTGATGGCCCACGCGGCATCCCACTCCATGTGCTTCTCGTCGACGAGCACGCGCATGAGCTCGGGCACCCCGATGACGGGGTGGGTGTCGTTGAGCTGGAAGATCACGCGCTCGGGGAGCGTGTCGAGGTCGAAGCCCTCGGGCAGGACGTGCTCGATGAAGTCCGCGATCGAGGCCGCGACGAAGAAGTACTGCTGCTGCAGCCGCAGCTCCTTGCCCTGCGGGGTGGAGTCCTCGGGGTAGAGCACCTTGGAGATGTTCTCGGCGAAGGTCTGCGCGCGCACCGACTCGACGTAGTCGCCGGAGTTGAACGTGTGCAGGTCGAACGCGTTGGTGGCCACGGCGCGCCACAGGCGCAGGGTGTTGACCCGCCCGTTGTGGTAGCCGGGGACCATCATGTTGTACGGCACCGCCAGGACGTTCCAGTCCGGAACCCAGCGCGAGCGCTCGACACCCTCGTCGACATAAGTCTCGGTGCGTCCGCCGAACGAGATCGTCTGCGCCGCCTCGGGGTGCGGGAAGTCCCACGGCGATCCCAGTCGCAGCCACGCGTCGGGCTGTTCGATCTGCTGTCCGTCGGCGAAGGCCTGGCGGAAGATGCCGTACTCGTAGCGGATGCCGTACCCGATGGTGGGGATGCTCATGGTGGCGAGCGAGTCGATGAAGCACGCCGCGAGACGTCCGAGGCCGCCGTTGCCCAGGCCCGGCTCGATCTCGAGAGCGCGCAGATCCTCGATGTCGATGCCGCACTGCGCGAGAGCCTCGGTGGCGATATCGGTCAAGCGCGCCGCGAGCAGATTGTTGTCGAGCTGACGTCCCAGCAGGTACTCGGCCGAGAGGTAGCAGACGGTCTTGGACTGCTGTCGCGCCTGCTGCGCCTGGTCGTCGAGCCAGCGCGCCATGAGGTAGTCGCGAACGGTCCCGGCCAGCGCCAAGTAGCGGTCGTTGTCATCGGATGCCGACAGCGCCACCCCCTGGTCGAAGTTCAGGTTCTGCAGGAAACGACGCACGAAGCCGTCGACCGACGCCGCGGGTGCGGCGACGGGCGCCAGCGCGAGCGGGTGGGTCGGGCGGAGCTCGGACGGGGAAGCGGTGTTGTCGGGCACGGTTCGACCGTAATGAGAACGGACGGCGAGCGCCAAGAGGCAACGGGATCGACACGAGATCGTCACCCTGACGCCGCACACGCCACGGGTCCGCTGGTCGGTCAGCGCAGACCGCACCCGTCCACGACCTGTGCGCGCCGCTCGATGAGTCCCTTGGTCCAGTCGTACAGCACGGGGAGGAACCGGGACTTCGGCAGGATCGGGCGCAAGTGGTCGTATCCGGCGTACGTCGCCCACCGGACCGGCTGCCCCTCGGCGCACAACGTGTCGACGTACTCGCGCTGGAGGCGCGGGGGGATCACCTCGTCGTCGGCGCCCCACGCGACGAGCATCGGGGTGCCCAGGGGCTGGGTGATCGCGTTCTCGGCGAGGCGGCGTCCGAGCGCGCCGTCGGTGAGGTCGGCGGA
Source organism: Microbacterium sp. 5K110 (assembly GCF_005774735.1). Lineage (GTDB taxonomy): Bacteria > Actinomycetota > Actinomycetes > Actinomycetales > Microbacteriaceae > Microbacterium. Next base: position 12,001 of record NZ_VBUM01000078.1, on the reverse strand, counting down.
GTAGAGGGGGCGGTCCTCCGAGACACCGAGGGCGGTGAGCACCGAGACCACGACTCCGGGCTCGCTCGGGCAGCGCTGCGTCATCTCGAGCACGATCGAACGCGATCCCTCGGCGATGTAGTCGTCGAGATTCACGTCGGGATAGGTCTCGGAGTACGGCACGAGCACCCACGAGGTCAGCACCGAGAGCATCGCGTTGGGCGGGCCCGACAGGAGTTCGCGCGCGAGCGCCGGCGGGTCGGCGACCGGGGCGACCACGGCGGTGCCGAGCACGTCGACGCCGGGCGCGTACTCGGGGGCGATCGCGGTGGTCCACAGCGCCGCGTGCCCGCCCTGCGAATGCCCCCACACGACCGTGTCGGGTGACAGCACGAGATCGGTGCGCAGTTCGCCCGTGGCCAGCACCGCGTCCAGCGACGACCGGGCCTCGCCCTCACCGATGAGGTACGGATAGGCGCCGGGTGCGCCTTGGCCGGAGAAGTCGGAGGCCACGACGACCCACCCCGCCTTCAGCGCCTGTTCCAGAGCCGGGATCGACCACCGGGTGGCCGACGCGTCGCGCAGACTCGGCGCGCACCCCTGCGCGACTCCGGTGGTCCCGTGGTTCCACACGATGACCGGCCTCGGGCCGGGCGGCGGATCCTTCGGCACGATCACGAGCGCGCTCGCCACCGCGGGGCGGTCGACGGCGTCGCGGGTGGTGTACAGGATGCGAGTGGCGTCGCCGTTCTCGGGGGCCCGGCCGAGGTACGAATCGGAGCGGATCAGCCGCCCATGACCCGACGGGAGCTCGGCGGGCGGGTCGTAGAACGCGTCGACGACGGGCGCGCCGTCCTGCAGCCAGTCGTTGAGGAACCACCCGCCGGCGGCGGTTGCCACCAGAACGAGCGACAGCGCGTACCGACCCGCGGCCGCCCAGCGCGACCGCGAGAGTCGACGGCGTGCCCGGCGCGCGGCATCCCCTCCGGTCTCCGTCGGACGCGGACGACGGATGCCCCGCGCCCCGCGCACCAGGATGCCGAGGCCGAACACGACCGTGCGCAGACCGAAGATCACCGCCAGCACGAGCACCGTGACGTCGGGCCACGTGAAGGACAGCACGCCGAAGGCCAACTGGGCGATGCCCCACGCTCCACGCAGGATCCGGACGCTCGCCGGTCCCGGACGCAGGACGCCGCCGATCGAGGCGAGTCCGCCGATGATCAGCAGAACCGCCAGGACGGCGGGAAGGAGCTCGAGACTGCGGCCGAGCCAGACGAGCACCGCCAGACCGGCGAGGATCCACGCGCCCGCCACGATGCGCGGCCACACCCCGGCGGGCCGGCCGGCGATCTCGACCACGCCCGTCACGATCGCGCTCACTCCGACGTAGATCCCCAGTAGCGCGATCGAGGTGAGCGGGCGCGTGACGATGAGGACGCCCAGGACGACGACGACCGCCCCGACGATCAGCAGGACACGGGGCGGCGCATCGCGCACGAGTTCCGGGAGGGCGCTCCACCGCCGCGACAGGGGGCGGGGGCGTGCGGGCATCCGGCAATGATAGACAGCCCGCAGCACCCTCAGGCCCGCGGCGCCGCCCGGCGGTCAGTCCAGGTCGGGGTCGCGTCCCGTGCGCTCGCCGGTCTCGAGGTTCGCGATCGCGGCGTGATCGGTGGAATCCAGGACGAAGTCGAACACGTCGCCGTTCTCGCGCAGCCGGTCCAGCGATACCGATTTCGGGAAGACGACGAGACCGCGGTCGAGGTGCCAGCGGATCACGACCTGCGCGGGAGTCTTGCGGTACCGCGCCGCGATGTCGGCGAGCACGGGCTCGTCGAGCAGGCCGCCGCGCGCGAGCGGCGCCCACGACTCGGTGACGATCCCGTGGGCGGCGTTCCAGTCGACCAGAGCGTTCTGCGGGAACCGCGGGTGCAGCTCCACCTGATCGATGACCGGCAGCACGCCCGTCTCGTCGCGGAGGCGCTCGATGTGGGCCGGCGAGAAGTTGCTCACGCCGATCGAGGTGACCCGCCCCTCCTCGCGCAGGCGCACCAGAGCGCGCCAGGTGTCGACGTACCGGTCGGCGCTGGGGATCGGCCAGTGGATCAGGTACAGATCGACCCGGTCGAGACCCAGACGCTCGGCACTCGCGTCGAACGCGCGGAGGGTCTCGTCGAAGCCGTGGTCGTCGTTCCACACCTTGGTCGTGACGAAGACGTCGTCACGTGCGACGCCCGAGGCGCGCAGCCCCTCGCCCACCTCGCGCTCGTTGCCGTACAGCGCGGCGGTGTCCACGTGCCGGTAGCCGGCGGCGATGGCTCCGGCGACCAGATCCGCGGTGACGTCTGCGGGCACCTTGTAGGTGCCGACCCCGAGCTGCGGGATCGACGAGCCGTCGGACAGGGGCACGCGGGGCGCTGAGATCATGGCATCCACGCTATCCGCCGCGAGCGCGCACCGGGCCGAGGGTGGGTCCGCGCGGCCCCTCACCCGTGAGACTGCATCCCGCCGACAACTCCGCTGCGGCGTGCAGGGGGTTTGTCGGCGGGATGCGGTCTCGGTGAATCGAGGGGCGGCTCAGCCCTGCAGGCGCGCGAGCGCCTCGGCCACCGGAAGCGTCTCGCGCTCGCCCGAGCGGCGGTCCCACAGCTCCACTTCGCCGTCGGCGGCCCCGCGCCCGACGATGAGGATGCGCGGGATGCCGACGAGCTCGGCGTCGCCGAACTTCACGCCGGGCGAGACCTTGGGGCGGTCGTCGTACAGAACGTCCAGTCCGGCGGCCTCGAGCTGATCGGACACGGATGCCGCGAGGTCGAAGGCCACGGCATCCCGACCCGTCGCCACGACGTGCACGTCGAACGGCGCGACCGCGGCGGGCCAGATGAGGCCCTTCGCGTCGTTGTTGAGTTCGGCGATGATCGCGAGGATGCGGGTGACCCCGATGCCGTACGAGCCCATCGTGACGGTCGCGAGCTTGCCGTTCTCGTCGAGCACCTTCAGCCCCAGCGCTTCGGCGTACTTGCGGCCGAGCTGGAAGACGTGGCCGATCTCCATGCCGCGCGCGAGCTCGACCGGACCCGAGCCGTCGGGGGCCGGGTCACCCGGGCGCACCGAGGCGGCCTCGACGAAACCGTCGCCGACGAAGTCGCGGCCCGCGACGAGCGAGTGCACGTGCTTCTGGTCGATGTTGGCGCCGGTGATCCACGCGGTGCCGTCGACGACGCGGGGGTCGAGGAAGTACCGGATGCCGGTCGCCGACTCCTCACCGAGGACGGGGCCCGTGGGCGACCAGGGGCCGATGTAGCCCTTGACCAGGAGCGGGTGCTTCGCGAAGTCGGCCTCGGTGGCGGCCTCGACCTCGGCCGGGGCGAAGGCCACCTCGACGCGCTTGTCGTCGATGTCGCGGTCGCCGGGGATGCCGACGACGACGATCTCGCGCGTGCCGTCGAGGTGCGTGAGCGCGAGCACCACGTTCTTCAGCGTGTGCGCGGCGGTCCACTCGGCGGCTTCGGCGGTCGCGGGACCGGCGATGCCGGGGGCGGGGGCGTCGAGCTGGGCATTGGAGTGGTCGACGAGCGTCGCGATCGTGGGGGTGTTCGGCGAATCGAAGATCACCGGCTCGGGCTGTCCCTCGATCGGCAGCGCTTCGGGGACGACCGTGGTGAACGCCTCGACGTTCGCGGCGTACCCGCCGGCCGAGCGCACGAAAGTGTCCTCGCCGATGGGCGTCGGGTGCAGGAACTCCTCCGACTTCGACCCGCCCATGGCACCGGCGTCGGCCGCGACGATGACGTATTCGAGGCCGAGACGCTGGAAGATCCGCTCGTACGCATCGCGCTGCGCCTGGTACGAGGCATCCAGCCCGGCATCCGTCGCGTCGAACGAGTAGGCGTCCTTCATCGTGAACTCACGACCGCGCAGGAGACCCGCGCGAGGACGCGCCTCGTCGCGGTACTTGTCCTGGATCTGGAACAGCGTCAGCGGCAGGTCCTTGTACGACGAGTACAGGTCCTTCACCAGGAGCGTGAACATCTCCTCGTGCGTGGGGGCGAGCAGGTAGTCGGCGCCCTTGCGGTCCTGCAGGCGGAACAGCGCGTCGCCGTACTCCTCCCAGCGGCCCGTCTGCTCGTAGGGCTCGCGCGGCAGCAGGGCCGGGAAGTGCACCTCGAACGCGCCCGCGTTCGCCATCTCCTCGCGGACGACGGTCTCGATCTTCGCCTTGACCCTCAGGCCCAGCGGCAGCCACGCGAAGATGCCCGGGGCGTTGCGACGGATGTAGCCGGCGCGCACGAGCAGGCGGTGGCTCGTGACCTCGGCATCCGAGGGGTCTTCGCGAAGCGTGCGGAGGAAGTAGTTCGAGAGACGGGTGACCACGAGAGTCGAGTCTAGAGCGGTGGATGCCGAGGGCTCCGCGCTCGCGCCCCGTTCTGCCGACCACCACGATCTAGGGTGAGCAGGTGCGCACCCGCTGGATCGTTCTTCTCACTGCCTCCGTCGCCCTCCTCGCGGGTGTGCTGGTCTGGGTCGGCATCGGTGCCGTGGGCGGCGCGAGCGGGTGGTACGGGACGGGGTACCGCCAGCCCGCGGCGGAGTCTTCCGGCGCGTTCGCCACGACCGGGACGTATCAGCTCCAGGGCGACGGCACGCTCGCCCCGGAGCCGGAAGGGCGGGCGCGCCAGGTGTGGGACGACTTCGTGCGGGTCGCGACGCCCGCCTTCGTGGCCTCGGACATCACGGGCTACCGGACGGGTGACGACTCCGGCAGCGACACGCTCGCCTACGTCACGAGCGACGAGAACGACTCGACGAAGTGGGTGTTCGCCGCGAACCTGGCCTACGCCGACGACGCCGACCTGCTGCTGTCCACGCTCGTGCACGAGTACGCCCACCTGCTGAGCCTCGGGATCGACGATGTCGACCCCGACGCGACCGAGTGCGACACCGAATGGAGCGATGCCGGATGTCTCCTCCCCGACGCCGACCTGGAGCACTTCGCACAGCGCTTCTGGACCGGATACACCGACGCTCCCGCGCGCGACAACGTCGACGCGGATGTCGCGGCGGAGTTCTACCAGGCGCACGAAGAGGACTTCGTCAGCGAATACGCCGCGACGAACGCCTCCGAGGACTTCGCCGAGACCTTCGCCACCTGGGTCGTCGAGCCCGACGGTGCGCGCGACTCGGTGATCGGCGAGAAGTTCGCGTTCTTCGACGGCCTCCCCGAGTACGCCGGCGCACGCGACCGGATCCGCGCGGAGTTCGGCCTCGGCTGAGCCGACGTAGCGTGGAGGGATGACGACGATCCTGCTGACCGGTTTCGCACCCTTCGCCGGCGACGCCACGAATCCGTCGGGGGATGCCGTGCGCCGGGTCACCGCCCGGTGGGACGGACCCGAGACGCTCGTCACCGAGGTCCTTCCGGTGGTCTTCGACGCCGCCGACGAGCGCCTCCGCGCTCTGATCGCGACTCATCAGCCGAACGTCGTGATCGCGGTGGGACTCGCGGGAGGTCGCGCGGCCCTCACACCCGAGCGCGTCGCGATCAATCTCGCCGACGCGCGCATCGCCGACAACGCCGGCGCCCAGCCTCTCGACCGGCCCGTCGTCGAGGGTGGCCCCGCGGCCTACTTCGCCACCCTGCCGGTCAAGGCCATGGCCGCCGCGCTGACGGACGCGGGCCTTCCCGCCGCCGTCTCCCACTCGGCGGGGACGTTCGTCTGCAATCACGTCATGTACGCCGCGCTCCACGCCACCGCGCACACCCCGGAGGTCCGGGCGGGGTTCGTGCACGTGCCGTACGCGCGCGAAGACGCCCCCGCGGACGCTCCCTCGTTGCCGCTGGACGACATCGTCCGCGGGCTCGAGATCGCGATCCGCACCGCCGTCGACACCCCCGTCGAGGCGGCGGTGCCGGGCGGCGCGCTGCACTGAGAGGCAGCTCGGTCCCGGCCGGGCCGTGCGGTGTCGTCGCCGAATCGCGAGCCGAGCGAGGCTCAGGCCGCGCGCCGGCGCCCCACGTGCAGTACGGCCCGCACCACCAGCCCCGCGAGCAGCGCCCAGAACGCCGCGCTGACGCCGGCCACCGCGACCCCCGACGCGGCGACGAGGAACGTCACGACCGCGGGCAGCCGCTCGCCGGGATCGTCGATGGCCTGCTGCACGGCAGCGCCGAAGGCGCCGAACAGGGCGACGCCCGCCACGGCCGGGATGACGCCCGCGGGGGCGAGGAGCACGAGCGCCACGAAGGCGGACGACAGCGCCGCCAAGACGAGATACGTCCCGCCGGCCGAGACCCCTGCGACCCAACGCCGCTTCGGATCCGGGTGGGAGTCCGGACCGGCGGCGATCGCCGCGCTGATCGCGGCGAGGTTGGCGGCGTGGCCGCCCGCCGTCGCCGCGGCGGCCGTCCCCAGGCCCGTGACGAGCATCGACGGACGCCACGGCACGGTGTAGCCGAAGCTGCGCATGACGGCGACGCCCGGCACGTTCTGCGACGCCATCGTCACGACGAACAGCGGCACGGCCACGGCGATGACCGAGCCGAACGTGAGCACCGGGGCGGTGAACTCCAGGCGCGGCAGCAGGGCCGCGGCATCCACTCCCCCGCCGGTGCGGGCGAGTTCCAGCCAGATCACGACCGTGGCCGCGACGAAAGCGAGCGGCACCGCCCACCGCGGCAGCAGACGGGATGCCACCAGCCACACGATCAGGACCGGCGCCACGCCCCACGGGTCGCTCACGAGCCCTGCGAACGGCGCCACGCACAACGGGAGCAACACGCCCGCGAGCATCGCCTGGGCGATGGAGGGCGGGATGCGGGCGATGAGCGCCCCGAGCGGCGGGAACAGTGCCGTGGCGAGGATCAGCGCGGCGCAGACGAGGAACCCGCCCACCGCCGCCGGCCACCCGCCCTCGATCGTGCCGGTCGCCGCGAGCAGGGCCGCCCCCGGGGTCGACCACGCCAGAGTGATCGGCATCCGGTACCGCCACGCGAGCACGATGCAGCCGACCCCGATGACGACCGTGATCGCCAGGAGGCCGCTCGCCGCTTGCGTCGGAGTGGCCCCGAGCGCCCCGAGACCGGTGAGGACGACGGCGAACGTGCTGGTGAAGCCGACGAGCGCGGTGACGACGCCCGAGACGAGCGGGCGGGCGAGGGAGGCGGTCGAAGTCATGGAGACTCCGACGCTAGCGGGTCGGGTCAGACGGTGACGACCTGGGCCGTGCCGGGAGCGGCATCCGGGCCCATCTCGTCGGCGAGGCGATTGGCCTCTTCGATGAGGGTCTGCACGATCTCGGCCTCGGGCACGGTCTTGATGACCTGGCCCTTGACGAAGATCTGGCCTTTGCCGTTGCCCGACGCCACGCCGAGGTCGGCTTCGCGTGCCTCGCCCGGACCGTTGACGACGCAGCCCATGACGGCCACGCGCAGCGGAACCGTCATGTCCTTGAGCCCCTCGGTGACGTCGTCGGCGAGCGTGTAGACGTCGACCTGCGCGCGGCCGCACGACGGGCACGAGACGATCTCGAGCTTGCGCTCGCGCAGGTTCAACGACTGCAGGATCTGGTGCCCGACCTTGACCTCTTCGGCCGGCGGTGCCGAGAGCGAGACGCGGATCGTGTCGCCGATGCCCTCCGAGAGCAGGATGCCGAAGGCCGTCGCGCTCTTGATCGTGCCTTGGAAGGCCGGACCCGCCTCGGTGACACCGAGGTGCAGCGGCCAGTCACCCCGCTCGGCGAGCAGGCGGTAGGCCTTGACCATCACGATCGGGTCGTTGTGCTTGACCGAGATCTTGAAGTCGTGGAAGTCGTGCTCCTCGAACAGCGAGGCTTCCCACACCGCGCTCTCCACGAGAGCCTCGGGGGTGGCCTTGCCGTACTTCTCGAGGAGGCGGCGGTCGAGCGACCCGGCGTTGACGCCGATGCGCAGCGAAACGCCGGCGTCCTTGGCGGCCTTGGCGATCGCGCCGACCTGGTCGTCGAACTTGCGGATGTTGCCGGGGTTCACGCGCACCGCGCCGCACCCGGCGTCGATCGCCTGGAAGACGTACTTCGGCTGGAAGTGGATGTCGGCGATGACCGGGATCTGGCTCTTCTTGGCGATGATGTGCAGCACGTCGGCGTCGTCCTGCGACGGCACCGCCACGCGAACGATCTCGCACCCGGATGCCGTGAGCTCGGCGATCTGCTGCAGGGTGGCGTTGATGTTGGTCGTGGGCGTCGTCGTCATCGACTGGACGCTGACGGGGGCGTCACCGCCGACGAGGACCTTGCCGACCTTGATCTGGCGCGTCTTTCGACGGGGAGCGAGGACCTCCGGTACGCGGGGCATCCCGATGTTCACTGCAGGCACGCGCCCAGCCTACGCCGCCGCGCCGGAGCGAGGGCTGAGGGCGCTCTGTGGTAGGTTCGGCGCCATGCACGCGTATACCTGCTGGTGGCCCACCGTCTAGGCGGTGAGCACGTGTGCGACAGACCGCCCTCCCTCGGGATCCGGGCGGTCTTCGTGTTTCCGGCGGCCGCTTTGGACCCTCGATCTCAGACGGAAGTACTTCGATGACCGGGCCCGACCCCTCCTCCCTGATCCACGACCTGCTCGCCGGTGACGCGCCGTTCGCGCTCATCGCTCGCGACGACGCGACCGTCGAGGTGCTCACCGGCACCGTCGTCGACGTCGGCCTCCTCGCCGACATCCCGCTGATCGACGGCAACGGCGCGCCCCGCGAGGTTCTGGCCCTCGTGCCGTTCCGACAGGTCCGCGAGCGCGGTTTCGTCTGCCACGACGACGGCGCACCGCTGCGCTGCCTCGTGATCGACGAGCGGATGCCGCTCCCCCGCGCCGAAGTCATGGCATCCCTCCCATCCGAGCCCGTGGCGCTCGACGGCGCCGGGTTCGACATCGACGACGAGTCCTACGCCGACATCGTGCGCCGGGTGATCGCGGACGAGATCGGGCGCGGCGAGGGGGCGAACTTCGTCATCCGGCGCGACTTCGTCGCCGGAGTCGAGGCCGACCCGCGCGTCGCCGCACTCACGTGGTTCCGTGCGCTGCTCGAGCACGAGAAGGGCGCGTACTGGACCTTCGCGGTCGTGACCCCCGATCACGTCGCGGTCGGCGCGAGCCCCGAGGCGCACGTGAGCGCCCGCGAGGGCATCGTGACGATGAACCCCATCTCGGGCACGTTCCGTCACCCGCAGGGCGGCGCCACGGCGGACACGCTCGCGGAGTTCCTGCGATCGACCAAAGAGACCGAGGAGCTCTTCATGGTCGTCGACGAGGAGCTGAAGATGATGAGCGCCGTCTGCAGCGACGGCGGACGCATCACCGGGCCGCACCTCAAAGAGATGTCGCGTCTGACGCACACCGAGTACATGCTGCGCGGGCGCAGCACGCTCGACCCTCGCGACATCCTCCGCGAGACGATGTTCGCCCCGACCGTCACCGGGTCGCCGATGCAGAACGCCTGCACCGTGATCGCCCGCCACGAGACGACGCCGCGCGGCTACTACTCCGGCGTCGCCGCCCTGTTCACGCCCAACGGTGCCGCGGAGGGCGTGACCCACGACCTCGACGCCCCCATCCTCATTCGCACGGCGTACCTCGTCGACGGACGCCTGCGTGTGCCCGTCGGGGCGACGCTGGTGCGCCACTCCGACCCGTACGGCGAGGTCGGCGAGACGCACGGCAAGGCCGCCGGGGTGCTCGGGGCGATCGGCGCGATCCCGCGCGACACGGTCCCCGCGGCCGACGCCGAAGCCGACCCCGACGCGCCGGTCGCCCCGCGTCGCCCGCTCGCCGAGGATCCCGCGATCGCGGAGCTCCTGGCATCCCGCAACGACCGGCTCGCCCCGTTCTGGATGAACCCGCAAGACCCCGACGGTTCGGGACCCTTCGCCGGGCGCACCGCTCTGGTCGTGGATGCCGAGGACCGCTTCACCACGATGCTCGCGCACCAGCTGCGCCACCTGGGGCTCGACGCCCGGATCGTTCACTGGTCGGAGGCGACCGATGCCGACGTGGACGGGGCCGACCTCGTGGTCGCGGGCCCCGGTCCGGGGGACCCGCGCGACGACAGCCCCCGCATGGAAGCGATGCGCCGCGTCGTCTCCCGCCGTCTCTTCCGCCGCGCCCCTTTGCTGGCGGTGTGCCTGAGCCATCAGATCCTGGCCGATCAGCTGGGCATCGATCTCGCGCCCCTCGCGCAGCCGCACCAGGGGTTGCAGAAGAGCGTCGACGTGTTCGGCGAGCCCGCCGCGATCGGTTTCTACAACACGTTCACGGCGCGGGTCGCCCCCGGCACGACCGAACGCGGGATCACCGTCGGGTCCGTCACGGCCACGTCGGATCCCACCGACGCCGTGTCGTCCCTGCCGACGGCCGGCCGGGATATCGCGGTAGAGGTCTCCGCGGATGCAGAGACCGGCGACGTCTACGCCCTGCGCGGCCCCGCCGTGGCGAGCGTGCAGGGACACCTCGAGTCGATCCTGTCCCGCGACGGCATGCGCACCCTCGAGCGCCTCATCGCCTTCGCCCTCTGACGCGCGCACATCTCCTGCGGATCCAGGTCGGACAGCGGCCCGGCGTCGCGTACCGTGCGCGCAGCAGGAGTTGCGCGACCCCTACAGCAGCTGGATCGGGTTGAAGACGTCGGCGAGGAAGAGGACACCGCCCATGCCGATGAGCAGCACGACCACGACGAAGGTCAGGGGCACGAGCTTGGTGGCATCCACGGGTCGGGCGACCTTGCCGCGGACGCGGGCGATCCAGCGCTTCACCCCGTCCCACAGCGCCACGACGACGTGGCCGCCGTCCAGCGGCAGGAGCGGAATGAGGTTGAAGACGAACAGCGCGATGTTCAGCGCCGCCAGCAGGCTGATGATCGACTGCACCCGCGCGAGGATCGGCGCATCGACCGCGGCGAACTCTCCCGCGAGACGCCCGGCGCCTACGACGCTGAGCGGACCGTTCGGGTCGCGCGGCTGGCCGGTGAACAGGTCGACCGCGGTGTCGTAGACGCGGACGGGGAGCTGCGTCATGATCTGCGCGACCGCGCCGACCTGCTGGACCGTGGCCTCGGGCCCCGCCCAGATCGGCTGCGGGACGAGGGCCGCCTGAGGACGGAGTCCCGCGAAGCCCACCGTCCGGTACTGCGTCGCGCCGGAGGCGTCCACCACGGGACGCCCGTCGGCACCCGTCACCGCGAGGTCCGTGGAGACCGGGGTGACCGTGAGGGTCTGCTCGGTGCCGTCGCGCTCGACGACGACGGGCAGCGCCTGACCCGGCGAGCGCTGGATGATCGCCGCGGCTTCGTCGAACGTCGAGACGGGGGTACCGCCGATCGAGACGATCGTGTCGCCCGGACGGATGCCGGCGGCCGCCGCCGGAGCGGTCGGGTCGCTGGACTGGCAGTCGGCGCGCTCGGCACTGGCGGGGATGACGCACTGCGAGACCGAGGCCACCGTCGTGGTGCCCTGCGTGACGCCGATGGCGCTGACGGCGATGGCCGAGAGGACGAAGGCCAGGAGGAGGTTCATGACCGGCCCCCCGAGCATGATGATGATCCGCTTCCCGACCGGGAGCTTGTAGAACACACGATCGTCGCCCGCGATCATCGTCTCGGCGTTCGCGTCGCGCGCGTCCTGGATCATCGTGGCGAACAGCCGCGAGCGACGCGTGGGCTGTGCCTCGCCGTCGGGGGCGGGCGGGAACATGCCCGACATCGAGATGAATCCGCCCAGCGGGAGGAGCTTGACCCCGTACTCCGTCTCGCCGATGCGGCGCGACCACAGGGTGGGCCCGAACCCGATCATGTACTGCCCGACGCGCACGCCGAAGAGCTTCGCGGGCAGCAGGTGCCCGATCTCGTGCAGAGCGATCGAGACGGCCAAGCCGATCACGAGCACGAGCACGCCGATGAGGAAGGCGATCGCGGTCACCTGCCGAAGATACCGCCGTCGCCCTTTGAACCGCCCGTGCGGCTCCGATGCGGGGCCTGTGCGGGCACGGATGAGACAATGG
>NZ_VBUM01000077.1 GCF_005774735.1 Microbacterium sp. 5K110 | reverse complement strand
GGAGGAAACCCCGCGTACGCCCGCGATCGGTCCGACGCGGTCGTACGCGGGGTTTCCTCCTGCTGGCGGCGATCGTCGTCGTCGCCTCTGCGGCCGCCGTCGCGCTGTTCCTGCTGATGGGCTGAGCATCGCGTCGGCCACGTTTGCCCGCACCCTCTCGGGCGCGTATCATTGAGCGGGTGTGCGTTCACGCGCGCCGTGCGTCATGCCCTCGGGCCGGCGACACGGAACAACGCTCGCACCATCTCAGGGAATGACCTGCGAACAGGTCACCCCCACGGCATATCCACCACTACCGCGTCCGATCATTCTGACGCGCGGCGGATCACACGTGAGCCCGACACGTCACGAATCGCAAGATGCGCGAGGTCTCGGGGGAGACACGACGCTGTCACCGTGCAGCACAAACAAGGAGAGAACGTGCCAACCATTCAGCAGTTGGTTCGCAAGGGCCGCTCGCCGAAGGTCTCGAAGACCAAGGCTCCCGCGCTGAAGTCGAACCCCCAGCAGGCCGGCGTGTGCACCCGCGTGTACACCACGACCCCCAAGAAGCCGAACTCGGCGATGCGCAAGGTCGCCCGCGTGAAGCTGCGCAACGGCACCGAGGTCACCGCCTACATCCCCGGTGAGGGTCACAACCTGCAGGAGCACTCGCTCGTGCTCGTCCGCGGTGGTCGTGTGAAGGACCTCCCCGGTGTCCGTTACAAGATCGTCCGCGGTGCGCTCGACACCCAGGCTGTCAAGAACCGTAAGCAGGCTCGCAGCCGCTACGGCGCGAAGAAGGGCTGAGAACCATGCCTCGTAAGGGTCCCGCCCCGAAGCGTCCCGTCGTCAACGACCCGGTGTACGGCGCTCCCGTCGTCACGCAGCTGGTCAACAAGATCCTGGTCGACGGCAAGAAGTCCCTCGCCGAGTCGATCGTCTACGACGCCCTCCGTGGTGTCGAGGCGAAGAACAGCCAGGACGCCGTCGCCACCCTCAAGAAGGCGCTCGACAACGTGCGCCCCACCCTCGAGGTAAAGAGCCGCCGCGTCGGTGGCTCGACCTACCAGGTGCCCGTCGAGGTCAAGCCGCACCGCGCGAACACCCTCGCGCTGCGCTGGCTCGTGAGCTACGCGAAGGGTCGTCGTGAGAAGACGATGACCGAGCGTCTGCAGAACGAGATCCTCGACGCCTCGAACGGCCTCGGTGCCGCGGTCAAGCGCCGCGAGGACACCCACAAGATGGCCGAGTCGAACCGCGCCTTCGCGCACTACCGCTGGTAAAACCCGCGGCGGGTCCGTGAACGCACCCCGGTCACGGACCCGCTAAGGGCCCGGCATCAACCTCCCAACAGGTAAGGAAGACACCCGTGGCACAAGACGTGCTCACCGACCTCCACAAGGTCCGCAACATCGGCATCATGGCGCACATCGATGCCGGCAAGACGACGACGACCGAGCGCATCCTGTTCTACACGGGCGTCAACCACAAGATCGGTGAGACGCACGACGGTGCCGCGACCACCGACTGGATGGAGCAGGAGCAGGAGCGTGGCATCACGATCACCTCCGCCGCCGTCACCTGCTTCTGGGACAAGAACCAGATCAACATCATCGACACCCCTGGACACGTCGACTTCACGGTCGAGGTCGAGCGTTCGCTCCGCGTGCTCGACGGTGCCGTCGCCGTCTTCGACGGCAAGGAGGGCGTCGAGCCCCAGTCCGAGACGGTGTGGCGTCAGGCCGACAAGTACGACGTCCCCCGCATCTGCTTCGTCAACAAGATGGACAAGCTGGGCGCCGACTTCTACTTCACGGTCGACACGATCGTCAACCGCCTGAAGGCCAAGCCGCTCGTCATCCAGCTCCCCATCGGTGCCGAGAACGACTTCGTCGGCGTCATCGACCTCGTCGAGATGCGCGCCCTGGTGTGGCCCGGCGATGCCAAGGGTGACGTGACCATGGGTGCGAAGTACGAGATCCAGGAGATCCCGGCCGACCTCGCAGACAAGGCCGCCGAGTACCGCCAGCAGCTGCTCGAGACCGTCGCCGAGTCCGACGACGCGCTCCTCGAGAAGTTCTTCGGTGGTGAGGAGCTCACGGTCGCCGAGATCAAGGGCGCCATCCGCAAGATGACGATCAACTCGGAGCTGTACCCGGTCCTGTGTGGCTCGGCGTTCAAGAACCGCGGCGTGCAGCCCATGCTCGACGCGGTCGTCGACTACCTCCCCTCGCCCCTGGACGTGCCCGCCATCGAGGCGCACGACCCCAAGGACGAAGAGATCGTCATCGAGCGCCACGCCGACCGCGAGGAGCCGTTCGCGGCGCTCGCGTTCAAGATCGTGACGCACCCGTTCTTCGGTCGCCTCACCTACATCCGCGTCTACTCGGGTCACCTCGACTCCGGCGCCCAGGTCGTCAACGCGACCAAGGGCAAGAAGGAGCGCATCGGGAAGATCTTCCAGATGCACGCCAACAAGGAGATGCCGGTCGACTCGGTCACCGCCGGTCACATCTACGCCGTCATCGGCCTCAAGGACACCACCACCGGTGACACCCTGTGCGACCCGGCCAACCAGGTCGTCCTCGAGTCGATGACGTTCCCGGAGCCGGTCATCGAGGTCGCCATCGAGCCCAAGACCAAGGCCGACCAGGAGAAGCTGGGTGTCGCCATCCAGAAGCTCGCGGAAGAGGACCCGACGTTCCGCGTCGAGCAGAACTCCGAGACCGGTCAGACCGTCATCAAGGGCATGGGCGAGCTGCACCTCGACATCCTCGTGGACCGCATGAAGCGCGAGTTCAAGGTCGAGGCCAACGTCGGAAAGCCGCAGGTGGCCTACCGCGAGACGATCCGCAAGTCGGTCGACCGCCACGACTACACCCACAAGAAGCAGACCGGTGGTTCGGGCCAGTTCGCGAAGATCCAGTTCGCGCTCGAGCCCCTCGAGGTCACGGCCGACAAGACCTACGAGTTCGAGAACAAGGTCACCGGTGGTCGTATCCCGCGCGAGTACATCTCGCCGACCGACCAGGGCTTCCAGGACGCCATGAACGTCGGCGTGCTCGCCGGCTACCCCATGGTGGGTGTCAAGGCGATCCTGCTCGACGGCGCGTCGCACGACGTCGACTCCTCGGAGATGGCGTTCAAGATCGCCGGTTCGATGGGCTTCAAGGAGGCCGTCCGCAAGGCGAACCCCACGATCCTCGAGCCGATCATGGCCGTCGAGGTCCGTACTCCCGAGGAGTACATGGGCGACGTCATCGGTGACCTGAACTCTCGTCGTGGCCAGATCCAGTCGATGGAAGACGCCGCCGGCGTCAAGGTCGTCCGGGCCAACGTGCCGCTGTCGGAGATGTTCGGCTACATCGGTGACCTGCGCTCGAAGACCTCGGGTCGCGCCGTCTACTCGATGGAGTTCGACAGCTACGCCGATGTCCCGAAGGCCGTGGCCGACGAGATCATCCAGAAGAACAAGGGCGAGTAACACCGCTCTCACGGATGCCGGGAGCTCGTGCCCCGGCCGGGTTCCCGGCATCCGCTCAAACTCAATACCGACTCTCTAGTAACCTGAGAACCATCCCCGTAGAGAACCGGTCGCAATCCAGCGCCCGTGACTCTGCACGACCGTCCTGAGGAGGACCCAGTGGCTAAGGCCAAGTTCGAGCGGACCAAGCCGCACGTGAACATCGGAACGATCGGTCACGTCGACCACGGCAAGACCACGCTCACCGCTGCCATCTCGAAGGTGCTCGCCGACAAGTTCCCGTCGGCCACCAACGTTCAGCGTGACTTCGCGTCGATCGACTCGGCGCCGGAAGAGCGCCAGCGCGGTATCACCATCAACATCTCGCACGTCGAGTACGAGACCCCGAAGCGTCACTACGCTCACGTCGACGCGCCCGGTCACGCCGACTACATCAAGAACATGATCACCGGTGCCGCTCAGATGGACGGCGCGATCCTCGTGGTCGCGGCGACCGACGGCCCGATGGCCCAGACGCGTGAGCACGTGCTGCTCGCCAAGCAGGTCGGCGTCCCCTACCTGCTGGTCGCGCTGAACAAGGCCGACATGGTCGACGACGAGGAGATCCTGGAGCTCGTCGAGCTCGAGGTGCGCGAGCTCCTCTCCTCGCAGGACTTCGATGGCGACAACGCCCCCGTCGTGCGCGTCTCGGGCCTCAAGGCTCTCGAGGGCGACGAGCAGTGGGTCAACTCGATCGTCGAGCTCATGGAGGCCGTCGACGAGTCCATCCCCGACCCGGTGCGTGACAAGGACAAGCCGTTCCTCATGCCCATTGAGGACGTCTTCACCATCACCGGTCGTGGAACGGTCGTCACGGGTCGCGCCGAGCGCGGTACCCTCGCGATCAACTCCGAGGTCGAGATCGTCGGCATCCGCCCGACGCAGAAGACCACTGTCACGGGTATCGAGATGTTCCACAAGCAGCTCGACGAGGCCTGGGCCGGCGAGAACTGTGGTCTGCTCCTGCGCGGCACCAAGCGTGACGACGTCGAGCGCGGCCAGGTCGTCGTGAAGCCCGGTTCGGTCACCCCGCACACCAACTTCGAGGGCACGGCGTACATCCTGTCCAAGGAAGAGGGCGGCCGCCACAACCCGTTCTTCACGAACTACCGCCCGCAGTTCTACTTCCGTACCACGGACGTGACCGGCGTCATCACGTTGCCCGAGGGCACCGAGATGGTCATGCCCGGTGACACCACCGAGATGTCGGTCGAGCTCATCCAGCCGATCGCCATGGAAGAGGGCCTCGGCTACGCGATCCGTGAGGGTGGCCGCACCGTCGGTGCCGGTACCGTCACCAAGATCCTCAAGTAAGTCCTCTTCGGACTGACCGGCAAGGGCCGGGCCTTCGGGCCCGGCCCTTCGCCGTGCGTGGGGGTCGCCCTTCGGGGCCGTGCGATGTCGCCGGGTAGAGTCGCTCGGGTGAAGCCGCTCTCCCGCATCCTCGGCGTCGTGTCCCTCCTGCTAGCGATCGCGGCGGCGGGGGTGCCGGCGATCGGTGCGCTGCTGCTCCTCCAGGCGGATTCCTCCACGATCGTCGACCGGGCGCCGCTGCTCGGCCTGGCCGCCGCCGGGGTCGGGGTGGTGCTGGCCGTCGTCGGGTACGTCGTCGGACGACGGTCGGGCACGACGGCCCTGCCGATCATCGGTGGGCTCAGCTCGGTCTTCGTCGGGGTCGGCTTCGCGCTGGCGCCTCTCTTCGTGTGACGGAGCGCGATGCCGATGGGCGGGCGAACAGAAGCCGTCCAGGTCGTCTGACCTAGGATTCAGCGCATGGGTGAGAACCTCCGTCGGGATGCCAGGAACAGTGCGTCGTCGAATCCGCGCAACGCCGAGTCCTCCGCCCTCGCGGCGGAGCACGGCGCGGACACCACCGAGGGGACGGGGGCGACGTCGCGTCGTCGGCGCGCGTGGCCCTGGGTCGTGGGAGGAGTGCTGGGTGTCCTCGGCGGAACGGTCGCGGTGGTCGGCGTCTTGGGCGCCACCCTGGCCGTCCAGGCCATGGAGGTGCGCGAAGACCTCTTGGTCTCCAAGGCCGTCCTCGGAAAGCTCACGTCCCTCGTCGAGGCGAAGGACGAGGCAGGCCTCCAGGCGGCGGCGGAGGACGTGAGCGTGCGCACAGCCCGTGCAGCCGCGACCGTGCAGGGGCCCCTGTGGCAGATGGCATCCGACGTCCCCGTCGTCGGGGCGAACATCGACGCCGTCTCGCGCGTGACCCGGGCGGTCGACATCCTCGTGCGCGACGCGTTGCCGCCCGGGATGCAGATGATCGCCGACCTCGACATCAAGAAGCTCGCGCTCGAGGGCGGCGGTTTCGATCTTCAGCCGTTCCAGCAAGCGCAGGCGTCGATCCCCGTCGTGTCGCAGGCGTTCACGGCCGCGAAGGCCGAGACGGACGGCATCCGGTCGGATCAGCTCCTCGGACCCGTCGCGGGACCGGTGGGCGAGATCCGCGACGTGATCGACCGGACGGCCCCGACCCTCGACGTCGTGAACCGGTACCTCCCGACCCTGCTGAGCATGGCGGGCGGCGAGGGGAGCAAGACGTATCTCATCGTCTTCCAGAACAACGCCGAGATCCGGGCCACCGGCGGAAACCCGGCGGCGAGCATCATCATGAAGGTCGACCAGGGCAAGTTCGAGCTGCTGGACCAGGCGAGCTCGGCGACGTTCTACGAGGAGGGCACCGCGGGAGAGCAGTTCAGCGACATCCCCGCGGAGACGCTCGGTCTGTATCCGTCCACGTTCGCGCGCTACTCGCAGGACTACACGATGACGCCGAGCTACCCGACGACCGTGCAGCTCTTCCAGGACCTCTGGAACCGGACGAACGGCGAGCGGTTCGACGGGGTGATCTCGATCGACCCGGTCGTCCTGTCGCACATGCTCGCCGTCGCTGGCCCGGTCGATGTCGCGGGCGAGCAGATCACGAGCGACAACGCCGTGAAGGTGCTGCTCAGCGACGCGTACGAGCGGTTCCCGTCCGGCCGCGACTCGGACGTGTTCTTCTCGGAGGTTTCGCGCGCGGTCTTCACCCACCTGACCTCGGGCGCGTGGGATCCGGCGAAGATGCTGGACGCGCTCAGCACCTCGGCGCAGGAGCAGCGGCTGCTGTTGTCGTTCACCGACGAGGAGGCGCAGCGACTGTCCCGGGAGCTCGGGCTGGACGGCGCGCTGCGCATGGACAACACCGAGGCCACGCAGGTGGGGACTTATCTCAACGACTACTCGGTCGGAAAGCTCGAGTACCACCTCACCCAGTCGGTCGCGGCGACGTGCGACGCCACCGCGCGAACGATCACCACGTCGACGACGTTGACGAACTCGATCCCGGACAGCATCCAGAGCAAGTACACGCTCGGCGCCCGCAACGGCAACTTCGGCCTGCCGCGGACGTCGATGATGCTGGACGTGCTGTTCTTCGCGCCGCCCGGGGGTCAGGTGATCGCGACGGAGCCGGCGACGAGCGAGAAGTCCGGCTTCGACCGTTCCGGGTCCCAGGACGGCAACAGCGCGCTGAGCCGGCTCGTGGTGGTCCCTCAGGGGCAATCGCGGACGGTGTCGTCGACCGTCCAGCTGCCCGAGGGTCCGCTCGGCCCGCTGCAGCTGCGGCACACGCCCACGGCGTCGGCGACCCCGGTCACGGTCGACGCATCCTGCGGTGCGCTGTTCGCCGCAGCGGGCTGAGAGGCGCTGCGGACGACCGCGCCGCAGGGTCGTGGCATCCAGTGGCCGGCGTCCTCCGCAGACGGCGCGTTCAGCCGCCGTCGGAGAACAGGCGGAGGCGGTCGAGCGGCCACACGATCGAGACGACCTTCCCGAGCATGTCCCCGCGGGGGACGAAGCGCGCGCACCCGGCCGACGCAGAGGGGATTCCTCGGCACGCGATCACCGAATCAGCGGAATTCGCCCGATTATCGCCCATCACGAGGAACTCGTCGGCAGGAACGGTGATCGGTCCGAAGCAGCGGGGCGACAACGGGGTGGTGGTGCAGTCGCTCACCCCGGGGGTGAAGGGAAGGTCCTTCACGACGTACTCTTCGGCGAGCGGGATGCCGTTCACCTCTACCGCGCCCTGGTCGGTGCAGCAGCGGACGGTCGACCCCGGTTCGCCGATGATGCGTTTGACGAGCGCGTCGTGGTTGCTCGGACCGAACCCGACGATGTCGCCGACCCAGCCGACCGCGATGCGGAGAGGACTGCGGTCTGCAGTCGGGCCCCAGCTCTCCGGGCGCGAGAACACCGCGATGTCGCCGGCCCCGGGAGCGGAGACGGAGTAGGCGATGCGGCTCGCGAGGATGCGGTCACCGGTCTCCAGGGTGGGGGACATGGACTCGGATGGGACCTGGAACGGCTTGATCACGAAACCCTGCACGAGTGCGAGCAGGAGGAGAGCCAGCGCGAGATGCGTGAGGGGGGAACGACGAACGCGTCGCCAGCGGGTCGGCGGGGCCGTGGTGTCGGCGGAGGAGGTCATGCGGGCGAGACGAAGCCGTGGGTGCGGAGGTCGTCGAGCGTCTCGGCGATCAGCTCCTCGGCCGCGCCGTCGGCAGGGGCGCCGAACGCGGTGATCGCCGCCGCCGTGATCTGCTCGGACGTTGCGCCCTCGAGGCACATTCTCCAGACGAGACAGCCCCGGTGGTCGAGGGCGGTGACGACGCCATCGCGAAGGATGCATGCGCGGCCCTCGACCAGAATCGCGTCGTCGACCTCGGCGCAGCGCCAGGGGCCTGTCTGCGCAGGGCGTGGCGCCACCGACCATTCCTGAGCGGCGGCGGGCCGCGACGCGAACATCGCCGTGACCATCGCCGGCAGCTCAGCGGCATCCCGGTAGACGAGGCGCGTGACGGCACCCACCTGATCCACGATTCGCGCGATGTACTGCAGGGGCGAGGGGAGCTCGGGCAGATAGCTGATCTGCGGGGTCAGCTCGCAGATGGCGTCGACGAGATCGACGGTCCGAACACCGGGGTCGTCGGTGTCGGGCTGACGCTCGAGGAGGGTGATGCCGGCCAGACGCAAGGGCGCATCGGGGAGCGGCCGCAGGCCCAGGTCGCTCGGAGCGATCTGCTGTTTGAAGGGCTTTCCGTCGACGATCACCGAGAGCGGTTTGCGGTAGGGCCAGACGGCCAGGTCGAGGTCGACTGCGACGCTCTCGTCGCTGACATACCCAAAGTGCCGGCCGAGGTGGGTCGCGGCGGTCGTCTTACCGCGCCCGGAGGGACCGACCAGCGCGAGGACGCGTCCGTCGTCTGCGGTGACACCCGCGGCGTGGAGGAGGAGCCGGGTACCCCGGAGTGCATCCAGGGCGGCGAGGGTGACCCGGGTGGAGAGGTCGGAGAGGCCGCGAGCGAGGTCGTCGAACATCGTCTCGGAGACCCCGAGCGTGCGAAGAGGGCCGCCAACGCCGGTCGGGACGAGGCAGTCCCGCCATACTGCGGCAATCAATCTCCGAGTCTCATCCGGGAGCTGGACAGCACCCGTAAGCCGGAACTGCGCCCCGAGGGCATCGATCGAGGGAGGATCGGGCGTGGCGAACTGCATTGTCCCAGTCTCCTCTGCCGTCGGGACCCACTGTTCTAGTTGGAACAGGACTACGGGTCCGGCTCATGATACCGAGGGCCTGACCCCCGGCCGTCACAGCACGGATGGCAGTATCGAAAGGGATGACACGACGGAGTAAGGACGGAACACCGGTGACGCACGAAACCCCGCGGGAGCACATCTGGCTTGTTCGGGGCGCGCTACAGGACGTCGAGTCTGGTGAACTCGTCTTGGTCGTCGGCGGGACGGAAGCGGAGGGGCGGCAGATTGCCGTTGATCGTGCCGGGCGAGTTGACTCCAACGGACGGCTGCGAGAACTTTCCGGCGTGGCCTTCGCTGCCGAAGACGGCTCCCTCGGTGGTGCCGAGGCGATCCACAGGGCCTTCGAGTCGACCATTCGGGGAGCCGATCGCCCCGGGCTTTTGTCCTTTTTGCGAGCGATGATTGACGAGCAAATGCCGATGGGACCGAAGATTGGGCTCGTCGTTTTCTCGGCCGCCCCGGCTCGCGTTCCCTGGAACGGCGGGTTGGACCTTTCTCGGCGTTCCACTTCCGCGCGGCCGGACGGGCTGTGGCGCGGAGGCGTGAAGGAAGCAGTGCGGGCCGCGAGCTCAGTAGTCGTTCTCACGCAGGACAATCGACTCGTCATCCTGGCTGATGACCTCCTGACAGTCTGGTGCCGGCTGAATGGAACACCCGGCGACGAGCTCGCCCGGTCGTTGGGCTTCGCACCGACCCGGCTGAATCACGCCGTTCGGTCGCTCCGCGAGCTTGGTGTGATGGCCGCCGACGCGCAATGGAGCCTCGCCGATGACGTCGTATGTGCGACGACCGACCAAGCTGAGGTCTATCTCGCCCGTCGCGCGTCAATGGAACCCCCCGTGGTGCTGGACGGCTGGGGAGCGGCCATCTGGTCGATCGTCGCGGAGATCGGGCCGATCTCCGCCGCACAGATCGTCGCGCGACTGAGTGAGGAAGCGGAGTCTCTGCACGACGACATCGCGAACGACGTGGAGGCGTTCCTCGTAGATCTAGGTCAGCGGGGTCTGGTTCGTTGCTGAGGATGCGGAGTCTTCTCTCCGGCTGAAGCGGCGCATTCTTCGCGCATAGGACACCATTCGAGGAATCGCGGCGACGCCACCCTTCCAGCGTCGCGCGTACGCAAGGAAGAGGCCCCAACGGCCAGGACCCACCTCGTGGAAAAGGCGGAACGTCCTCTCGGGAGGGAAAACTGCGCGCCATACCACGACGAATCGTGCCCACCCGCGGGCGCGGACCAGTTCGGAAACATGGGCGAGATCGCCGTGCGGCGCATCGGAGATCGCGAGATCCCATTCCGTGAGAAGTCGCTTTTCCTCGCTGCCCGGGGGTGGGAACTGCCACCCCCACGATCCGAGGCGTTCGCGAAGGGGCTCCACCGCCCCGAGCGTCACCGCTCGCTCTCGAAGCCTCAGGAAGGCTTCGGGGGGCATGTTCCGAGCCCCTTCCTCGAGTTGCTCCAGCTGGGCGACATTTCCATCGCGGAGAGAATGGAGCATCGCGAGGAGCCAGTGATCGGCGGTTTGGGGGATGGGGCACCATTGTCCGCCCAACTCGACGAACTCTCTTGCGGCCCAGATCTCGTCGAAAAGGTGCGTCGGCGGGGCGAAGAAGCCGGGGTAGCACCGGTGGACGTCCAACGCGATCGGCCAGCCTGGCCCGTTGAGGGTGACCGAGTGAACCGTGAAAACGCTGGCCGGCCCTGTGAGGGGCGCAAGGACCTTCTCGTCGCGGTCGTACCAGCCGCGCGACTTCATCTCAGCGACGAATATCTCGAAGTCTGCCGGTGCCACCCAGATGTCGACGTCACCGGAAGTACGGGGAGGGCGTAGACCCTGGATTGAAAGGCCCTGCCCCTTGATGATGAGAGCGCGAGATCCGACTTCCCGCGCGACGCCTAGAACGACGGCGGGAAGCAGCTCGACGGCTTCGGCGGTCCGCAACTCCGGCACGCTAAGAGCCCTTCGTCCGCCGTACGCAATCGAGTCCGTTATGTCATTAGACGGACACACATGAATGGTACCGTCTCATCCGCGGCCTAGCCCGATGACCTATCTGGCACCGCACGCGATCACCCGGGGGTATCCACTACATGGCGAGGATCATCTTCCTCCAACCGCACCTAAGGTTCGGCGGCGCGGAACGTCAGACGGTCATCGTAGCCAACCACTTGGCGAGTCAAGGCCACGAGATCCACGTCATCCTCCATCGCGGCGGGCAGGGGCTTGCGTCCGAGATCTCAGATGGCGTGATCGTTCACGATCTCGGGCTCGAGAGCCACCTGGCTACTGCGGACGTCGCTCGTCGTCTTTATGTCGTCCTGCGGCGCATCCCGCCCGCGCTCGTGATCGTCAAGCTGTGGTCGAGCATCTTGGCCTGCGCCATGGTCGATGGTCTTCCGGGCGCGCGCCACCATGTCTACAACTACTGCGAGGACCTCGACCCGACCGATCACGCCGAGTACATCCGCTTCGGCCGCGCCAAGCAGAGCCTCATCGGTTGGATCTTCAATCACCGCGAGCACATCAGCGCCAACACGCAGACCGTCGCGGACTCGATGGTGGACGTCTACCGTCTCCGGACGCGGCCGGCGATCATTCCGAGCACCGTCGATATCGCCAAGACCAATGATCTCGTCGCGTCCGCCTCGGTGGACTTCGGGTCTGGCCAGCACATCGTGTCGGTCAGCAGCCTGATTCGTCGGAAGGGTTTGGACATCACCCGCGACGCGTTGCTCTCCATCGATCGCCCGTTGCACTGGCACATTGTCGGCGAAGGGCCGTTGCGCGAGGAACTCGACGCGTTCGACGACCCGCGCGGGCTCTTGACTATCACGGCGCACGGCGGGCACAGCAACCCGTACCCGTTCATGGCCGCGGCCGATGTCCTCGTCCACAGCGCGCGAAGCGAAGCGTGGGGCATCGTGCTCCTGGAATCCATGGCGGTGGGCACGCCTGTCCTCGCGGCCGACGCCATCGGGCCGGACGAGATGCATCGCGCTCTGGGGGACCGCGACGACATCATGCGCACTTATCCGGTCGGCGATTCCGCTGCCCTGGCCGATGGAGTGGTCGACATGCTCGACGGCGCCGTCGCACCGGCCGAGGAGATGATCGACTACATCCGCCCCTTCTCGATGCAGAGCGCTGCGGACATGTGGGTGCAGCGGGCGGAGAGGCTCACCTCGTGACCACATCTACGCGTGTCCTGTTCGTGTGCAGCAGCGGCGGTCACCTCGACCAGCTGCTTGCTCTTCTACCCCAGCCCGAGGGCGTGGATATCGCGATCGCCACGTTCCTGAAGCCCGACGCGGCCAGCAAGATCAGCGGAATGAGGTCCTACGGCCTGTACTGGCCGACGAATCGAAGCGTCAAGGCGTTGCTCATCAATCTCAAGCGAGCGTTCTCGGTGCTGAGACGAGAGCGCCCAGAGATCATCGTGAGCAGTGGGGCGGCGGCGGCGGTCCCCTTTTTCTTCGCCGGGAAGCTCTTCTTCGATACGAAGAACGTATTCATCGAGTGCTTCGATCGCGTCGACAACGCCACGATGACCGCCAGGCTGACGAAGCCGGTCACGGATCTTTATGTGTGCCAGTGGGATACGCAGCTGACGGACTACCCGCATCGGGAACAGGTGACGAGAAGCCGATGAACATTTACGTCTCCGTCGGAACCCATGAGCAACCGTTCCAGCGCTTGCTCGACGCCGTCGCTCTTGCCGTTGACGAGGCGGGAGACCACCGCTACATCGTCCAGTACGGCGTCGGGGAGTGGTCTGCGATTTCCGATCGCGTCGAGCGTGCGGTCGACTACCTTACGCCTCAGGGCGTCGCCGAGTCGCTGGAGTGGGCCGACATTTTCATATCGCAGGCCAGTCCCGGCAATGTCTTTGGCGCCCTGGATGCCGGTGTGTGGCCGTTGGTCCTCGGTCGACGTCACGCGAACGCCGAGCACGTCGACGATCATCAAGTGCGATTCGCCTCGGTACTGGAAGAGATGGGGCTGGCGACCGACATCCACGACGCTGGCACACTCGCCCACAAGATCGCCGAGGCGGCTACCGTCGATCCCGAGGAACGCCGGGCACGGATCGCGGATGCCATGCGGTCGAGCGAGGCGCGCCGAGAGATGTTCCGCGAGCAGACGTGGTCGTTGATCCTTGGATTGCGTGGCGCGCGCGCGTGAGCGGCTCGCACGCCCGCCATGTGGCGCTGTCCATCCTGGGCAATGGATTTCCGCCGATAGCCGTCCTCGTCACGGCGCCGATTCTGGCGCGCGCGCTCGATGTCGACGGGCGAGGAGATCTCGCGGCCGCGACGGCGCCGTTCATGCTGGCGGTCGCCATCGCGACGCTGGGCCTGCCTGATGCAGTTACGAACGTCCTCGCCCGGAGATCGTACCTCCGACGCGTGACGTGGCTCGCGCTGGTGTCGTCCCTGCTGGGCACGGGGATGCTCTCCGTAGTGATCGTGTGGCTGGCCTCCCCTATCCTCACGCAAGGCGGTTCGTCCGGGCTCGCTACGCTGATGACCATCGCGACAGTGGCAACGATCCCGGGCCTCTTGGTCGCGTTGTTGCGCGGGACAGCCGCTGGGCTGCACATGTGGGGAGTTGTCGCAACGGAGCGCGTTCTGAACGGCAGCCTGCGCATCGCCGGAATCGTCGGCTTCGCTCTCGCGGGCCAGCTCACGCTCTTCACTGCCACGCTCGTCACCGTGCTCGGTCCAGTTCTTGCCGGTTTCGCCTACGTGCGACTCATCGGGGCGAAGCCGAGTTTGGCTCGTAGCTCTCGACCCACATCCTCCCGTCGTACGTTCGCGTATGGGACGAAGGCGTGGCTCGGATCGGTTGCGGGGGTGCTGCTCATGCGCATCGATCAGCTCCTGATCCTCCCCCTGGGAGGTGCGGCGCAGCTGGGTCTCTATGCGGTCGCTGTCAACGTGAGCGAAGTGCCGCTGATCATCAACTCCGCGACGCGAGAGGTTATGTTCTCCAGCGACGCCGCGCAACGGGACAATGCTCGGGCGGGTCTGGCCGCTCGAGCGACCTTCATCGCCTGTCTGCTCTGTGCCATCGTCGTTCTCGCGCCGATCGGGTGGTGGCTCCCGCTCGTTTTCGGCGTCGAGTTCTCGGGGGCTATCCCCATCGCCTTGGTTGCGGCCCTCGCGGTCGTCGTAGGCGTGCCGGGCTCCATCGCGGGCGCGACGCTGAGTGCGCGAGGGCGCCCAGAGCTGCGCAGCTACAGCATCCTCGTCGCCTGCGCACTCAACGTTGTTTTGCTATTCGTTCTGGTTCCGCCGCTGGGCGGGGTCGGTGCGGCGCTCGCGACGCTGGCGGGTAACGTCGTATCCAGCAATATGTGCATCGCTTGGACTGTCAAGTACCACGGGTTCATCTGGTCCGACTTCTACAAGTTGCGTTCTACTGATCTTGCAGCGCTAAAGCGCGCGTTGGGTCGGATCCTCAGGCGCAGATGACAACGTCTGGTGCCGTCGTCAGGGAGCGATGCTCTGTGCAACACAGCGCATCGAGGTAATGTGTAAACCTCACTAGGAGACTCGAATAATGCTTTCAACAGCGCGGAGACTGTCATTCATTCCCACGGTCCGCCGAGCGTATCTTTTCGTGCTCATGAGTCTGACAAATCTGTGGTCCAGACGTAGCGTGCGAGGGGGCTCGCCCGCAGTCGTCTCCCTTACAACTTATGGGCCGCGCGTGTCCAGTGTGCATCTCACCATTGAGAGCATTGCGCGAGGGAAGGCGCGCCCGCGAAAGCTCATTCTGTGGCTGGACAGCGAGGCTGATCTCGACGCTGCTGTTAAGAGTCCAGGTTTGGCTCGCTTAAGACGGCGGGGGCTGGAGATCCGCCGTTCCGAACCGATGGGGCCGCATGGCAAGTATTACCCCTACGTTGCGAGCGAGTACGGTCACGCGTTGCCTCTCGCCACCGCGGACGACGACATTCTCTACCCGCGGTCGTGGCTCGTCGGCCTCGTCGCAGCGCAGACGCAGGATCCCTCGTCCATCCACTGTTATCGCGCGCATCGCATCGGGCTCATTGGCAATAAGATGGCCCCGTATATGAGTTGGGTACCCGTCAAGGGAACGGCGCCTAGCCATAGGAACTTTCTCACTGGCGTGTCTGGTGTGATATACCCGACTGAATATTTGGACTTCCTGCATCAAAAAGGTGAGGCTTTCCGGGCAGTAGCCCCTAAAGCTGACGATGTGTGGCTCAATGCCTGTGCCGTCGAAGCAGGCTTTAGGGTTTCGCAGATCCGGGAGAACGCCTTGTTTTTCTCCGTGATACCGGGGAGCCAAAGAGTGGCGCTTTGGCGCCACAACGTGGGCGGAAACGATCCCCAGATCGATCGCGCATATACGCCACCTATTTTGTCCGCAGTTCTCGAGGATGGTCGGGAGAAGTGAAGCGTCTCATCCCAGCCTCATTGCAGTTCTACATCATGTCTAAGCTGGTGGGTGGCCCGCGAGCTGCGCGTCAGTTGGGGGTCGCCGTTGGCGAAGGATGTCGTATTTACTCGATGGATGTGGCTTCCGAACGGTGGTTGCTTAGCATCGGGAATCGAGTGACGGTCAGCGTGGGAGTGCAATTCATAACACACGACGGGACCGGATGGCTCGTTTCAAAGGGTGATCTCCGTCGTTACCGGTATGCTCCTATATCGATCGGGGACCGATCTTTCATTGGATCGCGGAGCATTATCATGCCCGGTGTGCGGATCGGAAGCGACGTGATCGTAGCTGCGGGAAGCGTCGTCACGAAGTCGGTGCCAGACGGGTGTGTGGTCGGAGGAAACCCGGCTCGAGTGATCGCCATGTCGAGAGACTTGTTGGCCCGAATCCAAAGAGACTGGCCCAGCAGCGAGGACATGGTGGGTGAGACGTATCGTCAGCGAGTCGATTCGATCGTCGATCCAAGATGGAAGCCCTATCTGTCGAACCCTGAGGACGGGGCAAATTCGTAACTGCGCCCCATCGCCCGGTGTAGATCTTTACGCAGATCGCTCGCGTAAACTCCTCACAGACCTCCACCCGCGCACCCCCGCCACGACCGTCGGTTGGATGCCTTGAGCGACTGGGAGATATAGCATGGTACAGCTCGTTATTTGGGGCATTGTTTGCGTTGCGGTGGCGCTGTCCCTACAGAAGAGGCCGACTCTTGTGCTGGCCATAGTTCTGATCCTTCGGCTTCTCATTCCGTCGCAAGCGGGCTGGGTCTTGATCGGTAATTGGCAGGGTTATGCAGCGTTGCATCCGGCCACTCTGCTTCTGATCGTTTGGGCTGCTTTCGCCCTTCTCTCCAATGCGCCAGGTGTTGCGCGAGAGTGGCGCGCGCACTGGGCAATACACTCCCTCCTGGCCCTCTGTGTCACGCTGGCTGTGGTTATGGCCGTGACCCTGACGGGGCCGACTGCGCTGTTCGGTCTAACAAATTCACTTCTTTCCAGCATTTTGTACTTCTTCTGCCTCCGGGTGGTTCAAGGGTCCGACGCTGACGCGGTTCCCATAATCGTCCGTGTTTTCGTCTTGACTATGGTTGTCGAGTCGATTCTTGTTATTGTGCAGTGGCTAGCGGGGTCGAACCTGCCCTGGGCGGCGGTCGCGGGCGTTCAGCCCGGCAGCCGGCCCGTCGGCACGTTCGACAGTCCTCTGGACCTTGGCTTGGCTGCCGCGATTGCGATTCCTTTACTCGTAACAGTGAGGAGCCCTCTGCCGAGGTACGTGGCATTGGTGCTGCTCCTGGCGGCGGTCGTTCTATCCGAATCACGCACTCCGACGATCATGGCAGTGGTCGCAACCATAATCATCTTGGTCTTGGCGATACGAAGCTTGCGCTCCCTCATAACGATGGTGATCGTCGTAGGTGTGGGAATTGTTGCCTTCATAAATCTTCCGGTACTCGACGGTCTTGTCGAACGATTTTCTGGCGACGACGGTAGTTCTTCCGCCGCGCGAAGTGTGGCCACCGAATACATATTGGAGAACATTGGCTCGGTTGTCGTGTTCGGGAATGGCTGGGGATCGAGCTACGCCATGAAGGGTACCGTTCTCGAGACGAGTCTCGAGAACGGTTACGCAATCCTCGCCTTCGACCTGGGAGGGCTCGCGGTCATCGCCCTCCTCGCTGCACAGCTGCTGATATTGTTTAGTAGGCGCGGAATGCCGGGGGCCTGGCTTGCCGCGTTTTTCGCTGTATTGGGTGGATTCACGTACTCCGGGATCACTACGATGAGCGCGATATCGATGGTGATCTGGGCGGTTCTCGCTGCACGCCTCAGCCCTCGTCCCCTTAAAGCAGAAACCCTGCACAACGAACAGCTCAGCACCGCCGCCATGCCCCAAGACAAGCCGCCGCTGTCGCCGCTGGGGAAGGGCAAATTCTAGCTATCCGCGCGCTCTTCAATCTCGCTTGTGCGCGCCCGTCGATCGGCATGGTGGGACCGGAAGCCTGTCAAGGGGCGAGGGTGATGTCGATGTAGGGGGCGGTGCCGCCTTCGCGGGTGGTGAGGGTGACAGCGATCGCGGTTGCGCCGGCGTCGTCTTGAGTGAACCCGAGTGTGTAGGCGCCGGGGGTGCCGGTCG
>NZ_VBUM01000076.1 GCF_005774735.1 Microbacterium sp. 5K110 | reverse complement strand
GCGTCAGTGATCTGCGCGAGCGCTGCGCACCCGAATTGCTGTCCGCGCGGAGGCGGCCGGGGCGGAGCCCCGGCCGCCCTCGGCTCACACGGGCGTCGCGAACTCGCGGATCGTGATGCCGGTGAAGGTCGCCGCGCCCCCGTCCGAATAGAACGAGATGCCGGTGTCGGTGTCCAGGAAGTGGACCTGCTGCGACAGCACCGTGTGGCCGGCGTTGACGAACACCTCGACGCTCTGCCGGTCGACGAAGATCCGCAGGTGGACCGAGCGAGCGGCCGGATCTATCGGAGCCGCGGCTCGTGTGTAGGGGACGAGGGAGTATCCGCTGCGATCCGACGGCGCCCGATCGACGTAGAGATCGGAGCCGTACTTGCCGATGTTCGTGTGCCGGGACCCGTCGGCCGAGCGCCCTACGGAAACGCCGACGTTCGTGGCATCCGTCCACGAGATGTCGAGCTCAAGCTCGTACGCGCGCCCGCTCCACGGGAGCACGGCACTGCCGTTCACCGTGCGGTCGGGAAGAGTCACGGTCGACGTGGCGTGGGCCGCCAACGTCGAGATCGGGCTGCTCAGAAGCGCGTACCGTCCGTCGGGCTGGTGCTCGAGACGGAGCTCCCGGACGATCGAGTTCTGCCCGTTGTAGCCGTCGGTCGCGTCGGTGGGGACGTCGCGCGCGGCGTACTTCCAGTTGTTCATCCACGCGATGGCGAGTCGCCGCGTGGTGGGTGCCTCGATGCTTGGCCACGTCACCGCGGCGTACCAGTCCCCCCCAGTCCAGCCACTGTGGGGTGAGGTCGTCCGCCACGAAGTGCGTGCCGTTCCAGGTGCCGGTCCAGTAGGCATAGGTCATCGGGAGGCCGACACCGTACGCGTCCATGCTCGCCCCGATCACCCAGTGGCTCGTGCCGTCACCGGCCGTCATCTGGAAGATGTCGGGGCATTCGATGCCGCCGAGGTCGTGGTTCGGGTAATCGAAGTTGCTCCGCCACGTCCAGTTCCGCAAGTCGGGCGACGTGTAGATGCCGGCGTACCGCGCGCGCCCGAGGATCAGGACCCATTCGCTGCGCCCCGCGTCCCAGTGCACCTTCGGATCACGGCACCACTCGGCGTTGTCGATCTCCGCGGGCGTCTGCGCGGTTCGGCCGTCGTTGTTGACGAGCACCGGGTCGGGCAGCATCGTGAAGCTGAACCCGCCGTCCGTCGACCAGTACAGATACTGCTCCTGGTACTTGCGGATGTTGTTCGTCGGACGCGTGGCGAGTGCGATCACCGCACCGGCACCGAAGCCCGCCGTATTGCCCGTATCGACGACGAGGCATCCCGACCAGACGGGCACGCCCCCCGAGATCGGCATCACGGTGCCGTGATGCGTGAAGCTCACGCCGTCGGTGGTCGCGTGATCCCACCCACCCGGACCGTTGTTGATGTTCGAGTGCAGGTAGTACAGCTGATACTGCCCACCCGAGACGATCGGGCGCTGCGGATCGCAGAGCCAGGCCGTCGGCGGGGTCATGTGGTAGATGGCACGCTGTGACACGGTGTCGGCGCGAGCCGCCGCGGGGACCGCGGCGGTGAGAGCAAGGCCGAAGGCCCCGGCTCCTGCGCCCTGCAACAGCGTGCGACGGGAGATCTCGAATGACATGATGCTCACTTCCTCGTTCGGTGGCGGGCGCGACGAATCGCCCGCCGGGTGGCCCGGCGGTGAGAGGGGAGTTGGATCAGACGGTCGCCGGAACCGCCCGACCCTTCTGGACGACGCCGTCGGAGACGACGAGGCGCACTCCGGGAGCCCCCGTCCCGGTCTGAGCCTGAGCCGAGACGGTCACCGGGCTTGAGCCGAGGGTCACAAGGTGCGACAGCACGGTCGCGCCGTCGTCGGCGAAGATCTCGAAGAGCGGTCCGTCGAGGATCGCAGTGAGGACGCCGGTGGGGCCGTCGAGAAGCGGGGCGACCCGGGTGCCCGCGAAGTCGGGATGCAGGGATCGGGCAACCGTTCCGTCCCTCGACACGGACAGGGTGCCGCCGGCGGGGTCATGGACGATCTCGACCGTGGCATCCCCCTCCCCCTCGAGGGTCAGTCGCAGGGCCCCGGTCACCGCCGGGTCCCACCGGACGTCCACGAGAACGTGCGGCTCGACCGTGACCGGAGCCTCGACCGCGTCCGCACGTTCGTCGCGGAGGTCGACGGACGGTCGCTGCACGAGACGCAGCTCCCCGTCGACGTCACGGAGTCCGAGGGTGCGCGGGATCGACATCGCGCCCCGCCACGGCGACGTCGGGACGACGTGGGCGTAGCGCCAGTTGCTCATCCAGGCGAGCATGACCGCCGCTCCGTGAGGGGCATCGTGGAAGGTCACGCCCGCGTACAGGTCGCGACCGTGATCGAGGGGCACGAGAGCGTCGTGATCCGCGCGGAATGCACCGTCGATGAGGTCGCCGACCACGTAGTGCATCGCGGAACCGGCGGGGTCGGGATCCTCCCCGACGGGGTTCGTGCTCAGCAGCAGCACCCAACGCCGACTGCCGGGCCGTCCTTCCACGGGGAGGTGAACGAGGTCGGGGCACTCCCACACCACGCCGTCCACACCGATCGGGTCGAAGGATCCGGACTCCCGCCACGAGAGCAGGTCGTCGGAGGCGTAGAACACCACGCGCCGCTCGACCGCTTCGACGGTCAGCATGAGCCATCCGCCGTGCGGGAGCCGCACCACCTTGGGGTCGCGGAAGTCGGAACTCCCCCGGTCGATCACCGGGTTGGCGGCATCCGGGATCCAGGTCTCGCCGCCGTCGACGCTCGTCGCACGGGACTGCGCCTGGATGCCATAGCCGTAGGCACTCGTGTAGAACGCCGTGAGCGTTCCGTCGGCGTCGATGACGGTCGAACCCGAGTAGATCTGCTCACCGGGCCCATACGGCAGGGCGACGGGATGCTCTTCCCACTGCAGGAGGTCGCGGCTGGACGCGTGTCCCCAGCTCATGTTGCCCCAGTCGTTCCCCTCGGGGTTGTACTGGAAGAAGGCGTGCCAGCAATCGTCGACGAAGACCAGACCGTTGGGGTCGTTCATCCAATTGCGGACGGGGGCGAGGTGGAATCGCGGCCGGGGAAGGTTCACAGCGACTCCCGCGGAACGGAGGGGCAGGAGACCAGCTGGCGAGCGCCCACGGCCGGAGCATCGAGTCCGAGCAGCGTCCGCACGCCGGCCGCGCCGAGTTCATAGTGCGGCAGGGCGACGGTCGACAGGGGCGGTCGGAGATGTGCCGCGATGACGTCCTGGTTGTCGAAGCCCATGACCGCCATGTCGTCGGGGATGCGCAGGCCGCGTTCACGGAGGCCGTCGTACAGTCCCATCGCGACCCGGTCGTTGTGGCAGAAGACCCCGGTGGCGCCGGAGGCGAGCACGCCGTCGACCGCCGCGTATCCGCCCTCCTGGTCGGGGGCGGTTTCAAAGGCGAGCCCGGCATCGAAGGCGATTCCGGCCTCCTCCAGCGCCGACCGGTAGCCGGCGAACCGCCCCTCCCGGGCAGGCGAGGGCGTCGTGGTGTTCAGGAAGGCGATCCGGCGATGCCCGGCCGTGAGCAGGTCCTCGGTCGCCGTCCGACCGCCCTGCTCCTCGTCGGGGACCACCGCGGGGAACGAGTCGTCGCCGGCGAAGCAGTTCACCAGCACCGTCTCCGTGTGCTGCAGCGACGGGGGGACCTCGATCTCGCGGTGATACCAGGTGGAGTACAGGATGCCGCGCACCTGGTGCTCCAGCATCATCGCGATCGCATCGTTCTCGGCGGCGGCATTGCCCTCGGTGTTGGCCACGAGGAGGACGAAACCGTGGCGCCACGCCTCGTCCTGGGCGCCGTGGATGATCTGTCCGGCGAAGGGCGTGGTGGCGATGGCATCCGCCACCAGACCGATGAAGCGGGAGCTGCCCTCCGACAGCGTCTTGGCGAGAGCGTTCGGACGGTAACCGAGCGCCGCGATCGCCTCGTGCACGCGACGCCGGGCATCCTCGCCGATGCGCGCGCCGGGCTTGTCGTTGACGACGTGCGACACGGTCGCGACCGAGACGCCGGCCGCCTTGGCGACATCGCGCATGGTGGTGGTCATGAGGGGATCCTCGTATTCATCCCTTGGTGGCTCCGCTCTCGAGGCCGGCGATCATCGCCTTGTTCAGCACCAGGAAGACCAGCAGCAGTGGCGTCACCGTGACGCACACGGCGGCGAACGTCGCTGTCCAATCGGTGTTGCCCATCGCTCCGATGTAGTTTTGCAGGCCCAGCGGGATCGTCTTCAGTCCGTCGGACAGCACGAAGGTGTTCGCGAAGACGAAGTCGTTCCAGATGAAGATGCTGTTGACCAGCACGACGGTGATGATGGTGTTCACTGACAGCGGCGCCGTGATCTGCAGGAAGATCCGGTACGGACCGGCACCGTCGAGCGAGGCCGCCTCGTACAACTCTCGCGGGATGTACTCGTAGAACGACGAGAAGAGGTAGACGCCCATCGGAAGCGAGAACGCCGCCAGCGGCAGGATCATCGACAGGTGGGTGTCGAGCAACCCCACCTGCGAGTAGTCGATGAAGAGCGGGACGAGCGCGATCTGCACCGGCACGATGATTCCGAGCAGGAACAGCGCACGGACGAGCCCGCTGAAGCGGAACCCGAGCACCTGCAGGGCGTAGGCGGCCATCATCCCGGCCACCACGATGAGCGCGCTGGCACCGAGGGTGACGATGAAGCTGTTGCCGATGTTCAGCGCCAGGTTGCCCGTCGCGAACGCACGCGCGTAATTGTCGAGCGTCCACTCCCGCGGAAGGGCGAACGGGTCGCCGCCCGCGAAGTCCGAGGCTGTGCGGAAGCTGGTGAGGAAGAGCCACAGCAGCGGGTACACCTGCACGACGACGATCAGGATCACGGTGACCGTGAGAAGCGTGCGCTGGACCGGCAGGCGCGGCGAGTGGTGCACCGGCCGGGGTTCGATCTCGGGATTCCGGGGGGCGGATGCCGCGGGCGCGGGGGCGAGAGTCGCGGTCATCACGCGTCCTTTCGACGGAGGAGCAGGAAGATGAGCCCGACCGCGACGAGGCATTCCACCACGATGAAGACGGAGAGGGCGCTGGCATAGCCGTAGTCGGTGTGCACGAATGCGGTCTTGTACATGTACGTCGTCAGGAGCTCGGATGCCTGCCCCGGACCGCCGTTCGTGAGGAGGTAGGGGATGTCGAATCCGCGCAGCGCGAAGGTGGTCGCCATCACGGTCGTGGTGATCCAGACGGGACGGATGTAGGGGAACCGGATGCACCAGAACGTCTGCCACCACGAGGCGCCGTCCAGCCGGGCGGCCTCCTCGAGCTCCTTCGGCACGGCGATCAGCGCCGCGTAGATGATGAGCATGTAGAGGCCCGTGAAGCGCCAGCCTTCGGGAATGGACACGGCGGCCAGCACGGTCTGGAGGTTCGACAACCACGCGGTCTGCAGCCCGTCGAGGCCGACGAAGGCGAGCAGCTGGTTGATCAGGCCCACCGGTTCGAGCGAGTAGATCCGGAGGAACAGGAACGCGATGGCCACCGTGGAGATCACGGCGGGCAGCAGGTACAGCGTCTTCACGAGCTCCCGTGCGCGCGGCAGCGCGGTGAGCAGACCCGCGACGGCCAGGGCTCCACCGAGCTGGAGGACGAGGCAGATGGCGAGGTAGCCGAGCGCGTTGCCGAACGCGGTCCAGAAGACGTCGTCGCGGGTGAACATCTTCACGTAGTTGTCCAGGCCCACGAAGGTCAGACGGGTGATGCCGTCCCACGAGAAGAGGCTCAGCACGAGGGACTGCACGATCGGCAGCAGAACGGCGGCCCCGTACAGGAGCAGGGGAGGCACGAGGAAGACGGCGACGGCCAGCCCGGACCGGCGGGGAAGCATCGAGGTGCTCATGGGCCGCCGACGAGTGGGCCGGCCGGCCCCGGTCACCCGGGGCCGGCCGGACGTCAGGACATCAGCCACCGACGTTCTCCTTCAAGGCGGCATCCATCGTCCCCACGAACTCGCCGGGCGTGATGTCGCCCTGAACCAGCAGGGTCAGCTCCTGCTGGAGACGCGTGTTCGTGGCGGGGTCCAGCTGCGTGTCCCACGGCATCGCGATCTTGGTGCCCACGTCGCCGGATTGGGCGATCGCCCGGTCGTACAGAGGCGTCGCATTGGACGGGATCGTGGTCTGGACGTCGGTGGTCGGCGAGAGCGCGCCGGATGCGGCGACCTCAGCGGGGTAGCGCTCGAGCGCGAACTTCAGGAAGTCCCGGACCAGGGGGTCGTACGTGGCGGTGTTCACGGCCATCCCGATCCCCGACGGGGTGACGTATTCGTTGTCGGCCGTGGCAGCCCCGGGAAGCGTGGGGAGTGTGAAGTAGTCGACCTTGTCGCGGACGCCCGCGTCGAGCTTGTCGGTCGCCAGGTTTCCGAGCTCCCACGTGCCGATGTTGTACACGGCCGCCTTGCCGGACGTGAACTGCGCCTGCGCGTCGGCGTACCCGGTCGAGGAGAAGCCCTCCTGGAAGCAGCCGGCCTTACCCAGCCCGGACAGCCACTCGGCCGCGGCGAGGCCGGGGGCATCCGAGAACTTCGCTTCTCCGGTCTTGAGCTTCTGCACGTACTCCGGGCCGACCTGGCGGAACGGGTAGTACGCCATGTACCGCTCGAGCGGCCATCCGTCGGCACCGTCCAGCGCGATCGGGGTGATGCCCTTCGCGCGGAGCGCCTGACACATCGGCGCGAAGTCGTCGAGCGTGGCCGGAACCGGGACTCCGGCCTGCGAGAGCAGATCACGGTTGTACCAGAAGAACTCGAGCTGGAATTCGAAGGGCACCATGTACAGCGAGCCGTCGTCGAAGCGCTGGTAGTTCAGGGCGGCTTCGCGGTAGGTGTCGGCGAGGCCGAGGTCCTTCAGCAGCGCGTCCACGTCGATCATCCGACCCTGCTGCGCGAGCTTCTGGGCGAACGGGGTGGCATCCGTGTCGAAGAGTTCGGGCAGCTTGTTGGCTGCGGCGAGCGTCTCGTACTTCTGAATGTAGCTGGGTCGGTCGGGCGTCGTGATGAGGTTGAGCGAGAAGCCCGGGTGGTCGGCGGCGTATTCGCCGGCGATCTTCTGCATGGCGGTGATGACGCCGCCATCCGCGGGGCGCGAGAGAAGCCACGAGATCTCGCGGGGCTTCACCTCGCCCTCGGGGTGGACGTCGGTGGGGTCCGCGCCGCCGCCGGAAGCGCCGCAGCCCGACAGGACGAGGGCAGCGGCAGCAGCGAGGGCGACCCAGGATGCCGTGCGCGTGAGGTTGACCATAGGAATCTCCGTTGATGTGTGGTTCGGGTGGCGGGAAGGAAAGGAGCGAATCAGGAGGACGCGACCAGGAGGTCGTCGTGCAGGGCGTCGGTCACGTCGGGGGTCCGCGCGGACACATCGAGTTCGAGGACGGTGACGGTCCCCTCCCCGACGAAGGCGCCGACCGCTCCCTCGGTGCGGTCGTAGAGCCGCGTACTGAGGGTCACGGCACCGTCGACGGCGGCCACGCAGAGGTCGTCGACGACGACGACGTCGAGCCGATGCCGGCCGGGCTCCAGGAGCACGGGACGCTCGAGTTCGATGGCGAACGGGACGTCGCCCGAGATCTGCCACTGCTCACCGCCGGTGCGACGGCGAGGCCAGCGATCGAACACGAGGCGGTTGCGACGGGGTTCGAGGCGCAGCACGTAAGCCTCGCCACCGTCAGCGCTCGCCCGCAGCAGGAGCCCGCATTCGGTGGTGCCCGGGGCGATGTCGAACTCCGCCTGCACCCGGAAGGTGGTGGGCGCCGTCCCGGGGAGGACGAGGTCGGAATATCCGTCGGGTGCGGACAGAACGGTCGCGGATGCCAGTCCTCCGACGCCGCGATCGAAGGTCTCGAGCAACTCGCGCGGCGGGTGGAAACGCAGCGTGCCGTCCGAATTCTGCTCCGCCTCCAGGATGGAGAGGGTACCGGCCCACTGCCAATCGCCGTCGTCGGTCGAGCCCTCTCGCGAGGAGATCCACCCGAAGAAGAAGCGGCGTCCGTCGCGCGCGGCCGATTTCGCCGCGTAGTACGCCCGCCCGTCGAGGGTGTCGTTCTCCGGCACGTTCCAGGGGCCGTGCAGGCTGCGCGAGACGCGATAGCGCGTGGTGAAGGACTCGCTGAACTCGGAGTAGACCAGGTACCACCACCCGTTCCATTCGAAGACCTCCGGGCATTCGTGCGCGAGGTAACGCCGAGGGTCCCAGAACGGCTCGGCGGGCTCCCACGACCGGAGGTCGTACGAGACGCACTGCGCGATGACACCGCGGCGGCGCTCGGGGCCGTGCGCGTGCCGGGCGGTCACGAGCATGCGCCACAGCCCGGCTTCCTCGTCGCGGAACACGAAGGGGTCGCGCCAATCGGCCGTCTCGTAACCCGCCGTGGCGCCGAACGCGTCCTCCGGATGACGTTCCCAGGTACGCATGCCGTCCGCGCTCGTCCCATGCAGCACGAGCTGAAGGGGGAGACCGTCGTTCCCGAGGACGTCCGGGTTCTGTCCGGTGTAGAAGACGTGGTGGATGCCGTCGGCCACGACGACGCTTCCGGTGTAGACGTTGAAGTCGTCGGCATCCGGTCCCCCGGAGGCCAATGCCGGGCCGGTCTCGGTGAAGCTGACGAGGTCGTCGGTGACGACCCGGTGCCACGGCATGCCGATCTTGGGCGTGCGACGTGACTCGTGCAGGTAGAAGAGGTGGAACCTGCCGTCCTCCTGCCACGGGATGACGTCACCGACCCAGCCTCCGGACGGTCGGAAGAACCCTCTTTGGTCCATGCGGATGACTCCTCGACGAGACGCTGTCTCCGATGAACCCGGGGTGGTTAATCGGTTACGCAGACCATAGCAAGGGACGCCGCGCATGGTCAATCGGTTAATCACGGCTGTTTCGGCGACGGTCCGGACTTCACCCACGGGTTCGCGTCATCACCTCAGCGATCTGCACGAACTCAGTGGCATCCGGCCCGATCGGACTGACGTTGCGCGAATCGCTGAGTAAGCGCGTGGCCGCGGTCACTCCGTCAGGTACGCCGTCACCGACTCGGACAGCCGCACGGGCAGGCCGCGGATCGACACGCGGGACGGGTCGCCGAGCGCGATGCTGAGGCGACGGTCGACGCCGAACACCGCGCCGTCGTCGAGCGCGCCGCCGGCGGTGCATCCCGCCGACCAGGGCTGGTCGTTGACCGCGATGAACGTCACGACGCACACGCCGTCTCCCCGCTCGCGCTCGGCCAGGAACACGCGGAACCCGCGCATCACGGCGATGTACCGGGTGCTCGTCGGGTCGATGCCGCTGTCCGCGATGATCCCCGACGAGATCTTGTCGTCGTCGGTCTGCGGGAACGCCAGTTCGGGATACGGGGATGCCGTCGACGCCGACGGCGCGGGGGAGGCTGCGGCGAGCGAGGGCGACGCGGCGCCCGCGGCGTAGCCCGCCCCGATGAGCGCGGCCGCGGCGACGACCGCCACGATCACCGCGAGCGCGCGGGGGCGGTGGGGCGTGGCATCCACGATCAGTTCGGGAGCGGCGGGCTCGGCCGCGGTCGACGTCGGGGCGCGGTCGAGACGCAGCTCCTCCTCGAGGGCCGCGAGTCGCGCGATCTCGGCCGCGGTGGCCGGGCCTCCGGCTTCGCCGTAGACGCGCTCGCGCAGGTGGTTCAGCTCGACGTCATCGTCGCTCATGCCCCGACTCTAGAACCGCCACGGGGGTCAGGGGGCGGTTGCGCCGAGGGCATCCGAGGCGCCCACGAGCGCTAGGTGCGACAGCGCCTGCGGGGTGTTGCCCGCCTGCCGGTTGCCCTTCGGGTCGTACTCCTCGGACAGCAGGCCGACGTCGTTGGCGACCGCGGTGAGCCGCCGCATGAGGGCGACCGCGTCGGCGCGCCGCCCGCTGTGCGCGTATTGCCGCACGAGCCAGAACGAGCACGCGAGGAACGGATGTTCGTCACCGGCGAGACCGTCGACGCCGGTCGTGCGGTAGCGCAGCAGCCAGCCGTCGGGCATGAGGGTCTGCTCCATCCGTGCGACGGTGGCGAGCATGCGCGGATCGTCGTAGGCGCAGAATCCCACCTGGGGCAGGATCAGGAGCGACGCGTCGACCTCGTCCGTATCGAAATGCTGGGTGAACCAGCCGTCCGCGTGCACACCACGGGAATCGATGTCGGCCCGGACACGGTCGCGCAGCGCGCGCCACGTGTCGACCTCGCCGTCCAGACCGTCCTGCTCGACGGCGCGGATGCCACGGTCCAGCGCCGCCCACACCATCGCGCGCGAATGCGTGAAGAAGTGGGGGTCGCCGCGCATCTCCCAGATGCCGTTGTCGGGGCGGTCGAACCAGTCCGCCAGCTGGTCGAGGAGCGCCCGCTGCAGCGACCACGAGAACGTCGTCTCCTCGACACCGGCGTTCCGCGCCGCCTCGAGGGCGACCATCACCTCGCCGATGACGTCCGCCTGATACTGGTCGACCGCCCCGTTCCCGATGCGGACCGGGCGTGCGCCGTCGTACCCGGGCAGGCTCGTGATCTCCCGCTCGGGCAGGTCGCGTTCGCCCGCGATGCCGTACATGATCTGCACATCGGCGGGATCGCCGGCGATCGCCCGCAGCAACCAGGTGCGCCACCGATGCGCCGCTTCGAGGTAGCCGTGGTCGATGTAGGCGCTCAGGGTGAGAGCCGCGTCGCGCAGCCAGACATAGCGGTAGTCCCAGTTGCGCTCTCCCCCGAACGCCTCGGGAAGCGACGTCGTCGCCGCCGCCACGATGCCCCCGGTCTCGGAGTGCGTCAGCGCGCGCAGCACGAGCAGGGAGCGCGTCACGAGGTCGGCGTGCTCACCGGCGGCTTTGACCCGTCCCGCCCATTCGGCCCACCACTCGGTGGTGCGCTTGAGGGTGGCATCCACATCGATCGCCGCGGGCGGCTGCTGCCATGACGGCCCCCAGGACAGGACCGAATCGACGGACTCCCCCGCCACGGTCGTCCACAGGGCGCGGTGCGCGGTGTCGACGGCGATCAGGCGCGGACCGCGCAGCACGACCGAATCGGGACCGGCGACGGCGAGGATCGCGTGGTCGTGCGCGTGGCCGATCTGCCGTACCCACGGGATGGCGCGGGCGTAGTCGAACCGGAATCGCACTTCGCTGACGAAGTCCATCCCGCCCGAGATCCCGACGACACGGCGCACGAGCGCCTCGACCCCCTCGTCGATCGGCATGGCATCGTGCACCTCGGCGACGCCGGTGGACGTCTCCCAGCGCGTGACCAGCACGAACGTGTCGGCGTCGTAGTGCCGGGTGACCGTGGCATCCGGATCCGTCGGACGCAAGGACCACGCCCCGTGCGACTGGTCGCCCAGCAGTGCCCCGAACATCGATGCACTGTCGTACCGCGGCAGGCACAGCCAGTCGACGCTGCCCTCCCGGGACACGAGGGCGGCGGATCGGCAGTTGCTGAGGACGGCGTAGTCCTCGATCGCGGTGCTCACCCTCGTGATTGTGGCAGGGGATGCCGACATCGCGGCCGTGCATCTCGCTAGCGGCATCCGTGTGCCCGCTGCAAGCGACCTCCCGGTGTCGGACCCGGGCGCTACGGTGTCCCCATGCCGGCGGACACCACCCTCATCATCCTGGGCGCTTCGGGCGACCTCACCTCGCGGCTCCTGCTGCCCGCCCTCGGGCAGCTGCTGACGCGCGAGCCGGGCCGCTCGGTGCGTCTGCACGGCGCCGGCATGGAGGACTGGACCGACGACCACTGGCGCGAGGTGGTGCGGACCTCCTTCGCGACGACCGACTCGGAGGCGGCGTTCGCGATGGTCGCCGAGACCACCTACAGTCAGGCCGACATCACGAAGGCCGCCGATCTCCAGCAGCTTCTGGATGCCGCCGAGGGACGGCCCGCGCTGTACTTCGCGGTTCCGCCCGCCGTCGCCGAGAAGGCCTGCGTCGCCCTC
This sequence comes from Microbacterium sp. 5K110, assembly GCF_005774735.1. Taxonomy (GTDB): domain Bacteria; phylum Actinomycetota; class Actinomycetes; order Actinomycetales; family Microbacteriaceae; genus Microbacterium. The sequence continues at coordinate 5,808 of NZ_VBUM01000076.1, read as the reverse complement.
GCCGACGTGACGATCCCCGAAGGAACGATCCTCGCGCTCGAAAAGCCCTTCGGCACCGACGAGGCCAGCGCCCACGCACTCAACCTGCAGGTGGCCAAGCTCGTGCCCGAAGAGCAGGTGTTCCGCATCGACCACTTCCTCGGCCGCTCGACGGTGCTCAACCTCTTGGGCGTGCGCTTCGCCAACCGCCTCATCGAGAGCGTGTGGTCGGCAGACGACATCGCCGGGGTCACGGTCGACTACCCCGAGAAGCTGGGGCTCGAAGGGCGTGCGGGTTACTACGACCACGCGGGCGCCCTCGTCGACATGATCCAGAGCCACCTGCTGCAGGTCATGGCGTTCGTGACGATGGAGCCACCGTCCTCGCTCGATCAGCTCGACCTGCGCGATGCGACCTCGACGGTGCTGCGCGCCACTCACGTGTGGGACGACGATGCCGTGACGAACTCCCGTCGCGCGCGCTACACCGCGGGCACGATCGGCGACCGGCACTTCACCTCGTACGTCGACGAGCCCGGTGTCGACCCGGCGCGGCAGACCGAGACGCTGGCCGAGATGACCGTCGAGGTGCGCACGGCCCGGTGGCAGGGCGTGCCGATCGTGCTGCGTTCGGGCAAGGGGCTCGGCTCCGACGCGGGTGACCCCGCGGTGACGGTGACCTTCAAGCCGGTGCGGCACCTGCCGGATGGGTTCGTCGGGGAGAGCACCCCCTCGGTGCTGACGTTCTCGCTCGGCCCCGACACGATGAGCCTCGGCCTCAACGTCAACGGCGCCGACGACCCGCTGGAACTCGAACGCGTCACCCTCGCGGCCGACCTGGGCGAGGGCGGCCTCAAGGCGTACGGAGAGGTGCTCTCCGGCATCCTGGACGGAGACGCGATGCTCGCCGTGCGAGGCGATGCCGCCGAGCAGTGCTGGCGCATCGTGCAGCCGGTCATCGACGCGTGGCGCGCCGACGAGGTGCCGCTCGACGAGTACCCGGCGGGGACAGCCGGCCCGGCATCCTGGGGCCTCTGAGCCCGCGGAGGCGAGCCGGCCGCGCACTCGGCCGCCGACTCGCCCCCTTCGGCTGAGCTACCCCCGGCGCCGTCGAGCGAACGCGTCGAGCGCGACCGCGCCCACGACGATGGCACCGGTGATGACGGATTCGACGTTCACGTCGAACCCGCTCGACTGCGACACGTTGCGGATGATGGCGATGATGAGCAGTCCGACTGCCGTCCGCCACATCGCTCCCTCTCCTCCGAAGAGTGACGTGCCACCGATCACGACGACGGCGATGACATCGAGGACGATCGTCGAGCCCACGTCGGCCTGACCCACGGACAACCGCGACGCGATGATGCAGCCACCGATGGCGGCACATACGCCGACGAGGGTGTAGGTACTCGCGCTGAGAGCCTCGACGCGCAGGCCCGCGAGCCGGGCTGCCTCGGGATTGCCGCCGATCGCGAAGATCGATCGCCCGTATGCCGTCCGCGACAGGATGAACCCCGCGATGAGGAAGACGATCACCATCAGCCAGACCGACACGGGGACCGCTGCGATCATCCCCAGTCCGAGCCAGTCGAACCCGGGCTCGTTGTTGAGGACGGGCGAGGAATTCGAGAACAGGAAGGCGGCGCCGCCGAACACCGAACCCGTTCCCAGCGTCGCGACGAACGGGTTGACCTTCAGCAGTGTGATGATGGCCCCGTTGATGGCTCCCGCCGCCGCTCCGACGAGGAGGGTGAGCACGAAAGCGAGAGGGATGGGGAGAGTCAGCGCCAACTGGGCGTACACGACGGCACATCCCGCGTAGGTCGCCCCCACCGAGAGATCCAGGCCGCGCGCGATCATGACATAGGTCATGCCGACCGCGATGATGCCGAGCTGCGCGTTCTGCGACAGGAGGTTCTGCAGATTTCCCCAGGCCAAGAAGCCCGGGTAGGTGAGTTGAGCCCACAGGACGAGAAGCAGAAGCAACCACACCATGCCGAACCGGAACATGGTGTCTTTCGCTCGGCGAGCAAACTGCTTCTTCTGGGGCTCCTCGACGCCGAGCTTCTTCTCGCCGCCGAGCTTCTTCTCGCCGCCGAGCGCGAGCGCCGGGCCGCGCGAGTGTTGGTCGGTACTAGACATGTGTGTTCTCCACTTGGAACGCCGAATAAAGGATTCGCGCGACGAGGTCCTGCTCGGAATTGCGCGCGCGGTCGATGTCGAACTCGTCGACGATCCGCCCGGAGGACATCACCAGCACGCGCCCCGCGGTCTGGGCGACCTCCTCGAGCTCGGAACTGACGACCAGGACACCGGCGCCGGCCGCCGCCCGTTCGCGGAGGGTGTCGAGGATGTCGGACTTCGCTCCGACATCGATCCCGCGCGTCGGCTCATCCGCCAGGAGAAAGCGGGGCGGCCGGTGGCCCCACCGCGCCAGAAGCAGCTTCTGCTGATTTCCCCCAGAGAGGTTGCGGGCAGGCTCCCCCAAGCGCGCAGGATCGAAACCGTAGGCCGCAGCGACGCGGGTCGCACCGTCGCGGATGCGGCGAGGGGTGACGATTCCGCGACGCGAAATCGAGCGGTAATCGGAGATGACGACATTGTCAGCCGCGGAGAGCATCAGGACGAGGCCCTGAGTCTTCCGATCCTCCGGCAGCAGGGCGATCCCGAGGCCGAGGGCACGACGCACCGAACGCGGCCACGGAACCTCCTTCCCATCCACCCAGAGACGCCCCACCGCGCGGGGATCCAGCCCGGCGAGCGCGTGCAGGACCGAGGAGCGGCCCGCGCCGACGAGCCCTCCGATGCCGAGGATCTCTCCCGAACGCAGCTCGAAGTCAATGCCTTCGACGGATCCGCCCACCTTGAGGCCTTCGACGCGGATCCCCTTGTCGGATCGCGAACGCCGCATCGGCTGCGCCGGTGACGTGCCCCCGTCCGCTGCCGCCGCCGCGTCTACTTTTTCGGCTGCCGCCGCGGCGACGTCCCGACCCAGCATCTCGTTCACCAACGTCTGCTTCGTCCACTCGGCGACCGGTCGACTCGCCGTCTGCCGACCGTCGCGGAACACCGTCACGTGGTCCGCGATGTTCAGCACCTCGTCCAGGGCGTGGGAGACGAACACCATGGTCACGCCGTGTGCCCGCAGGTCGCGCATGAGAGCGAAGAGCGACTCCCGTTCCGACGCACCGAGCGGCGCCGTCGGCTCGTCGAAGAAGATGATCCTGGCGTCGGAATCGAGCGCTCGCATGATCTCGAGGATCTGCTGCTGGGCGACGGAGAGATCCCTCGCGAGAGCGCCCGCCGGCACGGACACTCCCATTTGTGAAGAGAGCTCCTCGTAGCGACGACGCATTGCGCGTTCGTCGAGCACACCCGCTCGCGATCGTGGTCGTGACACGAAGACATTGGCCACCGCGGTGAGTGGGTCGATGATCGTCAGCTCCTGATAGATCGCCGCGATCCCGGCATGCTGCGCTGCTCGGGGGCTGCCGAGCGAGACCGATTCGCCGAAGACCGAGAACGATCCCTCGGATTGCTGGATCCGCCCCGCCAAGATGCCGAGCAGCGTCGACTTGCCCGCACCGTTCTCACCGACCAGAGCGTGGATGGTGCCCGCTTCGATGTCGAGATCGATGGACGACAGCGCCTGCGTCTTGCCGAACCTCTTCCCCAGCCCGCGCGTGGAGATCGCCTTCGTCGACCGTGAGGCATCCCCGTCGTTCGCCGTCATCATCGTCACGATTCGGGGGTGAAGGACGACGCGGTCTCCTTCGTGATCACGAAGAACCCCGTCTTCGCATCGGCATCCGCGGGCAGCGGGGCACCGCTGTTCTTCAGGAAGCGGGTCGGAGCCTTGCCGTCGAGCGCGTCGACGACCTGCTGCAGAGCGGAGGTGATCGTCGTACGCGGGTATTCCGGTGCCGAGGCGAGGATCGTGCCGGCCTCGAGCTGCTCGATCGAGTACTTGGAGGATCCCTTGTCGTAGATCTTGATCTCACCGGTGCGACCGGCGGCCTGCACGGCCTGCACAGCACCCTGCGTGAGGGTCACGTAGGCGGAGAACAGGATGGTCGCGTCAGGGTGCGCCTGGAGCATGTCGGCAGCCTTCTGGTTGCCCTGGGGGATCGAGTAGTCGGTGTTCGCCTCTGCGACGATCTGGAAGTCGGGGTGTGCCGCCGTCACCTTCTCGATCGCGGCATCGAGGTTGATGGTGATGCCGATGTTGTCGGGGCCCTTGAGCATGATGACCTTCTGCGGGCCCGGATTCTGCGCGATGACGTACTCGAGGTAGTCGGTCCAGTACTCGACGGTGTCCACGCCGCCGACGAACGCGAGGGTGCCCGGCGCCCAGAGCTCGTCGCCCTCGTTCACCGTCCGGCCGCACAGCGCCGTCGTCATGGCGACGACCACGATGTTCTTCGCCGGCGCCTGCTCGGTGGCCACCTTGCAGTTGAGATTGGAGTCGAGAGAGGGAAGGAGGATGGCGTTGTACTTGCCGGACTGGATGATCGTCTGCAGTGAGTTGTACTGGGTGGTCGCGTCGAACTTGCCGTCGAAGATGGTGACTTCGGCACCCGGGATCTTCGCGATGTCCGACTTCACCTGCTCGATCTGCGCCTGCAGGTAGCTGTTGTTGGTCCCGGGGAGAGCCACGGCGACGCGCAGGGGCGTCGACGCCGAGACGGGAGTGCTCGTTCCCACGTCGATCTGGACGGTCTCACCGGCCGGAGCCGGAGAGCCTCCGGGCGAGCTGCACGCGGTGGCTGTCAAAGCGAGCGTGGTGAGAGCAGCAGCCAGAATGGCGACGCGGTGCTTGCGGGTGCGGGACATGACTGTGTCCTTTCTTCATTGAAGGAGACATGGATCGACGTGCGTTACGGACTCGGATGTGTCGCGGCACTATCGATCTCGGGGGCCACGTTGTATTATCGTACGACAATAGTTCAATGTCTACCCCATCTTTCGCTCCCCCTCGGATCGAGGTGGCGAGACCCCCCGCAGGGGTATGACATGTGAACCGCTCGTCAACGAAGACCAGGAGTTCGAATGTCCCGTACCCCGTCCGACCCGCGCTCGTACATCGTCACCGGCGGCGCCAGCGGGATCGGCGAGTCCACCGTGCGCCAACTCACGCAGCGCGGGGATCGTGTCGCGATCGTCGACCGCGACACGACCCGACTCGCCGCCCTCGCCGATGAGTTCGGAGATCAGGTTCTTGCCCTCCCCGGCGACGTGAGCCAGGAAGAGGACGTCGTCGAATCAACGGACCGAGCGGCGGCCCACTTCGGTGGGCTCGACGGCGCGTTCCTCAATGCGGCGGTCCCGGGCCCGTTCCAGTCGCTGATGGAGACATCCGTCGAGGACTTCGACCGCGTGATCGCGATCGACCTGCGCGGAGTCTTCCTCGGACTGCGTGAGACCATGCGGCACCTCAGCGAGAGCACGGCCGGTGGATCCATCGTCGTCACTTCATCACTGGCCGGACTGAGCGCAGGCCGGGGGCTCGCCGCCTACACGGCCGCCAAACACGGCGTGATCGGGCTCGTCCGCAACGCGGCAGTAGAAGGCGCGGCGCACGGCATCCGCGTCAACTGCGTCGCCCCGGGCCTCACGGACACCCCCTTGCAGGCCCCCCTCCGGGAGTTCCACGGGGCGCAGGCCGATGCGCTCCAGGCACAGGTCCCCCTCGGCCGAATGGGCCGGCCGGGCGAGGTGGCCGACCTCGTGTCCTTCCTCCTCTCGGACGCTGCGGCCTACCTCACCGGCGCGGTCATCCCCATAGACGGGGGTGCACTCGCCGACTCCCCGCTGCGCACGCCCGAGAGC
>NZ_VBUM01000075.1 GCF_005774735.1 Microbacterium sp. 5K110 | reverse complement strand
GCCCGGCTCGGCGGCCTGCGCCGCGGTCTGCTGCGCCAGGCGAGCGGCTCGTTCCTGGGCGGCCGTGGTCTCGCGCAGCGCCGCCAGTCGGGCGAAGAGCCGGTCGAGTTCCGCCTGCGTCGCCGTCACCGTCGCCGCCTCGGCGTCGGACTGCCTCTGGGACTCGGCCGCCGTGGTCTCGGCCTCCGCGGCGCGGCGCGCCGCCTCCGCACGTGCCCGTTCGGCTTGCGCGCGGAGGGACTCGGCGACGTCGGCGGTGCTCCGCGCCTCGCCCGCGGTGCGGACGGTGACCGTCGTCACGCGATCGAGGATGCCGAGGCGCTCCAGCAGCGAGTCCGGATCGGCCGCGGTCAACAGCTGCGCGACGAGGGGACCCCCTGAGGTCGTGCGGTACAGCCGGGCGACGCTGGCTCCCGCGCGGGTGATCGCCTCGGTGCGAGCGGCGTCGGCCGCGTCGCTCTGCGCGGTGAGCGCGTCGGCGCGCGCCGCCGTGAGCTCGGCGGTCTGGCGGGCCCGCTCGGCCGCGGCCGAGGCGTCGAGGGCGCGACGCGAGGCGGCGGAGGCCGCGGTCTCGGCGGCATCCAGTGCCTGTTGAACCTCACGGACGGCGGGATCGTCGTCGCCGGCCGCGGCGACGTGGACCGGCGCGGCCACCGCACCGGTCACCGGCGTGATCACGAGGACCGCGCTCATCAGCGCGCACGCGAGAAGCGTGTGACGCGTGAGACGGCTGAGGCCCATGAGGCAAAGGTACGGTATGCCCTCGGAACGAACCAGCCGAGCAACCCTCGCCCTGATAGGCTTTCGCAGGGTGCCGCCATGGCATCCGCTCAACTCAAGATGAGCTCACGGAGCAGGCCGGCAGACGCTGGTCCCCTGTGGTGGACTCCCCGTCGTGTCGCCGGGTGGTCGTCTACTGGTGGCCAGTCGCCGGGATTTCCGGGTCGATGCGTCGACGCGCCCTTTCTGCCTGTTCCTGCTCCTTCGCATGTCAGCTCGTCGCCCACACGGGGCGGCGAGCCTAAACAAAGAAGGAGGGACCTCTTGGAAGGTCCAGAAATCACCGCCGCTGAAGCCGTTCTCGACAACGGCCGTTTCGGCACCCGTACCGTCCGCTTCGAAACCGGTCGTCTCGCGCAGCAGGCGCAGGGCGCTGTCGCGGCGTACCTCGACGAAGAGACCATGCTTCTCTCGGCCACCAGCGCCGGCAAGCACCCGCGTGAAGGCTTCGACTTCTTCCCGCTGACCGTCGACGTCGAAGAGCGCTCGTACGCCGCGGGCAAGATCCCCGGCTCGTTCTTCCGTCGCGAGGGCCGCCCCTCGACCGAGGCCATCCTCGTGTGCCGTCTCATCGACCGCCCGCTGCGCCCGTCGTTCGTCGACGGCCTCCGCAACGAGGTGCAGATCGTCGTGACCGTGCTCTCGATCGCTCCGGGCGAGTTCTACGACGCCCTCGCCATCAACGCCGCCTCGCTGTCGACCCAGATCTCGGGTCTGCCGTTCTCGGGCCCCATCGCCGGTGTGCGCCTCGCGCTCATCCCCGGGCAGGGCGAGCACGCCGACCAGTGGGTCGCGTTCCCGACCGTCACCCAGCTCGAGGACGCCGTCTTCGACCTGATCGTCGCGGGCCGCGTGCTCGACGACGGCGACGTCGCCATCATGATGGTGGAGGCCGAGGCGACCGAGGGCAGCTGGAACCTCATCAAGGGCGGCGCCACCAAGCCGAACGAGCAGGTCGTGGCCGAGGGCCTCGAGGCCGCCAAGCCGTTCCTCCGCCAGCTGGTCGACGCGCAGAACGAGGTCGCCCGCACGGCGGCCAAGGAGATCCAGTCGTTCCCCGTGTTCCCGGCCTACAGCCAGGAGACCTACGACTTCGTCGCCGGTCGCGCCTACGACCGCCTCGTGCCGGTGTACCAGATCGCCGACAAGCAGGACCGCCAGAACGCCGACGACGAGGTCAAGACCTCCGTCAAGGAGCAGCTCCTCACCGCCGTCGAGTCGGGTGAACTGCCCGCCGTCGCGACGCTCGAGTTCAACGCCGCGTACAAGTCGGTCACGAAGACCATCGTCCGCGGTCGCATCCTCGCCGAGGGCGTCCGCATGGACGGCCGTGGTCTGGCCGACATCCGCCCGCTCGACGCCGAGGTGCAGGTCATTCCTCGCGTCCACGGCTCGGCGATCTTCCAGCGCGGTGAGACGCAGATCCTCGGCGTCACCACGCTGAACATGCTCAAGATGGAGCAGCAGATCGACTCGCTGTCGCCCATCACGAGCAAGCGCTACATGCACCACTACAACTTCCCGCCGTATTCGACCGGTGAGACCGGTCGTGTGGGCAGCCCCAAGCGTCGCGAGATCGGGCACGGCTTCCTCGCCGAGCGCGCCCTCGTGCCGGTGCTGCCCAGCCGCGAGGAGTTCCCGTACGCCATCCGTCAGGTCTCCGAGGCCCTCGGGTCCAACGGCTCGACCTCGATGGGTTCCGTCTGCGCGTCGACCCTGTCGCTGCTGAACGCGGGCGTGCCGCTGCGCGCCCCCGTCGCCGGTATCGCCATGGGTCTGGTCACCGACGAGGTCGACGGCCAGACGCGCTACGCCGCGCTGACCGACATCCTCGGCGCCGAAGACGCTCTGGGTGACATGGACTTCAAGGTCGCCGGCACGAGCGAGTTCATCACCGCGATCCAGCTCGACACCAAGCTCGACGGCATCCCGTCGTCGGTCCTGGCAGCGGCGCTCACCCAGGCGAAGGAGGCTCGTCTGACGATCCTCAACGTCCTGAACTCCGCGATCGATGCTCCCGACGAGATGGCGCCCACCGCGCCGCGCGTCATCAGCGTGCAGATCCCGGTCGACAAGATCGGTGAGCTCATCGGGCCTAAGGGCAAGACGATCAACTCGATCCAGGACGAGACCGGTGCGCAGATCTCGATCGATGACGACGGCACCGTCTACATCGGCGCAACGGACGGCCCCTCGGCCGAGGCCGCCCGCGCCCAGGTCAACGCGATCGCCAACCCCACCAACCCCGAGGTCGGCGAGCAGTTCCTCGGCACGGTCGTGAAGATCGCGACCTTCGGTGCGTTCATCTCGCTCCTCCCCGGCAAGGACGGCCTGCTGCACGTCAGCGAGGTCCGCAAGCTCGCCGGTGGCAAGCGTGTCGAGAACGTCGAGGACGTCCTGTCCGTCGGCCGCAAGATCCTGGTGCGCATCACCAAGATCGACGACCGCGGCAAGCTGTCGCTCGAGCCCGTGATCGACGAGGCCACCGAGACGACCGAGCCCGCGGACACGCAGAGCTCGGCCGCCGCGAGCGAGGGCCCCGAGGCTCCCGCCGAAGGCTGATCCCGCTCTCACCGGATGCCCGTCCCGCCGTGTGCGGGGCGGGCATCCGTGCTTTCCTGCCGCCGGAGCTCGCGTGCCCGGGTGACGGCAAGCGTTATGCAATGTTTATCGCTGAGCCGTGGGATTCGGCGGCCGCGGTCCGGTCAGGCCCTACCCTCGAACTACGCGTCGGGGGCGTAGCGGGCGCCGCCGGTGTCCCATCTCCGGCGCAGCACGAGGGGAAGCCCATGAGCGGCTCGGGCGTCGACGAGACGGCCTCGCCGCGCCTGCGTCGTGACCGGGTGGCGCACCCGTCGGCTCCCGTGTCGCACCCGTCGGCTCCCGTGACGCTGCAGGGTCCGGGTCTCGGATCGCACGTGCGCGTGCCGCTCGGCGAGACCGGGTTCGACGTGTTCCCCGTCTTTCTGGGGGGCGGCGAGTTCGGGTGGAACGTCGACGCCGCGACCAGTCACGAGATCCTCGACACCTACGTCGAACTCGGCGGCAACGCGATCCACACCGCCGACAGCTACGCCGCCGGGCGCAGCGAGCACATCATCGGGTCGTGGATGCGTTCGCGGCGGACCCGCGACGACACGGTGCTCGCGGTGCGTATCGGTCGGCATCCCGACAACCCCGGGCTCGGATCTACTAACCTCGTCCGCGCTGTCGAGGCGTCGCTCAGCCGCCTGGGCACCGACCGCATCGACGTGCTCTCGCTCGACGCCGTACGCGGTGATTCCGCGGTGCTCGAGGACACCCTCGCCACGTGCGAGTGGCTGGTCGACAGCGGCAAGGTGCGCGCGATCGGCGCGTGCGGCTACACGGCGTCACAGCTGGTCGAGGCTCGCATCCTCTCCTCAGCGGGGTACCCGCGCGTCACGGTGCTGGACGTGCCCTACAACGTGCTGCGCCGCGACGAGTTCGACGGCGATCTGCGGCTCATCACTTCGGCGCAGGGGATCGCCGTCACGCCATCGCATCCCCTCGCGCACGGCTTCCTCGCCGGCGAGACCCGCACCCGCGGTCAGCAGGCCAGCTCGGTACGCGGGTCCCAGCTCGCGGTGAACCTGAACCGCCGCGGCTCCCGCGTGCTGCGCGCCCTCGACGTGATCGGCGAAGAGCTGGGGGTAGAGGATGCCGCGGTCGCGATGGCGTGGCTGCTCGCGCAGAAGGCGGTCACGGCCCCGATCGTCAACGCCTTCGCGCCGCGCCACGTGGTGGAGTGCATGCGCGCGGTCGGCGTACGGCTCAGTCGCGCGCAGCTGTCGGACATCGCCCGCGCGGCCGAGTGATCCACCCCCGTGTCGGGGGCGTGACGTAGGCTGGAAGTGTTCGGCGGGGGGTCCGCACACTGACGACGAGGTGAGTTGACGTGACGCACTACATCTACCTGGTGCGCCATGGCGAGCACCAGGATGCCGAGCACGGGCTCACAGACGGCCCCCTCTCGCCCCGCGGCCAGCGCCAGGCTGCGCTGCTCGCCGACCGGCTCTCCGGGCTGCCGCTGGATGCCGTGTGGCACTCGCCGCTCGAGCGCGCTGCGCAGACCGCGCGCGCCGTCGCCGAGCGTCTGCCGTCGGTGTCGCCCGAGGCATCCGCCCTGCTGTTCGACTGCGTCCCGACGGGCATGACGCCCGAGACCCCCGCGGCGTACGAGCCGTTCTTCGGCTCCGTGACCGAGGCGGAGGTCGAGGCGGGGCGCGCGCAGATGGAAGACGCCACGGCCGAGTTCCTCGCGCGCAAGACCGGCGAGGTGCACGAGTTGCTCATCACGCACAACTTCGTCATCGCGTGGTTCGTCCGCGAGGTACTGCAGGCCCCCGAGTGGCGCTGGATGACGATCAACCAGGCCTACTGCGGGCTGACCGTCATCGCGCAGAAGAAGGGCCGACCCTGGACGGTCCTGTCGCACAACGACCTGGCCCACTTGCCGGTCGAGCTGCGCACCGGGCTCGTGGATCCGCTGCCGGTCTGAGATGCCGACGGCGTCGCGCGGCGGACCGTATGTGCCCGTCGTCGGGTGCCTGGCTCTGGGCGGCAGCGTCACCGGAGCCCTGGTCTGCGCGGTCCTCTTCGGCTTCCTGATCCCGCCCGACCGCGGCGAAGAGGGCGTGGTGTGGGTCCTGCCGTTCTACGGAGCCTTCGTCGGTTTCGTCGCCGTGCTGCCGGCAGTGCTCGGGTTCTGGGTCGCACTCCTGCTGTGGACAAGGTCTCGACAGCGATCGGTCGCCTCCCGCGCGGCGGTGGCGACCGCCTCCGCGGCGGGGACGGCATTCGTCTTCTGGCTCGCCGTCGTGACGGCGGCGACCGGGGGCTACGGCGTCGTGCTCGGCCTCTTCTTCGGCGGGCTGACCGCGGTGGTCACGGTGGCGATCGTCGGCCCGGTGACCGTTCGGGCCGCGCGACGGAACGACCGCGCCGGCGCTGAGCGCGAGGCCGGCTCTGCTCGGGTCGACGTGCATCCGCACCGTCCCTGAGCGATCCGGGGCCACCGCGAGGTACGGTCATCTCCCGTGGTGAGAGCGGATCAGCGCGCCGCCGTGTCCCCTCGCGTCGCGAGGACGAAACCCTGCGCATACTTCGCGTGCGGTGTCCCGAGCGACCGTGTCGCGACTGTCGGAGACCGTGGTCAACTCCGGTGGAGCGGCAGCTGGCCCTCCTCCTGCAGCGCATGCCGGTGCGCGGACAGGGCGGAGCGCACGGCGGTATAGATGATGAACCACAGGATCAGGCAGCCGATGAGGAACGATGCGGCGGCGATGATCCACGTGAGGGTGGTGGTTTCCTCGAGAGTCATGTCTCGGACGCTAGCGGAACGCGCGGTCCGCGCCCTGGTCCGTGCTCCCGGCTACGGCCGCGCGCCTTCTCTTCGGCCGGAGGCACGTCGGCGTTCATCCCGATCGGCATCCGTCTCGCCGTCGCGAGCGAAGACACCCGCGGTGCCGATGATCTGGAAGCTCTCCATCGACCCGGCTCTGCTCGGGCAGGGGATCGGCGCGCGGATGCTCGACACCGTCCGTGCCTTCCCGTCACCGGATGCCACCCGGGTCGGCATCGAGCACGTGACGGGTGGATGTGGGCGCCGGGCGGTTGTCCGAGCAGGAGGAGTTTCCCCTCGACCGCGTTGACGAGGCCGCGTCTGGAGACCCGCGCGAGAGCGTCACCTCATGCGTGAAGGCGATGAGGCGAGCGGGACGGCATCCGGGGCGGCTTCCAGCACCGGTTTCGCTGGCCAGGAGCGATCCTCGGGGCCGCCTCCGAGGCTCAGAGCACCTTGCCATACCACCTGGTCGCGTTGACATTGTCGTTGTACGCCGGGATCGCTTCGAAACCCGACCGCGCGTAGAGCCCGCCCGCCGCCTCCAGCGTGTGGTGGGTGTCGAGGACGAGTTCGGCGGCGCCGCGCTCGCGGGCGCGGCGCTCGAGGTCGTCGAGGAGCAGACGGCCCCACCCGCGACCGCGCCCGATGTCGCGCACGAACAGGTGCTTGACCTCGTCGCGCGGGCCGTGCGGTCCGTCGTCGATCCGCCGGATGCCGCCGCACCCGGCGGGGCGGCCTTCGTCGTCGTCGAGCACGACGAACACACCGGCCGGTTCGACGAACGTCGCGGGGGAGGGGAACGTCGTGCGGTATCCGCCGCCCGGGAAGATGGCGGCGCGCACGGCGAAGTACTCCTCGAGCAGCGCGTGAGCATCGGGGGCGTCAACGGGGGAGATGCGAATCGAAGCCACGGGTCGATGCTAGGCGAGGCCGGACGGCGCGTCTGTGGACAGGACCGGTCGGGAGGTGGCGCCGCCGCCTAGGCTGGCAGCATGACCACACGCGTTGCCATCGTGGGCGGAACCGGAAAGCTCGGCGGAGTCATCCGCGAGGTCGTCGAGGCCGAAGAGGGGTACGAGGTCTCCGCGGTGCTCGGCTCGCGCTCCGATCTCGGCGAGCTCGACGGTGCCGACCTGGTGATCGACGCGTCGACTCCCGCGGTCTCGATCGACGTCGTGCGCGCGGCCATCGAGCGCGGGATCAACGTGCTCGTCGGCACCTCGGGATGGTCGAACGAGCGCATCGCGCTGGTCCGCCCCCTCGTGGATGCCAGTGGCACGGGTGTCGTCTTCATCCCCAACTTCTCGCTGGGATCCGTGATCGGCAGCGCACTGGCGGCCGCGGCCGCCCCCTTCTTCCCCTCCATCGAGATCATCGAGGCGCACCGCGAGTCGAAGGTGGACTCACCCAGCGGCACCGCCGTCCGCACGGCCGAGCTCATCGCCGCCGCGCGCGAGAAGGTCGGTCCGGTCCGCTCGCCGCACGTCGACCAGCGCGCCCGCGGCCAGCAGGTCGCGTCGGTCCCGATCCACTCGCTGCGTCGTCCGGGAGTCGTCGCGAAGCAAGAGACCGTGCTGTCCGGGCCGGGGGAGTCGCTCACGCTCGTCCACGACACGATCGACCCGGCCACGGCCTATGCCCCCGGCATCCGCATCGCGATGGCCGCGGCCCGCGAGGCGCGCGGAGTGATCGTCGGTCTCGACAGCTTCATCGACATCGGCGTGCGTACGCGCCCGGCGCGCGACGAAGCGCCCGTCGCCGACGGCGCGGTCTCGGGCCAGGTCGCGGGCGCCACCAGCGCATGAAGACGCGTGTCGCCGTCGCGGTCATGACGGTGCTGCTGCTGCTGTACATCGTGCTGGCCGGTCAGCGCGCCGTCGTGCTGCTGTCCAGCGGCGAGGGCGTCGGTATCGCGATGGGGGTTGCGCTGATCGTGCTGCCGATCATCGCGCTGTGGGCCATCGGCCGTGAGCTGTGGTTCGGGGTGCGTGCCCAGAAGCTGGGCGAGATCCTGGATGCCGAGGGCGCCCTGCCCGACGAAGAGATCGATGTGCGACCGAGCGGGCGCGCGACGCGCGACGATGCCGACGCCCTCTTCCCCGCCTACCGCGCCGCCGCGGAGGCGCATCCCGACGATTGGCGGTCCTGGTACCGCCTCGGCCTCGCATACGACGCGGCCGGCGACCGGCGACGCGCTCGCGAAGCTGTCCGTCGGGCGATCGCGCTCGAGGCCGTCGCCCGCCGCGCGGCCTGAGCCGGCGCGGCCGCACGACCGCGCGGCGCGTTCCCGGCCGCCGCCTGAGGCCGCCCCACCCCGCTCAGCGCGCGGCGGGGACGGCAGAGGCCACGGCATCCTCCACGGTCTCGTGCGTGAAGGTAAAGCCGTCGTCCTGCAGGACCGAAGGGCGCACGTCGGCGTCCGAGGTCAGCAGCGCTTCGGTCGCATCGCGGCCGAGCGCGAGCTTGACGCCCCACACCGGGGCGCGGAGCGCATAGGGGCGGTTCATCCGGCGCGCGAGCGCGAAACCGAGGTCGTTCGCCGTGGCGCGCGCGGGTCCGGTGAGGTTGACGGGGCCGTCGAGGTCGGAGTCGATGACGTGACGGATGGCGCGCACCTCGTCGTCGAGCGTGATCCAGGGCCACACCTGGGTGCCGCGGCCGATCGGGCCCGAGACGCCGAGCTTCGTCAGGAGCAGCAGCGGCTTGAGGACACCGCGCTCGTGGACGATCGGGGCGGTGCGCAGCAGGGCGACGCGGGCGCGCGGCCCTGCCCCGCGCGCGGCCGTCTCCCACTCTCCGCAGATGTCGGCGAGGAAGCCCTCGCCACGGGCGGACGCCTCGGTGAGCACTGCCCCGGGCTGAGACCCGTAGTAGCCGGTCGCCGAAGCGTTCACGAGCGCGGGGGCGTCGTCGCCGAGCTCCCGGATCGCGGTGGCGAGGGTGCGCGTGGGCGTGATCCGCGACCACAGCAGTGTGCTCTTGTAGGAGCGCGTCCAGGGGAAGCGGCCGATCGTCGCGCCGTTGAGGCACACGACGGCGTCGGCGCCGGCCAGCACGTCCGGGTCGAGGGGAGCAGCATCCTGGAGCCACTGCACCTCGTGCGGGCCGGTGGGCTCGTGACGGACGAGGGACGTGACCTCGATGCCGTCGGCGCGCAGCGCCTCGGTCAGGGCCGAGCCGATGAGACCCGACGCGCCGCTGAGGACGACGCGTCGGGTCGAGGACTCAGGCAAGCGTGGCCTCGAGGGTGATGTCGATTCCTGCCAGCGCCTGCGAGACGGGGCAGTTCGCCTTGGCGTCGTTCGCGATCTTCTCGAACGTGGCGGCGTCGATGCCGGGGACGACCGCGTTCACGTTCAGGTGGCTGCCGGTGATGCCGGTGCCCGGCTTGAAGGTGACGGAGGCGGTCGCATCGATCGACTGCGGCGGGGTGCCGTTCTCGGCGAGGGCGTTGGACAGCGCCATGCTGAAGCACGACGAGTGTGCGCCGGCGAGGAGCTCCTCGGGTGTGGTGACCGAAGCGGAGCCTTCGCTGCGCGCCTTCCAGTTCACGTCGAACGTGCCGATCCCCGACGACGTGAAGGTCACTTCGCCCGATCCCTCGAACAGGCTGCCCTTCCAGGCGGTGGTGGCTTCGCTCGTGACGGTCATTCGAACCTCCCGGTTTCCGACGCAGCCCTCATGGCTGCGGCGTTGGCCAGCCTAGCCAGGGGGTCCGACCCGCCGAGGGTCTTGACAGGCGACGCGGGGGAGAGGCTCAGGCGGCAGAGGGGCGCCGACGCCCGACGAGGCCCGCGCGCTGCAGCAGCAGGTAGAGCTGGCATCCCAGGCACAGTCCGAAGACGGCGTTGAGGAACGCCGCGACGAAGGCCATCGCCGCGGCGATCGGGAGAGCCCACGGCACGCCGGCGAGGTGCAGCAGGAGGCCGACGGCGGTCACGAACAGGCCGACGCCCTGCGCGAACCGCGGCGGACGCGGGTCCTCGAACTCGGTGGGCGGCGCGAGTCGCGGCTGCACCACGCGACGGAAGAGCACACCCCACGGAGCGGTGCGCGGCGAGACGACACCCCACACGAACAGCAGGGCGATCACGAGCAGCAGCAGGAACCCGGGGTCGACGACGCGCGCCCACAGGGGAGCAGTCGACACGGCCCATTCCTCGGGGCGATAGACCGCGTCCGCGAGCGGCTGGTAGGCGAACCACCCGAAGGAGCGGGAGCGCTGCGTCGAGATCCCGACGAGCGACAGGAACGTCGCGATCAACAGCAGAACGGCGGTGAGGGATGCCGCGAACCGCGGTCCTCGGACATCGATGCGCTGGACCTCAGGCACGGGTGGTCTCCTCTTGCAGGCGGCTGAGCTCGAGTTCCACGACCGCGCGACCGGGCGTGCCCCCGAAACGGGTGCGGATCGCACCGTGGCGGTCGAGGACCAGGGTGGTGGGGGTCTGAAGAACGCGGAAGTGCTGGGCGATGTCGGGGCGGTGGGTGAGGTCGACGTCGAGATGCCGTACGCCCTCGCGGCCGTCGGCGACCTCCGACAGCATGCGGTGCACGCCGGGGCACCGCGAGCACATCTCGGTGCTGAACTGCAGCAGCGTGGCTTCCTCGCCGAGTGCGTCCGCACCGAGGCGGCGCGGGTCGACGATCTCGGCGGAGTCCACGGTGCGGGCGCGGCCCTGGGTGAGGCGGAAGACGACGCCGGCGACCGCTGCCAGCACGACGAGCGCGGCGACGGCGAAGAGAGCGATGGTCAGGTCCACGACCGACAACGCTAACGCGCCCGGGAGCGCCAGGGGCCGATGAGTCGCCCCATGACGCCTCCGCTCAGCGTTTGCCCGGCCCGCGTCCAGGTGGCGCCTCCTCCCCAGCGGGCCCGGCGCCGGGATCGTTCCCCCGGCGCACCCCGGCGCGCGGGACCCGCGGGTATCGTGAAGGCCGTGACCGCCGACATCCCCACCCCCTACGAAGACCTGCTCCGCGACGTCCTCGAGACGGGCGTCCACAAGTCGGATCGCACCGGCACCGGCACCACGAGCGTGTTCGGGCGGCAGATCCGCTTCGACCTGGCCGCCGGCTTCCCCCTCGTGACGACCAAGCGCGTCCACATGAAGTCGATCGTCTACGAACTGCTGTGGTTCCTTCGCGGCGAATCCAATGTGGGGTGGCTGCAGCAGCACGGCGTGAGCATCTGGGACGAGTGGGCGGATGCCGAGGGCGAACTCGGCCCCGTGTACGGCGTGCAATGGCGCTCCTGGCCCACCGCGGACGGCGGCGCGATCGACCAGATCTCGCAGGTGATCGACCAGATCCGCCGCGATCCCGACTCCCGTCGGCTCATCGTGTCGGCCTGGAACCCCGCCGGCATCCCCGACATGGCGTTGGCTCCGTGTCACGCCCTGTTCCAGTTCTACGTCGCCGACGGCAAGCTCTCGTGCCAGCTGTATCAGCGCAGCGCCGACATGTTCCTCGGCGTCCCCTTCAACATCGCGTCCTACGCCCTGCTGACGCTCATGATCGCGCAGCAGACGGGGCTCGAGCCCGGCGAGTTCGTCTGGACCGGCGGCGACTGCCACGTCTACGACAACCACCGTGCGCAGGTCGAGGAGCAGCTCTCCCGCGACCCCTTCCCGTACCCGACCCTCCGGTTCGCCCGGAAGCCCGCCTCGGTCTTCGACTACACCTACGACGACATCGTGATCGACGACTACCAGCACCACCCGGCCATCCGGGCGGCCGTCGCGGTATGACGACCCTCGGACTCGTCTGGGCGCAGTCGCGCGCTGGCGTCATCGGCGCGGGCGGCGGCATGCCGTGGCACGTCCCCGAAGACCTCGCCCACTTCCGCGCCGTGACGGGGGAGTCCGACGTCGTCATGGGCCGGCGCACGTGGGAGTCGCTCCCGCCGCGCTTCCGGCCCCTTCCGGGGCGTCGCAACATCGTGGTGTCGCGGACGAGTGGAGGGGATGCCGAAGGCGCCGAGCGGGTGGACTCTCTCGATGCCGCCCTGCAGAGCGCCGACACCGACCGGGTGTGGGTGATCGGCGGGGGGCGCCTCTACGCCGACGCGATCACCCACGCCGACGTGCTCGAGGTCACGCAGCTCGATCTCGACGTCGACGGAGACACCGTGGCGCCGAGCCTGGACGGCTGGACACGGATCGCCGCCGACCCGAGCGACGGATGGCACGTCTCGCGGACCGGCATCCGCTACCGGTTCGAGACCTACGTGCCCGAGGGCCGGGAGTGACGCGGACCGCGCTCGTCACCGGCGCGAGCTCGGGCCTCGGCGCCGAGTTCGCGCGCCAGCTCGCCGCCCGCGGCGCGGACGTGATCCTCGTGGCGCGCGACCGCGCCGCGCTCGCCGCGGTGGCCGACGGCATCCGCTCGACGTGCGGATCGAACGTCGAAGTGCTCGCGGCAGACCTCCTCGACGCCGACGACCTCAGAGCGGTCGAGGCCCGGGTGGCCGCGGGCGTGGACCTGCTCGTCAACAACGCCGGCTTCGGGCTGGATCTGTCCTTCGAGGCCAACGACATCGCCGACGAGGTGCGCCACCTGCGGCTGCACGTCGAGGTCGCGATGCGGTTGACCCACGCGGCGTTGCCGGCCATGCTCGCGCGCGGCGAGGGACGGATCGTCAACGTCGCCTCTGTCGCCGGGTTCGTCCCGCGCGGCACATACGGCGCCGTCAAGGGCTGGCTCATCTCCTTCAGCCGCTGGGCGAACGTCGCCTACGCACCGCGCGGCGTGACGGTCACCGCCGTCTGCCCGGGATTCGTCCACACGAACTTCCATGAGCGGCTGGGCCTCCCGCCCGGCCAGGAGGGCGTTCCGCCCGGGATGTGGCTCGACGCCGAGCCGGTCGTGCGCGAGGGACTGCGCGACGCGGCACGCGGTCGTGCAGTGTCGATCCCGTCCTGGAGATACAAGCTGCTCGTGGCCGCCTCGCGCGTTCTGCCCGACCGGGTGGTCGTGCGCGCGGCGGCGCGAGGGCGCTGAGCTCAGCGGAACCGGCCGAGCCGGATGCCGGCGAACGCCAGCGCCGCGACCGTCTCGCCGTCGGAGATCTCGCCGTCGGCGACCAGGCCCAGGACGTCCCCGAACGGTACCCAGCGCACGGCTTCGACGCCCTCCTCGCGCTGTGAGGCCGCGGCATCCACGATCTCCAGGTCCCGCGCGAGATAGACGTGCTCCGGGGCGTCAGCGATGCCGTTGAGGGCGTTCATGCGGCCCAGGTGCTCCCACCGTGCCGCGGTGACGCCCGTCTCCTCGCGCAGTTCCCGCTGCGCCGCGACGAGGGGGTCCTCGCCGTCCGTGCCACCGGCCGGGACCTCGAGCGAGCGCCCCGTCGTGTAGCGCTCCAGCTCGACCAGGCACACACGCTCGTTCTCATCGAGCGCGATGATGAAGACGGCGGGCTGCTGCATCCGCACGACTCCGTAGATGCCGTCGCCGTCCGGCCCGGTGACCTCGTCTTCGCGGACCTCGATCCACCGGTTCTCGTACACCGTGCGGGAGGAGCGGGTGGTCCAGGTCATGCGGTCAGCCTAGAGCGCCGCCGACCGCGGAACGGGCGGCGTCGGTCGATGTTCACCGGGAGGATCGGCGCGACAGCGGGGAGAGCGGGGCGAACCGATAACCTGAGAGCATGACGCACTCCGGCAACCCCTTCGGTCAGGTGCTCGTCGCGCTCGTCACCCCGATGACGGCCGACGGCGAGGTCGATTGGCCCGCCGTCGAGAAGCACATCGACGACGTCGTCAGCGCGGGCGCCGACGGTGTCGTCGTCACGGGCACGACGGGAGAGACCTCCACCCTCACCGACCCCGAGAAGCTCCGCCTCGTCGAGGTGGGCAAGGACGTCGCAGCCGGTCGCGCCAAGATCATCACGGGCGGCGGATCCAACGAGACCGCGCACGCGATCGAGCTCTACAAGGCCAGCGAGAAGGCCGGCGCCGACGGCATCATGATCGTCACGCCGTACTACAACAAGCCCACCCAGGCCGGCATCCTGACGCACTTCCGTCTCGTCGCCGACGCGACCGACCTTCCGGTGATCCTCTACGACATCCCCGGCCGTACGGGTGTCGAGATCAAGTACGAGACGATTCTGCGGCTGGCCAAGCACCCGAACATCCTCGCCGTCAAGGACGCCAAGGGCGACTTCAGCGAGGTCAGCCGGGTGCTCAATCAGACCGACCTGATGTACTTCTCGGGCGATGACGCCAACGTCCTCCCGCACCTCGCGATCGGGGCGTCCGGACTCATCGGTGTGACCGCGAACATCGCGGCCGCGCCGTACCGGACGATCGTGGATGCCGTGAACCGCGGCGACCTCGCGACCGCCACCGCAGCCCATCAGCGCCTCGAGCCCCTGGTCCGCGCCACGATGACGCACGTGCCGGGCACGGTCGCGGCCAAGTACATCCTGCACGGCCTCGGCCGCATCGGCAGCCCGCGCGTGCGCCTGCCCCTGGTCGGTCCCGAAGAGTGGGAGGCCGCGGCGATCGAGGACGAGCTCGCTCTCGTCCGCGAGGTCGCGGGCGCCGACTTCTCCAACTTCCGCCCCGACCGCAACGCGGCCGCCGGCGGTGCCCTGCCGAAGGTGCACGGCACCACGAGATAAGCACCGGCGTCCGCCGAACCGCGGCCAGGGACGCCACACGAAGGGATGCCGTACGGCGGCATCCGAGGAGGCACTTCATGCCCACGACCGTCTACGACCCGCCCGCGCTCCAGCCGGGCACACTGCGCGTCTTCCCCCTCGGCGGCCTCGGCGAGGTCGGCCGCAACATGACCGTCTTCGAGTACGAGGGCAAGCTCCTCGTCGTCGACTGCGGCGTGCTGTTCCCCGAGGAGCACCAGCCCGGCGTCGACCTGATCCTGCCGGACTTCGAGCCGATCAAGCACCGCCTCGACGACGTCGTCGGGGTCGTCCTCACCCACGGGCACGAAGACCACATCGGCGCCGTTCCCTATCTGCTGAAGCTCAAGGGCGACATCCCTCTGATCGGCTCGGGCCTGACGCTCGCTCTCATCGAGGCGAAGCTCAAGGAACACCGGATCCGCCCCTACACGCTCACGGTGAGAGAGGGGCAGCGCGAGCAGGTCGGTCCCTTCGACCTCGAGTTCATCGCCGTGAACCACTCGATCCCGGATGCCTTGGCGGTGGCGATCCGCACCCCCGCCGGCCTCGTGCTGGCCACCGGCGACTTCAAGATGGACCAGCTGCCGCTGGACGGCCGCATCACCGACCTCCGCGCATTCTCCCGCCTGGGAGAAGAAGGCGTCGACCTGTTCCTCGTCGACTCCACCAACGCCGACGTACCCGGGTTCACCCCCACGGAGCGTGCGATCGGACCCGTGCTCGACCAGGTCATCGCCAAGGCCCCCCGACGCGTCGTGGTCGCGAGCTTCTCGAGCCACGTGCACCGCGTGCAGCAGGTGCTCGACGCAGCCCACGCCAACGGTCGTCGTGTGGCGCTCCTCGGGCGCAGCATGGTGCGCAACATGGGCATCGCGGCCGATCTCGGCTACCTCAACGTCCCGGACGGCGTGCTCATCGACTACAAGAAGGCGCGCGACCTGCCCGACGACAAGATCGTCTACATGTCGACCGGTTCGCAGGGCGAGCCCATGGCCGTCCTGAGCCGCATGGCCAACCTCGACCACGCGATCGAGCCGGGCGAGGGCGACACCGTGATCCTGGCATCCAGCCTCATCCCGGGCAACGAGAATGCCGTCTACCGCGTCATCGACGGACTGACCAAGCTCGGCGCCACGGTCGTGCACAAGGGCAACGCCAAGGTGCACGTCTCGGGCCATGCCGCCGCCGGCGAATTGCTGTACTGCTACAACATCCTCCAGCCCAAGAACGTGCTGCCCGTGCACGGCGAGTACCGCCACCTGGTGGCCAACGCCAAGCTCGCTCAAGAGACCGGCATCCCGGCCGAGAACACGATCCTGGGCGAGAACGGGACCGTCGTCGACCTCCGCGACGGCCGCGCCGAGGTGGTCGGTCAGCTCGACATCGGCTTCGTCTACGTCGACGGGTCGTCCGTCGGAGAGATCACGGATGCCGACCTGAAGGACCGCCGGATCCTGGGAGAAGAGGGGTTCATCTCGGTGATCGTCGTCGTCGACCGCCAGACCGGGAAGATCATCTCGGGACCCGAGGTGCACGCCCGCGGCTTCGCCGAAGACGCCGCCGTGTTCGAGAGCGTCAAGCCGAAGATCGCAGCCGCGCTGGCGGAGGCGGCGCAGTCGGGAGTCCGCGACACGCATGCGTTGTCCCAGGTCGTGCGCCGGACGATCGGGCGGTGGGTGAACCAGGCGCTTCGTCGTCGTCCGATGATCGTTCCGCTCGTCATCGAAGCCTGAGGCCAGGCCCGATGACCACCCCGCGGAGTGGTCATCGGGCGCTCGCGCCGTGTGCCGGCGCGAGCGTCGGTATCATGCGGGCATGCCCGCCTTCCCGATTCGCGCGGCGCTCCCGTCCGACGGCTCCTTCCTGGTCGATATGACGGTCGAGGCCGCCAATTGGCGCGCCGGCAGTGCGCGCCCGCGCCACGAGATCCTCAGCAACCCCGACCACCGGCGTTACGTCGCGGGGTGGCTGCGACCGGGCGATGCGGGGTTCGTGGCGGAGTCGCCCGCGGGCGAGGCGATCGGGGCGGCGTGGTACCGCCTGCTTCCGCGCAGCGAGCCCGGGTTCGGCTGGGTCGGCACGGGGGTGCCGGAGCTGATCATCGGCGTGCGGCCCGTGTGGCGCGCGCACGGCGTGGGCCGTGCGCTCCTCCAACGTCTCGTCGGTCATGCCCGCGATGAGGGGTTCTCCCGCATCAGTCTGAGCGTCGAGCGGGACAACTTCGCCCGCACTTTCTATCGCCGCGAGGGCTTCGCCGTCACTCTCGCCGGGCAAGGGCGCGACGTCATGGTCCGTACGTTGCGCTGAGACTCCCGGGTATCGGTCCTGTCTCGAACCCCGCGTCGGTCCGCACGAATGTCGGACACCCCGCCTACCGTGGAGGAATGGCCCGCAGTACGTCCACGTCCGGCGGTCGCGCTCCCGCGAAGGGACAGGCGCGTCCGAAAGCGTCGGCGCCCGCGCCCAAGCGGTACGTCGACGAGCCCGAGAAACCGCCGTTCGCCGTCCGCGCCTGGATGGCGCTGGCTCACGGCGTCGGCGGGATGTTCCGCGTCTTCGGGCCCGAGACCCTCGAGCGCGATCAGCGGCGCGACGGATTCCCGTTCCTCCTCGTGCTGCTCGCCGCCGTCGGTGCCGTGGTCGAGTGGTTCTTCATCGGCACCGATGTCGCGGCCACGATCAGCGCCTACAGCTTCGGCGGACTCATCGGCCGCGTGGCTTTCGTCTTCCCCGTGCTGCTGCTCCTGCTCGCCGGGTGGCTGTTCCGGCATCCCTCCTCGGTGCACGACAACGGCCGCATCGGCATCGGCTTCGCCCTGTTCGTCATCGCGATGGCGGGATTCTGCCACGTCGCTGGCGGGCGTCCCGCGCCCAGCGCGGGGCTGCCGACACTCAGTCTCGCGGGCGGTCTCGCCGGTTGGCTGAGCGGGGAGCCGCTCGCCCTCGTGGTGAGGGACGTGGGCGCCTACATCGCGCTGTCGCTGCTGACGATCCTCAGCATCCTCATCCTCACCAAGACCCCGCCGAACCGCATCGGCCGACGTCTCGGCGACCTCTACGCGTGGATGTTCGGCGCCGAACGCGTCGAGAAGGACGCGACAACGGCGGTCCTCCCCGCGGATGCCGACGACGAGGCGACCGCAGAGAAGTCGATGCCGTGGTGGCGACGCAACAAGTCCGGCCGCGAAGAAGACGTCGACGGACAGCTCGGCTCCGACGACCTCACCTCCCTGCTGACTCCGGGAACCCCCCAGGGCGGTTTCGAGTCGGCGGTCGTGACACC
>NZ_VBUM01000074.1 GCF_005774735.1 Microbacterium sp. 5K110 | reverse complement strand
GCATCCGACACCTCCAACTGCATCAGCACGGCGGCGCCCTGCGCGATGCCGAGGCTGTCGGCGTCGATGTCGGCGTTCGCGCCCGCGCAGACGACGATCGAGTTCTCACCGGAGGCATCGACGACGATCAGCGCCGTCCCGGTGGCCTCGGCCGAGGTCTGCACCCCCGACGCGTCGATGCCGAGACCGCGGAGCCGCTGCCGGATGCCGTGCCCGTCGGGGTCG
The DNA here is from genome assembly GCF_005774735.1 of Microbacterium sp. 5K110. Lineage (GTDB taxonomy): Bacteria > Actinomycetota > Actinomycetes > Actinomycetales > Microbacteriaceae > Microbacterium. Next base: position 18,067 of record NZ_VBUM01000074.1, on the reverse strand, counting down.
TCTCCCACGGCGCCGACCAGGCGGACATCAGCGCCCAGTCGCGCCGCGGCAACGGCTTGATTCGCACCCTTGCCGCCCGGGCCCCGCTGCAGTTCGCCGTCGGCGACGGTCTCGCCGGGTCCCGGTGCCCGCCGCACGCGGGCGGTCAGGTCGACGTTGATGGCGCCGACGACCGTGAGTTTCGGTGCGGCGGTCATCGCTCGGTCTCCGTGGCGACGACGCGCGAGGAGGGGAGAAGTTCGGTGCTCACCGGACCAAGCCTGTCACCTTCAGTGCAGCAGCAGCTTCGCCACGATGAGAAGCGCCGCCACGATCGCGGCCCCCACCGCCGTCAGCACCACGGTGAGCGGGGAGTAGCCGCGCAGGCGTGCGCCGGTGGTCGCGACGACGACGAGGTAGATCATCGCCACTCCGACACCCCACAGCAATGCCGTCGGCAGTGTCACCCCCAGGGCCGTGAGCGCCACGACGACGAGCAGCGGCGCGAAGGTCACCGACACCATCGGCGCGCTCACCCGCAGGTGGTGCGCGATGATCCGCGACGGGCGGTCGGTCGAGACATCACCGAGCGAGTACGCGAAGACGTGGGTGGCGAAGTACACGATGTTCGTCAGCGCGACCACGGCGATGACCACGCCCACATCGGAGTCGCCGAGACCGAAGAGGGTGGATGCCGAGACGAGAGCGCCGTAGCAGCCCGCGCTGATCCGCTCGGCGGCGTCGTGGCCGAGGCGCGGCGGGGACGCGGGCGCTGCGTCGGGGGAAGTCGTCATGTCGGAGTCACCCTCGCGAGGGTCGCCGACGCAACGCTGCCGACACGATCGCGACGACCGTGCCGACCGCGACACCGATCACAGTCTCGAGGACTCGGTCGCGCAACAGCATGTCGGGCGTGGCGGGGGAGGCGAGCGAGATCATCAGCAGCGCCAGCGGCGTGATGAAGACCATCGCGATGCCGTAGTTGCGTCCGACGAAGAGTTCGGCGCCGGCCTGCAGGGTGATCGCGACCACGAGCACCGCCCACGGCGGGAGCGACAGCGCGAGCAGGCCCGCGGCAATGAGGACTCCGAGGAGGGTGCCGACGAGGCGCTGAACTCCGCGGATCAGACGCGCGGTGACGTGCGCCCCGCCCACGGCCGCGACGGCCCCGACCATCGCCCAGTACCAGTGCGTGCCGATCAGCAGGGCCCCGGCGATACCGGCGAGGAGCGCCGCGGCCCCGACCGTCGCTGTCATCTCCCACGCGACGGCTCCGATCGGAGGGCGCGGGCGCGTCGGCAGCCGCCATGAGCCGCGTCGCGCGAGTACGAACACGACGGTCACGAGGAGGCTCCAGATCACGCTGCTCGCCCCCACCAGGAGCACGAGCCCGAAGGTCGCCGCCGTCGCGGGGAAGCTCGCGCACGCGCCGGCCGCGAAGACGGTGAACAGCGCGCCGGGCGGATGCCATTGCGACCGGTACGCGAACAGCGTCACTGCCGCGGCGAGAGCCGCCACGACCGCCACGCTCGCCAGCGGCGGTGCCGCGAGCGCGGACAGCGCGGTGCCCAGCAGCATCGCCAGGACCAGGATGCCGCCCGCCGTGGCTTGCATCCGGACCCGACGACGGGGGACGTCGAGGCGCCCGTACAGCGCCGCGAAAGCACCGAACGACGCGTAGACGCTGAGATCCAGGCGACCGATCAGCAGCAGGATCAGCAGCGGGACACCGACGCTCAGCGCCGCCCGCGCGGCGACACGATGATCGCCCTGATGGGGTCCGACGCGGATGACCCCGGTCCACACACGTCCCCGGGATTCCGCCACCTCTCCAGCCTACGTCGGGCGGAGCGGCGCGCTTGCAGCGGCGGTGGGGTGTGGCATCCGGGAATCTCGCCGGCGGCGACGTGCGACGTCCGCGTCCGAGCGGGTGGGGTGCGGGACGGCGGCGGCCCTCGTGTGATGGGGTGGAGGCATGGATACCGACCGCGAGAAGCCCCCGATCGAGCCCGGTCCCGAGCCCGACACGTCGACAGCGGCGCAGGGGGAGAAGTCCGACCCGACGCTCGACGGCGACGACGAACCCGTCGAGTGACGCGGGGCTGCTTCGACATCGAAGGGTGCGGAGGGTGACGTCCACCCGCGTTCCGTAGGCTGGAAGACCCCGACCCGTACGAGGAGAGACGTGTTCCGCACGCCGCTGACCCTGTTCCGCACGCTCGCGATCGCCGAGGCGGTGTCGTGGACGCTGCTCATCACCGGGCTCATCCTGCGGGCCGCCGCCGACCTGCCGATCGCGGTGACGATCGGGGGCGGCATCCACGGATTCGTGTTCCTCGCCTACGGCGCCACCGCGGTGCTCGTGGCCCTGAATCAGCGGTGGGGCTTCGGGCCCGCCGCGGTGGCGATCGTCAGCGCGATCATCCCGTACGCGACGGTGCCCACCGAGCTGTGGCTGCACCGCACCGGGCGGCTGCGCGGAGGCTGGCGCCTCGAGGCCGGGGACGACCCGCGCGACCGCCGGCCCCTGGACCGGTTGCTGCGGTTCTTCCTGCGGCGGCCGTGGGTGCTCGGCATCCTGATCGCGGCGGTCGTAGCGCTGATCTTCGTGGTGCTGCTGGTCGTCGGTCCGCCGGGCGGCAAGGGCTGACGCTCAGCGACGCGTCGACACCGTGACCGTGAACTTGCGGTCGCGGGCGACCTGACGCGTCGGTCCGACGATCCGCTCGAGCGCGGGACGGTACTGCAGGGCCGAGTTCCACACCGTCCACAGCTCACCGCCGGGCGCGAGGGCGCGCGCGGCGTCGGCGAAGAAGCGCGGCGCGATGCCCTCGTTGATCGCCGGGCCGGAATGGAACGGCGGATTCAGCGCGATGAAGCGTGCGCTGCCGTCGGGCTGGGAGCCGAGCATGTCGTCGCGGACGACCTGGATCCGTTCGGCGACACCGTTGGCCTCGGCGGTCGCCCGCGCGGAGGCCACGGCCGCGGCCGACTGATCGCACGCGATGACGCGGAGGGTGGGATGCCGCGTCGCCAAAGCCGCGGCCACGACCCCGCTCCCGCACGCGTAGTCGATCGCCTCGGGGCTCGTCGGCTCCGGCAGGTGGGCCAGGAGCAGACGCGTGCCGATGTCGATCGAGGCGCCGGCGAACACGCCGCCGAGCGCGCGGATCTCGAGCCCGTCGACCGTGGCCGCCTCTGGCTGCGGATCCGCGCCGCCGTGCGGGCCACGCGAGACGAGGACACGCGACTTCTGTCGGGCGTGAGTGACGTCGACGCGAGCGAACCGCGTCCGCAGCACGTCGTTCATCGTCGGCGTCATGTGCTTGATGCGGCCGCCGGCGAAGACCACGACGTCGGGGTGGGCGTGCGCGGCGATGAAGCTCGCGACGTCGTCGAGCGCGCGCAGCGACCGGGGCAGGCGCAGCAGGACGACCCGCGCGTCCCGCACCAGGTCGGCATCCAGGCCGTGCGACGAGAACGTGTCGTCGAGCCCGAGGCGGGACGCGTTGGACGCGAGGGCCCGTTCGCCGGTGAGGGCATCCTGGTGCACGCGGATGCCGCGCGCTCCGTCGGAGGCAGCGCCCAGGGTCAGCGCGCCGTACGTATCGTCGATGACGACGAGCCCGCCGTCGGGGACGTCGTCCCGCGCGGCGGCGGATTCATCGAGGAGGAGGCGGTCGGCGGCATCCACCGCGACGAGGTCGGGACCCTCGAGGTCCGGCCAGCGGCGGAGGTCGTCCAGGGAGAAGGTCACCCTTCCACGCTACCCGGGGGCGGGGCGGTCACTCGGACCGAGGTCGGAAGACGCAGCGCGTGCGCGCGACGATCCCGACACGGACGCGGGCTTACCGCGTGCCGAAGTGGAAGGGCAGAGCCAGCGACGCGGCAACGAGGATGATGCCGAGCGCGAAGAACAGCGCCGGTGCGGCCAGCGAGAACGACAGGCCGGTGAGCAGCATGCCGCCGACGAACAGGAGGAGCGAGACGATGAACATAGGGGATCCCTTCGGTCGCTCCAGGCTATCGTGCGGCGTCGGCGTCGAGGTTCCGCCCCGCCCGTTCACCGAGGGCCGCGTGCGTCCAGAGCGTGCTGCCGGCGACGGCGGCAGGCATGACGGCCACAGCGCCGAGCGGGATGAGGAAGCACAGCTGCGTCGCCACCCCGAAGCCGAGTGCCCGGGCACGGTTCTCCCGCAGCACCGCTCGGCGGGCGCGGCGGTCGAGGCCGCGCGCCGCGAGGGAGCGGGACGTGAGTTCGTCGGCGAGCAGCCAGCCGGTGAGGAGCAACCCGACCGTGAACCCGAGTACTCCGCCGACCACGGGGATGAGACCGAGCAGCCATGCGGCGAGCGCGGTGAGGGCGCCGCGGGCGATCAGCCGCACAGCGTCGGCGATCGAACGCCAGAACCCATAGTCGCTGTCCGGGACGCGGCCGAGCGCGGTCAGCTCGGTGGCACGCCAGATCCGGTCGTAGAACGGCTCGCCCACGGTCAGGGTCACGGCGGTGAACGACACGATCGCAAGGAACGCGGCCGCGCCGAACGAGGCCACCCCGATCGCGGTGCGCAGCACGGTCGCCCACAGCGGGTCCCAGTCGTCGGCGAACGGCGTCCAGTCGTCGACGACGTTGCCCAGCAGGACGGCCCAGGCCACGAGCGCGGCGCCGAACACGAGACCGACGAGGAATCCGGGGATGAGTCCGAGAGCCATGGCGCCGGGGGAGCGGCGCCACTGACCGAGTCCGCGGAGGAGCAGGCGGGCGCCCTGGAGGAACTCATGCATGTCAGAAGTCTCGCAGGGCGTCGCGGGGGCCGCGTCGGAGGTCGCTGACAGGATGTGGACATGCGCATCCGCACCACCTCCACGCAACGCACCTACCGGTACGTGCGGCTGACGATCCTCGGCGCCACGCTGTTGCTCGGCGTCGCGATCGGTGTGCAGGGGGTCGTCGGGGGTGGGCTGCCGTCGGTGAGCGCGTCGTACTACACCCCAGCCGGCCCGATGTTCGTCGCGTCGCTGTTCGTGGTCGCCGCGGCGTTCCTCGCCCTGTCCGGTCGCAGCGTCGAGCAGGGGCTGCTCGACATCGCCGCCGTGCTCGCCCTCGTCGTGGCCGTGGTACCCACGACGGTGTCTTCGCCGGTGTGCGGCTCGGCGACGTCGTGCGTCCTCCCGGCGGTGCTGCCGACGGTCGCGAACAACGGCATCGCCGTGGCGTCCGTCGTCCTCCTCGGTGTCGTCGCGGCGATCGTCCTCGCCGTCGTGCAGGGCACGTTCTCGCGCGGAGTCGCGGCGACCGCGAGCGTCGTCGCCGCGCTCACGGTCGGGCTCGCCGTGTGGGCGGGCGTCGACCCGGCGTCGTTCCTCGCGCTCGCGCACAACGCCGCGGCCGTGGCGTTCTTCGTCGTCATCGGGGCGGTCGCCGTGGTCGCCGCCTGGCGCCCGCAACGGGCGCCGCGGCGGTTCCGCCGGGCGTATGCGGTGGTGGCCGGCGGCATCCTCCTCACCCTCGTCGGGCTCGGCGTGGTGCTGGTCGCGGCCGTCGCGGGTGCCGAGGTGTCCGCCCCGGTGCCGTGGGTGCTCATCGGCGAAGCGGCCGCTCTCGTGTTCTTCGCGGCATTCTGGGCGGTGCAGACCGTGGAGCTGTGGAACGATCCCGATCCCCGACTGCGGCTCTGAGCGTGCGACCGGCGGCGGGGAACGCACCCGGGAATATCCTCGGAGCCTCGCCGTTGAACTTGATACGCGGTCGCTCAAGTATCAAACTTGAGCCGACTCCACTCACGTATCACAGGAGACGGAATTGCCCGAAGATGTCACCCCCGGCGCCGGGGACAACGGCGCTCAGTCGTTCGACGAGTTCCTCGCGCGCTACCTCGCGGGGGAACGCGCTCGTGCCGAACGTTCCATCGACCTGAGCCGGTTCCTCAGTTCGCGGACGCAGGATGCCCTGCAGCAGGCCGGCCGCTACGCCCTCGGTCGCGGACAGCGCGAACTCGACGCGCTGCACGTGCTGCACGTCCTCGTCGGGCAGTCGCCCGCGCGTGAGGCCGTCACCCGGCTCGGCGCCGACCCGGCCGCGATCGCGCGCGCCGCCGAGAGCCGCCTCCCGGCCGCGGGTCCCGCCGCCGACGTCGACGGCGCGGTGGTCGCCGGTTCGGTGCAGCGCGCGCTGTTCCACGCCTTCCAGGTCGCTCGCGCCGCAGGCTCGACCTACGTCGACCCCGACCACCTGTTCTTCGCGCTGGTCCTCGCGCAGGACGCCCCCGCCGGGCAGATCCTCGCGCAGGCGGGTGTCACCGCCGAGGCGCTGACCCAGGGCGTGCGCGAGACCGTCGTGGGCGGCGACGAGGTCACGGGTTCTGCCCCGACGGCATCCGAGACCCCGAACCTCGACCGCTTCGGCACGGATCTCACGGCCCTCGCCCGCGAGGGACGCCTCGACCCCGTGATCGGTCGTGCCGACGAGATCGAGCAGACGATCGAGATCCTCAGCCGCCGCACGAAGAACAACCCCGTGCTCATCGGCGAGGCCGGTGTCGGCAAGACCGCCGTCGTCGAGGGACTCGCCCGCGCGATCGTCGAGGGCAACGTCCCCGAGCAGCTGCGCGACACCCGCGTCGTGTCGATCGACCTCGCCGCGATGCTCTCCGGCGCCCGCTACCGGGGCGACTTCGAGGAGCGGTTGACCCAGACGATGGACGAGATCGCCGCGCAGTCCGGAAAGCTCGTCGTGTTCATCGACGAGGTGCACACGATCGTCGGCGCCGGAGCCGGCGGCGAGGGGGCGATGGATGCCGGAAACATCCTGAAGCCGCGCCTGGCCCGTGGTGAGCTGCACCTCATCGGTGCCACCACGCTGAAGGAGTACCGCACGATCGAGAAGGACCCCGCCCTCGAGCGGCGTCTGCAGCCCGTTCGCGTCGGTGAGCCTTCCCTCTCCGACGCCGTCGAGATCCTGCGCGGCCTGCGCTCGGCCTACGAGGAGCACCACGCCGTGACCTACACCGAGGACGCCCTGCGCGCCGCGGTCGAGCTCGGCGACCGGTACCTGCCCGACCGCGTGCTGCCCGACAAGGCGATCGACCTCATCGACCAGGCGGGGGCGCGGCTGCGTCTCAAGCTCGGGGCGACGGTGGACACGTCCGCCCTCGTCGAGCGTCTCGCGAGCCTCGAGGCCGACAAGAACGCCGCCGTCTCGGCCGAGCACTACGAAGAGGCGTCGCGACTGCGCGACGAGATCGCCGCGGTGCAGACGCGCCTCGACGAGGCCACGAGCGCCCCGCGCGCGGCAGCCGTCGTCGATGAGCCCGAGATCGCCGCGGTCATCAGCCGGGCCACCGGCATCCCGGTCTCTCGCCTGACCGCGTCCGAGCGCGGACGCCTCGCGCACCTCGAGACCGAGCTCCACGCCCGCGTCATCGGACAGGATGCCGCGGTCACGGCGGTCGCGAAGGCCGTGCGCCGGAACCGCACGGGCATGGGCGACGAGCACCGGCCCGTCGGCTCGTTCCTGTTCCTCGGGCCCACCGGCGTCGGCAAGACCGAGCTGGCCAAGGCCCTCGCCGGCTCGCTGTTCGACGACGACTCCGCCGTGATCCGCTTCGACATGAGCGAGTTCGGGGAGCGGCACACCGTCTCGCGCCTCATCGGTGCCCCTCCGGGATACGTCGGGTACGACGAGGCCGGCCAGCTCACCGAGCGGGTGCGCCGGAACCCGTACTCCGTCGTGCTGTTCGACGAGATCGAGAAGGCCCACCCCGACGTCTTCACCCTGCTGCTGCAGGTGCTCGACGACGGACGCCTGACCGACGGCCAGGGGCGCACGGTCGACTTCCGCAACACCGTCATCGTGATGACCTCGAACCTCGGCAGCGAGGTGCTGGCATCCCGGTCGGGAGCGATCGGCTTCACCACGACCGGCCACGAGTTCGCCGACGACGACCTGCGCGACCGCGTGATGGGCAAGCTGCGCGAGGCCATGCGGCCGGAGTTCCTCAACCGGATCGACGACATCGTGATGTTCCGCAAGCTCGAGAAGGAGCAGTTGCGCGACATCGTCCGTCTGCTGCTGGACCGCACGTCGAAGCGGCTCGCGTCGCGCGACGTGGCGATCGAGGTGACGGATGCCGCGGTCGACCGCCTCGCCGAGGTCGGCCACGAGCCCGAGTACGGTGCGCGCCCGCTGCGCCGGGTGATCCAGCGCGAGATCGACGACCGGATCGCCGACTTGTTCGTCTCCGGCGACCTCGTCGACGGGGGAGCGGTGACGGTGGATGCCACGGCATCCGGGTTCGTCGTCCGGGCCACCGTCGAGGCGCTCGCCGCGTAAGGCCCTGGGCCCCTGGAACCTTCGGGTTCCGGGGGCCCGACCCTGTCTGCGCCCGGCGGGTTCGCTGGCACAACTCCTGCAGGTCACGGCGTTCTGGGTCCTGGCCGCGGGTCCGGACGCATGCTGCAGGAGTTGTGATGAATGCCACGGGGCGTCGTCCGCGATGTCGGAGGTTCACGGCAGAGTAGGGGGATGAGTCGTATCGGCACGATCTTCAGCCCGTACCCGCATCCGCCCGAAGAGCTGCGCGAGGCCGCGCGCGTCGCCGAGGGCGAGGGTGTGCCCGAGCTCTGGCTGTGGGAGGACTGCTTCCGCTCCTCGGCGTGGGCTGCGGCTACGGCCGCGCTCGCCGTGACTGACCACCTGCGCGTCGGGGTGGGCATCGCGCCTTTCCCGCTGCGCAACGTCGCGGCCTCGGCGATGGAGGTCGCCACGATCGAGCGGATGTTCCCGGGGCGTCTGCTTCCGGGCTTCGGGCACGGTGTGCAGGACTGGATGCGGCAGATCGGCGCCAAGGCCGCCTCGCCGCTCACGCTCATGCAGGAGCAGCTGCCGGCCCTGCGCGGACTCCTCGCCGGAGGCACGGTCAGCGCCGAGGGCCGTTACGTGCGGTTGCGCGAGGTCACGCTCGACTGGCCGCCGGTCGTCGCCCCGCGCGTATACGCGGCGGCCGAAGGACCGAAGACCCTCCACCTCGCCGGCGCGGTGGCGGACGGTGTCATCCTCGACAGCCGACACACGGTCGCCGAGATCGCCGAGGCGGTCTCCACGGTGCGGGCGGGATGGGCCGAGGCTGGGCGCGAGGGCAGCCCCGACGTCGTCGCGTACGTCCTGACGGCCTTCGGTCCGGGGGCGTCCGAGCGGGTCGCGGCGGTACTGAAGGACCTCCCGGATGCCGCGGACCGCGCCCTGGCGGGATCGGTCGGCGAGGTCGCCGAGGGCATCGCGCGGTTCCAGGCGGCCGGAGTGGACGACGTCGTGCTGCTCCCCACCGACGACGTCGACCTGCACACGTTCCTCGCCGGCGTCGGTCAGGTCGCCGTCGCGCTCCCCGCCGCCGGAGGCGTCTCGTGAGCGACGGGGTGCTCTCGCTGGGGGTCGCGGGGTCCCTCGGCCCCGAGGCGATCGCCGCCATCGCCCCGGCGGTCGAAGAGGCCGGGTTCCACACGCTCTGGGTGAACGACACCCCCGACGGTGACGCGCTCGCGGCTCTCGCGGCGGCCGCCCGCGTGACGGATCGCCTGCGGCTTGCGACCGGCGTCATCCCGGTCGATCGCCGCCCCGCCGACGAGATCGTCGCGCATGCGGCATCCCTCGACCTGCCGTTCGACCGCCTGACGATCGGCATCGGCTCGGGAATCGCCCGCGAGGGGGCGCTCGCGCGCGTCCGCGACGCGGTCGCGGTGTTGCACGGCGCCGGGCTGCCGCGCGTGCTGGTCGGGGCCCTCGGGCCGAAGATGCGGCGGACCGGCGCCGAGCACGCCGAGGGGGTGCTGCTCAACTGGGTGCCGCCCACCGAGGCGCACGCGCAGGCCGAGGCCCTCCACGCGCTCGTCCCTGCGACGCACGTCGCCGTCTACGTCCGCACCGCGATCGCGGCAGCCGCGCGCGAGCGCCTCGACGCCGAGACCGCGCGCTACGCCGCGTTCCCGAACTACGCCGCGAACTTCGCGCGGATGGGGGTGGATGCCGCCGACACCACGATCCGCGACGTCACCGCACTGGACGGCGCGGTCGCGGCCTATCGGGCGGCGGCCGACGAGGTCGTGCTGCGCGCGATCGTCGCGGAGGACACGGTCGAGGCCTACCTCGAGTTCGTGCGGCGGACGGGGCCGGGGCGGGGCTGACGACGGCCCGTGCCCTCTGCGGCGGATGACAGACTGACCGGATGCCACGACGTCGAGGTCTCACCGTCCGTTTCGTCGCGCGCAGCGTGCTCGCCCTTCTCCTGATCGGGGCCGGTGTCAGCCATCTGACCTGGGGACGCCGCGGATACCGCATCGTCGTGCCGGACTGGGCCACGCGGGCGCTGCACACCGACAAGGACGCCATCGTCGTGGCATCCGGGGCCGCCGAAGTGCTGCTCGGGGTCGGCCTCGTCGCTCTGCCGCGCGAACGCCGCCGCGTCGGTGCGGTCGTCGCGGCGTTCTTCGTGGCGGTGTTCCCGGGGAACGTGCACCAGTGGCGCACGGGACGTTCGGCGCCGGGCCTGAGCACAGACCGGGCGCGCTTCGTGCGGCTGTTCCTGCAATTGCCGCTCGTCGTCTGGGCCTGGTGGGCGACGCGCGAGCGGTGATCCGCGGCGCCCACGACCACCCGGGCTACGCGGCGTCGCCGAGCTCGAGGATGCCGCGGTCGAAAGCCGCCCGGGCGAGCACCTTGTAGCCGTGGTCGGGGAAGAACACCGTGAGCCGATCGGCCTCGACGGCCATGACGGTGCCCGTGCCCCACTCGTCGTGCTCGACGACGGAGTCCACGCGCACCGTCTCCGCGTCGGGGTCGATGGCCGTCACGGCAGCGGGCTCTGCCTCCGTCGGGGCCGCGTCGCACCGGTCGCACCTTCCGCAGCGCTCCTCCGCCGCGACCCCGAAGTACTCCAGCAGCGCGCGGCGACGGCAGCGCACCGTCTCGGCGTAGCCCCGCATGATCTCGATGCGCGACGCGCGGATGCGCTCCTCGGCCGCGTCGCGCTCGCGCACCGCGGCGACGGCGTCGCCGGCTGTGGCATCCGTGTCCGCCAAGATCCCCTCGGGGCCTGACACCGCCAGTCCACTCGCGACGAGCTGAGTGAGGACACGGCCGATCGCCCGGGTCGAGCGTCCGCTCTCCTCCGCGATCTCCTTGGCCCGCATCGGTGCGTCGGCGCGCCGCAGGACGTCCCAGACGCCGGCGATGTCCGAACGTGCGCTGTGCCCGCCGGCGAAGAACGAACGGAGCGAGAAGTCCTCGGTGCGATAGTGCAGCACTGCCCGAGCCGGCTCTCCATCGCGGGCGGCGCGTCCGATCTCCTGCGCGTACGAGTCCAGCGACTCGGTGACGTCGGCGTGCACGACGAGCCGGACGTCGGCCTTGTCGACGCCCATCCCGAACGCCGAGGTCGCCACGACGACGTCCAGCTCTCCGCCCCGCCACGCGGAGTGCACGTCGTCGCGCTTCTTCTGCGCCATGCCGCCGTGGTACGCCGCGGACCGGAGTCCCCGGTCGGCGAGCTCGGCGGCGTACGCGTCGGTCTCCTTACGGGTGGCCACGTACAGCAACGTCGGGCCGTCGGCATCCCCCACGTCGTCCAGGACGGCGCGGCGCTTGTCGGCGTCGTGTTCGTGGCGTCGCACGGCCAGACGGATCTCGGGGCGGTCCATTCCGCGCACCTCGAGGTGCGGGTCGCGCATGCCGAGGCTCGCGACGATGTCGTCGCGGACGGGACTCGAGGCTGTCGCCGTCAACGCCAGCACCGGGGGATGACCGAGAGCCTCGACGGCGTCGCCGATGCGCGCGTACTCGGGACGGAAGTCGAACCCCCACGCCGACACGCAGTGTGCCTCATCGATGACGAAGAGCCGCACGTCGGACCGCTGCAACCGACCGAACACCTCGGGGTTCGCCAGTTGCTCCGGCGCGAGGAAGACGTATACCGGGTCGCCGCTCTCGATCGCGGCCCAGGCGGCGCGGCGGGCCCGCGCCCCGGTCCGCGAGTTGAGCGCGACGGCCGCGGGGGCGTCCGGAGCCGCGTCGATCGAGTCGATCTGGTCGCGCTGCAGCGCCAGCAGCGGAGAGACGACCACGGTGACTCCGCCCAACTCGCATCCGGCGATCTGGTACACCGCGGATTTACCCGCTCCGGTGGGGAAGACGACGAGCGTGTCGCGACCGCTCACGACGGCGTCGATCGCCTCCGCCTGGCCCGGGAGGAGCGCGTCCCACCCGAACACCTCACGGGCGGTGCGAGCGGACTGATCGGCGGTGGCGGGAGCGTTCACGGGACCTCGTTCGTCGGTTTCTGGAGATCCAGCACACTCCAGCGGGTCGGCCGCAGACCGGGGCTTGCGGAGCTGAGGCGCGTGTGTTCTCGACCGGGCGTTCCAGGCGGCGGACGGAGTGGCATCCCCGGCGCGCGAGCGCAAGCCACCGGCGATGTCGGAGGGGGATGCCAGGATGCCGACATGCTCTTCGGCGATCTGCAGGCCGCGCTCGCGGCGGTGACGGCCACGCGCTCGCGCCTCGCCAAGGTCGAGGTCCTCGCCGAGGCCCTCGGCCGACTCGCCCCCGACGAGATCGTGCCGGCGGTGGGCCTGCTCACCGCCGCGCCCCGCCAGGGACGTCTCGGCGTCGGTTGGCGCACGCTGGCAGCGCGCGCCGGCGAGCACGCCGACTCGTCCCGGCTGACGATCGGCGACATCGACGCGGCGTTCGCGCGGCTGGTCGCGATCTCGGGCGGCGGGTCGGCCGCGGCGCGCACGGCTCTTCTCGACGACCTGGCCGCACAGGCGACGGCGGACGAGTGGGACCTGCTGGTCCGGATCATGACGGGTGAGCTGCGCACCGGTGCACTCGAGGGCGTGCTCCTCGACGCCGTCGCGCGCGCCGCCGACCGAGATCCGCTCCTCGTGCGTCGGGCCGCGATGCTGTCCGGCGACCTCGGCGAGACGGCCGCGGTGGCTCTGACGGGGACGCCGGAGGATCTGGCATCCATCGGTCTCGTGGTGGGCCGCGGCGTGCAGCCGATGCTGGCCTCGACCGCCGCGTCGGTGGCCGACGCGCTCGCGATCGCCGGTCGAGCGTCGGTGGAGTACAAGCTCGACGGTGCGCGCGTGCAGGTCCACCGTCACGCCGACGAGGTGCACGTGTACACGCGCACGCTGGCCGACGTGACCCACCGCGTGCCCGAGATCGTCGCGCTCGTCCGCGAGCTCCCGGTGACCGACGTGATCCTCGACGGCGAGACGCTCTCGCTCGACGACGACGGGGCGCCGCGCCCGTTCCAAGAGACGATGGCGCGGTTCGGCGCCGAGACGGCGCGCGAGATCGCGCTGCAGCCTTGGTTCTTCGACGTCCTGCACATCGACGGGCGCGATCTCGTCGACGAGCCCCTCGTGGTCCGCCGGGCGGAACTCGACCGCATCGCCCCCGACGCGCGGATCCCGGCGATCGTGACCGACGATCCCACCGAGGCCGACGCGTTCGCCCGTGCGGCTCTGCAGGCCGGTCACGAGGGTGTCATGGTGAAGGGCCTCGATGCCCCCTACACCGCGGGACGCCGTGGCAAGAGCTGGCTCAAGGTCAAGCCGGTGCACACGTTCGATCTCGTCGTGCTCGGCGTCGAACGCGGATCCGGGCGGCGCGCGGGCTGGCTGTCCAATCTGCACCTCGGGGCTCGGGATCCGGGCGGGGCGTTCGGGGATCCCGGTGGTTTCGTCATGGTCGGGAAGACCTTCAAGGGCCTCACCGACGAGCTCCTGCGGTGGCAGACGGCCCACTTCGCCGAGCGCGAGATCGGTGCCGCTCCCGGCGGGATCCGCGTCGCCCCCGACACGGTCGTCGAGATCGCGATCGACGGTGTCCAGCGGTCCTCGCGCTACCCGGGCGGTGTGGCGCTGCGGTTCGCGCGCGTCAAGGCCTACCGGCCCGACAAGCCGGCGGCCGAGGCTGACACGATCGACACGCTCCGCGCACTTCTGCCGGGCGCCGGTGCCCCCATCGGGCCGGAGACGGACGAGGCGGATGCCGCCGACGATGCGGGCGCCAGGCCCGGGGAAGGGTGAGGCGATGAGTCGTGCTCCGTGGCTGGATGGAGAACTCGAGTACCGCAGCTTCGGCACACCGGGCGCGCCCCGCGCGGTGCTCGTGCTGCGCACGGGCGACGTCTCGACGATCGATCCTGACGTCCGCATCACGTCGGGGTTCGACGTCCGGATCGTCGCGGTGGGTCTGGACGCCCCCGAGCTCGAGGACCCGCCGGCGTTCGGCGGACAGACGCCCGCGGGTCTGACCGTCGACGCCCTGCGGACACTGCTCGAGCGCGAAGCGCTCGGCACAACGGTGGGGGTGGTGGGCGAACGGTCCGCCGGGCCGATCGCCATTCACCTGGCAGCCGCGATGGGTGATGTCGTCGACCGACTGGCGATCGTCGGCGTCGAGAGCCCGTCCGACCCGCTCAGTCGCGACGTGCATGCGCCGCTGCTCGACGGGGTCGCCGCTGAGACCCTGATCGTCGTCGGGGGCTCCGGGCCGGCGGACGCGGGCGACGCCGAGTGGTACAGGAGCCGTCTGCCGTCCGCCCGCATCGAGGAGATCCACCCCGACGATCTCGACACGATCAACGGCCACGTGACGCTGTCGGAGGTGTGGGGGAGTGTGCTCGCGCACGTCGCCCCGGGCGCCCAGCGGCGCTGACGCCGGGCCTCAGCTTGCCCGCGCGACCGCGCGCACCTGCACGACGTTGGATTCCTCGTCGACCTCGACGTGGTCGGTCTGCGCCTTCAGGAAGTCCGAGAAACTGCGGAAGCCGAGCGCCTTCTCGCTGAACGACGGGTCGAGCCGCTTCATCAGGTCCTTGACCGCCGACGCGTGCAGCCATTCTCCGTCGGCGCGCTCGCCCTCCAGCTGCATGGCGCGTTCGAGCAAATTGACCGCCGGATCCTGAGACCGCTTGCGAGCGCGCGGCCGCGAGGGTGCGGCATCCTTCTTCGTCTCGGCGAGCTTGGGGATGCCGGGAAGACCGTCGTAGTTGTCGAATCGGTCGCACGCGGAGGCCAGCGACTTCGCCGTGGAGCCGGCCACACCGATGCCGACGACGTAGCGCCCGAGACGCTTGCACCGCTGCGCGAGGGGGACGTAGTCGCTGTCACCCGCCACGATCACCACGTGCGAGAGGTCCGGAAGACGGAACATGTCCTCGACGGCATCCACCGCGAGACGGATGTCTGCCCCGTTCTTGGCGTATGCCGCTGCGGGAAACAACTGCACGAGGTCGACGGCGCGGGCCACGAGCTGCGAGCGGTACTCGGCGTTCACCGGGGCCGACCAGTCGGCGTAGGCGCGCGTCAGAACCAGGGTGCCGAACGACGCCGCGTAGTCGATGATCGCTCCGACGTCGATCGTCGCCTTCGTCAGCCGCTCGGCGATCTCGGGTTCGATCGGGTTCTCGGCGATCTTCTGCCGGTCGCGGGAGTACGCGTTGCGCCCGTGCACGCGGTCGTACCAGGACATCACGATGTTGTCGAAGTCGAGGTAGACGGCGACACGGGCGCTCTGGGTATCCGGCATGGCTCCAGTCTCCCCCGTAGGAGCGTGAGACGGGTAGCCCGCTCAGCGCTCCCCGGGGTAGACCACACCGATCTGTCGGCGGATCTCATCCAGAACACCCATGATCGCGACGGTGTCGTCGATGGAGAGCACGTCGCTCGAGGTCGCCCCCGCCGCGACCAGGCGCTCGGCCGCCAGAGCCTGGAACTGCATTCCGCGTCCCTCGACGGCGCCGTCGAATTCCTCGATCACGCCGCCGTCGGGACCGACCACGCGGAACGTCGTCGGCGTGTACCAGACGCGGTCGATCTCGATCCGGGCCTCGGTGCCCACGATCTGCGCGATGTTCATGCCCGCACCGCGCGAGGACGACACGGTCGTCGAGACGGCGCCGCCGGGGTGGGCGAACACCGTCGCGACCTCGGCGTCGCTCCCGGCATCCGACAGGCGGGCGATCGCGGTGATGCGCTCGGGGAGGCCGAGCACGGAGACCACGAACGAGATGGGGTAGATGCCCAGGTCCAGCAGCGCTCCACCACCCAGGTCGAGGGAGTTCAAACGGTGCTGCGGGTCGGTCGAGATCTTCTGCGTGTGATCGGCGGACACCACACGGATTTCCCCCAGGGTGCCGGCGGCGAGGATCTCGCGGATGCGTTCCATGTGCGGCAGGTACCGCGTCCACATGGCCTCCATCGCCAAGAGACCCTTCTCGGCGGCGCGGTCGCGGAT
Organism: Microbacterium sp. 5K110; assembly: GCF_005774735.1. Classification (GTDB taxonomy): domain Bacteria; phylum Actinomycetota; class Actinomycetes; order Actinomycetales; family Microbacteriaceae; genus Microbacterium. The sequence continues at coordinate 1,785 of NZ_VBUM01000074.1, read as the reverse complement.
CGCCGCGGCCTCGGTGCCGTTGAGGGTGAACGGCTTCTCGACGAGGACGTGCTTGCCGTGGTCGAGCGCGAGAAGGGCGTTGTCGAGGTGGCCCGGGTGCGGTGTCGCGATGTAGATGATGTCGACGTCGGGATCGGAGACGAGCTCCTCGTACGAGCCGTGCGCGTGGGGGATGTCGTACTGCTCGGCGAACGCGCGCGCGTTCTCGATCGATCGGGAACCGACGGCGGCGACGTCGAGTCCCGCAGTGCGGAGGTCGGAGGTGAAGGCGTGCGCAATGCCGCCGGTGGCGAGGATGCCCCAGTGCAGTCCGGTCATGGCTCCACCGTATCGGCGCGAACGGGACATCAGGCCGCGTCGGGACGGCGCGCGAAGGAGCGAGGACGGATGCCGCCCGCGTAGGCTCGCGTCATGACGCCCGTCGAGCGCTTCCGCGAGCTGCTGGCCATCCCGACCGTGTCGCACGTCGACGTGACGCGGACCGACACGGCGCGCTTCGAGGAGTTCCGCGCCGCGCTGGAACGGCTCTACCCGCTCGTCCATGCGCACCTCGAGCGCGAGGTCGTCGCCGGGCATTCGCTGCTGTACCGCTGGCGGGGGCGGTCGACCGGCGAGCCCCTGCTGCTCCTGGCCCACCAGGACGTCGTCGACACGGCGGGGCAACCGTGGACCCGGGACCCTTTCGCCGCCGGGATCGAAGGCGAGGGGGCTGAGGCCACGCTGTACGCCCGCGGCGCGATCGACGACAAGGGCGCCCTCGTGGCGATCTTCGAGGCCGTCGAAGAGGCGCTGTCGGAGGGGCTCGTTCCGCGTACCGATGTGTGGCTGGCGTTCGGCCACGATGAGGAGACGCTGGGCACGGGCGCTCACGCGATGGCCGCGCTGCTCGCGGAGCGGGGTGTCCGCCCCGCGCTCGTGCTGGACGAGGGCGGGGCCGTCGTCGAGGACGCGGTGCCCGGTGTCGCGGCGCCGACGGCGATGATCGGGGTCGCGGAGCGCGGCACTGCGACCTTCGACCTCGTCGCGCGGGAAGCGGGCGGACACGCGTCCACGCCGCCCGCCCTCCCCGCCACCGCGCGCCTCGCGCGTGCCATCGATCGCTTGCGTCGTCGCCCCTTCCCGCGCCGGCTCGTCCCCCCGGTCCGGGCGATGCTCGCGACCGCCGCCGCGCACGCGCCCGCGCCGGTGCGCACGGCATTCCGCCGTACCGAGCTGACGGCGCCGGTGCTGACCGCAGCCTTCGCCCTGCTCGGGCCCGAGACCAACGCGCTCGTCCGCACGACCGCGGTGGTGACCCGGTTGGAGGGATCGGCGGGCGACAACGTCCTCGCCACCGTTGCACGCGCGACGGTGAACGTGCGACTGCTCACCGGCGACACGGTGTCGGATGCCGCCATCCACGTGCGCCGCGCCATCGCCGACCCGCACATCGACATCGAGCTGCGCCATGGGGGCGATCCCTCTCCGGTGTCCCCGTGGCAGGGCGCGGCCTGGCGGCGGCTCGCCACGGCGGTGGGGGAGACGCTCGGTGACGACGTCGTGCCGCTGCCGTACCTGCAGCTCGGGGCGAGCGACAGCCGGTTCTACACCGGGCTCACCGACAACGTGTACCGCTTCGCTCCGTTCCACCTCACGCGCGCCGAACGCGACGCCCTGCACGCTCCCGACGAGCGCATCCGCGTCGACGTGTGGCTCCGCGGCATCCGCTTCTACCGCGCCCTCCTGGCATCCTGACGCGCCCGGCGGGGCCGGCGGGGCCGGCGGGCCCGCGCCGCTCCTCTTTCG
>NZ_VBUM01000073.1 GCF_005774735.1 Microbacterium sp. 5K110 | reverse complement strand
ACCCCACCCCTGGCGCCCTGCATCCCCGGCCCACGGCGGCCGGTATCGCACGCTCGCGGGTCGCGTTGGTGATCTGCGTCGCGCTGTGGCTGCTGTACATGACCACCGTCGTCGTCACCCTGTCACGCGGCGCGGCACTCGTGGACGTGTGGCATCTGCTCGGGACGGCGCTGTTCCTGATCTCCGTCACGATGCTGACGTTCTCGGCGGGCATGTACCTCCTGGCTCGCGTGGGGGCCCTCCCCCGGCTCGCGGCGCACCGACGCGCCCGGCGGGCCGACATCGACGAGGGATTCGACCACGACGACGTCCGCGTCCTCGCCCTGCTGCCCTCGTACGGCGAGGACCCCGCCTACGTGCGCATGGCGCTGTGGTCGGTGGCGCTGCAGGAGGCTCCGCACCTGCGGGTGGTACTGCTGCTGGACGATCCTCCCGGCGACGACCCGGCGCTGCGCGACCGCGTGGCCCGCACCCGGGCGATCGCCGACGAGATCCGCCTCGAGCTCGCCGCCCCGCGGGAGTGTGCGCAGGACGCCGTGACGCGCGCCCGGACGCTGCCCGCCCCCGAGGCCCGTCGCGTCGTCGCCGAGGCCTACGCGACCGTCGCGCGCTGGGCACGCGAGTGCGCGACCGCCGAGCCCCGGGACGGACACGTCGAGACGTTCTTCGCCGAGCAGGTGCTGGGGTCGCTCGCCGACGATCTGGGCTCGGTCGCGGACGCGCTGGGTGAGGCCGGAGACGTCGACGAAGAGATTCTGTCGTCGACGCGGGTGCAGTCCCTCGCCCGACGCTTGACGCGCATCCTCGGCGCCGAGATCGAGGTGTTCGAGCGCAAGCGTTTCCCGTCGCTGTCGCACGAGCCGACCAAGGCGGCGAACCTCAACGTCTACCTGGCGCTCGTGGGCGGCGTCCACCACTTGCGCGACCTGGACGGCATCGAGCACGTGGTCGACGTGCCGGTGTGCGACGCGGTGATCACCCTGGACGCCGACTCGATGCTGCTGCCCGAGTACGCCGCCCGCCTCCTGCACGCGCTGCAGCAGCCCGGGTACGAACGCGTCGGCGTGATCCAGACCCCCTACTCGGCCTATCGCGGTCGGCGCAGCGCCATCGAACGCCTCGCCGGCGCGACCACCGACCTCCAGCACCTGGTGCACCAGGGGCTGACGGCGTTCGACGCCACGTTCTGGGTCGGCGCGAACGCGGTGATCCGGTGGTCGCTGCTCGAGGACCTCGGCACCGTCGAGACGGTCGACGGCCGGGAGGTCGTCCGCTTCATCAGAGGACGGACGGTCATCGAGGACACCGAGGCCAGCATCGACGTCATCGGACACGGCTGGCGGCTGGTGAACTACCCCGAGCGGTTGAGCTACAGCGCCACGCCGCCGGACTTCGGCACTCTCGTCGTCCAGCGCCGCCGCTGGGCCAACGGCGGGCTGCTCGTGCTCCCGGCGCTGTGGAGGACCGCCGCGGCTCGCCGGGCGGCCGGCCATCCCCTGCGCACGGCAGAGATGCTGCTGCGCACCAACTACCTCGGCTCGATCGCCTGGGTGACGGCCGGGCTGTTGGTGCTGCTGACGGTCGTGCCGCTCAACGGTGAACTGGTCAGCATCGTCCTGATCCTCATCGCCCTGCCCTACTTCGTCGAGATGGCGCACGATCTGCGGATGCTGGGCTACCGTCGCCGCGACATCCTGGGGGTGTACGGGCTGAACCTGCTGCTGCTCGCGGTGAACCTCGCCGGCACGATCGGCTCGATCGCGCAGGCCTTCACCGGACACCGCGTCGCCTTCGCCCGCACCCCCAAGGAGGGCCGGCGCACGCCGGCGGGGGCGCTGCTGATCCTGGCCCCGCTCGTCGTCGCCGCCGCCTCGATCATCGTCGCCGTCCGCTCGGTCGGCGAGGGATCCTGGATCGCCGCCGCCTTCGCCGCCTTCACCGCCGTGTGCGTGGTCGGGGCGATGGTCCGGCTCGTCGGGGTCCGCAACTCCATCGCCGACCTGTGGAACGGGTGGCTGGAGTGGATCTGGGTGCCCGTCCGCGCGCGTGCCTCGGCGACGCAAGAGGACTCCGTGCCCGCCTGGCGACGCGTCTTGGACGACGGGCTGATCGAACCGGTGACCGGATGACTCCTCGCAAGCGCCAGCGGTTCTCGGGGCGGCGCGTGTCGTGGGCCCGGGTCGCGGCGAGCCTCCTGGGCGGAGCGGCGTTGATCGGAGTCGGGGTGGCCGCCGTCGCTCCTCCGATCACGCTCCCGGTGACCGGCACGCCCCTCGACGAGCGCTGGTTCGCCGGCTACTACGACGTCACCCTCGATCAGGGGGCGGAACTGGCCGAGAGCGCGCTAGCGACCTCGCCCGGGGGTGCGGTCCTGGCCTTCGTGGTCGCCGCTTCGGACACCGAGTGCACGCCGACGTGGGGCAAGGCGTACACGCTCGACGACGCCGCGACCCGCTTCGACCTCGATCGCCGCGTCGAACGTCTGCGCCGCGAAGGGCGCCCCGTGACGGTCTCGTTCGGCGGCGCCGTGAACACCGAACTCGCCCGCGCATGCGCGAGCCCCGCGAGCCTCGCCGCCGCCTACGGCACGGTGATCGATCGCTACGGCACCGACACGATCGACCTCGACATCGAAGGCGAGGCCCTCGACGACCGCGCAGCCACCGAGCGACGCGCCGCCGCCGTGGCGCTCCTCCAACGGGAGCGGCCCGCGGACGACCCGCTCGAGGTGTGGGTGACGCTCCCGGTCGCGCCCGACGGGTTGACAGCGGCGGGGCGCGACCTCGTGTCGACGATGCTCGACGCCGGGGTGCAGCTCACCGGGGTCAACGCGATGACCATGAACTACGGCATCCAGGCGCCTCGAGACCTCGTCTCCGTCTCGAAGGGCGCTCTGGATGCCACGGCCGCCCAGCTCCAGGGACTCTGGGACCGCGCCGACGTCGACCTGCCGCCGGGCGGGGTGTGGGCGGTGATGGGCGCCACGCCCATGATCGGCCGCAACGACGTGCCCACCGAGACGTTCACGCTCGACGATGCGCGCGCACTCGTGTCGTTCGCGAGCGAACGCGGACTCGCGCGGATGTCGATGTGGTCGCTCAACCGCGACCGCACGTGCGGGTCCAACTACCCCTTCACCGGGACGGTGTCGACCCGCTGCAGCGGAGTGGAGCAAAGCGGCGAGTCGTTCGCCGACGTGCTGTCCACGGGCTATCTCGGCCGCGTCGAGGCCGCGGGCCCCGCCCCCGACCAGCCCGTGGTCGAGGACGATCCGAAGACCAGCCCGTATCCGGTATGGAGCTCGACGGCGTTCTACTCCCGCGGGATCAAGGTCGTGTGGCACGGTTCGGTCTACGTGTCGAAGTGGTGGAACGAGGACGGCACCCCGCCGGACGATCCGATGCTGGACACCACCGCCTCGGCGTGGAGCTATCTCGGACCGGTTCTGGCATCCGACCGGCCCTTCACGCTGCCGCAGCTGCCGGACGGCACGTACCCCGAGTGGCAGGCGGACGTGCTGTACAACCAGGGCGACCGCGTCCTGCTCGACGGCACCGGCTACGAAGCGCGGTGGTGGTCGCGCGGGCAGAACCCGGAACGCTCGATCCTCGACCGCGACTACTCGCCCTGGACTCCGATCGACGTCGCCCCCGCGGGGGACACCGCCGCGGGGTAGACCGTCAACCGACCGTCCGTCACGACGTGCGCCAGGTCGGCACGCCCGGGCGGGAGCACGCGCACGACGATGCGCCGTCGCGCCGTCGACAAGCTGTCGCGCACGAGATCGGCCAGCGCCGGGAGCCACGCCTCGGACGGCCCCACCGTGCCGCCGTCGTCGAGCAGTACGACGTCGACGCCGCGCAAGCGCGCCCGCATCGCGGCATCCGCGATCCCGTGGCCGTGCAGTCGCCCCGCCCGGTAGCCATCGCGCAAGCGACCCTCGACCGCCCGGGCTTCGGCGCGGTCGTCGTCGGCGACCCGGCCGGCCGCGACCACACGCTCCAGCAACGGCCGCGCGAACGACTCGACCTCCGCGAGGTGGGCGAGCAGCTCGGCGTGGGATGCGGCGTCCCACGCCGCGCGTCGAGCCGAGGCGATGCGGCGTTCGGCCTGGCTCGCGGCGGACCGGCGCAACTGCTTCAACATCGCGACGAACACGACGCTCAAGCACACCACCGTCGCCACCCGCGTTCCGATCCCGAGCATCTGCGGCAGATCCGCCACGCGTCCGATCGCGTCGATGCCCAGGAACGACAGCAGGATGCCGGCCCCCGTCAGCGCGGCGTCGCCGCGGCCCCGCAGGGCCAGCGAGACCAGCACGAACGCCGCCGCCGTGACGAACCACGCCGACCCGTACGTGATCGGGGCGGGGATGCCGGTGAGGCCGAGAGCGACGAACCCGCACAGCGCCGCGACGACCGCGAAAGCGCGCGTTCGGGTGATCTCGCCGCGTGCCCGGCCGACGAGGGCAGCGACCCCCAGCAGGACCCCGAGCATCGCGAGCGACACCGCACCCGGACCGGCGAGACCGCCCTGCACCGCCGCGACGGCCGCGACGGCCGTCTGCGTCACGAGGAAGAGCGATCCGACCAGGCGTTCGCGCGTGCGCAGCGACAACCCCGCGACGCGGGGGTCCTCCGCGAACGGCTCCGGAACACTCCACCGCAGACGCACGCGCGTCCCCTCGCCCGGGGCGCTGTCGACCTCGGCCTCCATTCCGGGGATCCGCCCGGGCACGCCGAGGATGGTCACGGCGATCCCGAGTCGATCCGTCGCCACGCGCCGCGGGCAGAAGCCGGGGCCGTCTTCCGTGATCTCGATCCGCCCGCCCGTGGACTCGAGGTCGACCCGGACGCGGGAGCGGGCGCCCGGGGCGTGGCGTCGGGTGTTCTCCAACGCCTGGGCTGCCGCCGCGACGAGCGCGTCGGCGACCTCCGGCGGGCAGGGCGCCGCGTCCGGCGCGCGCTCGGCGTGCAGCGCGGCGCCGGTCGCGGCGGCGAGTGTTCCCAGACGGTCGACCAGATCGGCGGACCGCGGACGGTCGCCGACGGTCGCCGTGGCACGCGCGGCCTGCTGCAGCACGGCCGCCTCCGTCTCGGGCTGGGCCTCGGCGACGCCGCGGAGAGCGGCGAGCACCTCGTCATGCACGAAAGCGGCCGCGCGCGATCGCGCCGACAGACGCGCACGTTCCTCCGCCTCGGCCACGGCAGCCACGGCCGTCTGCTCGGCGGAGCGGTCCACGTGGACGGCGGCACGCAGGGCGGCCGCGGCGACCGCGCACGTGGTGACCGCCGACAGCAGCGCTTGGGTGTCGTTGGCCAGCCCCGTGAGCGAATACCCGCCGAGCAGGAAGCGCGAGAACACCACCACCACCAACCAGAGCGAGAGCAGCGACGCCACCCACCGCCATCCGCCCGCGACCAGAGCCGCGAGCGCCGGGGCCGAGACGGCGGTCAGCAGCCACGGGATCGTCCCCTCCTGGCCGGCTTCGACCGCCGCCAGACCGGCGGCAGGGTAGGCCAGCACCGTGGCCGCGAAGACCGCCACCGCCGTCCCCGCGACGCGGCGGCCGACTCGGGGACCCAGCAGCGCACTGATCCCCCCTCCCGCCAGCAGGACGGCGAAGGCGACGATCATCACCGCCGACCACCACGAGGGCGCCGCGGCCTCGTTGACGGTCGACACGACCAGGACAGCCGCCGCGGCCGAGGCGAGGATCGACACCGCGACCGCGAGCAGCAGGGCGCGTTGGGTGGCCCGCACGGCGGGGCCGACGCCGGGAGCCTCAGTCACGACGGGGGACGGGGAGGAACCCGTCTTCGATACCGCGCCGATACAGATCCACCTTGCTCGGGGCCGGTCGCCCGAGACGCTGATAGACGGCCTTGATCCGTCGCAAGTGGTCGTTGACGGTGTTCTCGCTCACCCACAGCGTGGCGGCGACCTCGCGCGCGCCCATCCCCGAGGCGTACAGCGAGAGCACTTCGCGTTCGCGGGCGGTCAGCGGTGCGGCGGTGAGTCCGGGATCCGAGTCCAGCGCCGACGCCCACTCGGTCGTGGGGACGTGGCGCCCCTCGGCGGCGTCGATGATGGCCGTCACCAGGTCGTCGCCGGGCAGCGACTTGCGTGCGATGCCGAGCGCGGCGGTACGCGAGGCCTCCCGCACGAGGTAGGGGTTCTCGGCCGAGGTCAGCACGAGCACGTGCGCACCCCAGCGCCGCAGCGCCTCGACGTTCTCCTGCGGCGTGCTGTCATCGCGCAGGCTGAGGTCGAGGAGCACCAGGTCGGCGTCGCGTGCTGCACGGGTCATCGCCGGAACGCTCCGCTCGTGGCGCGCGAAGCTCAGCCCTGTCGACGCATCGACGAGGTTGCGCAAGGCCAGTCCCACGAGATCGTGGTCGTCGACGACACCGATACGTCTCACGATCCCTCCCCGTTCAGACTTTATCCATCCCCGGCACCCGCGGGCACCACATGACGACGACCCGAACCGGTGCCGATCGCCCGATGGTCGCCCGGATCCAGCAGGGCAGGCTTCTCGCGCACGAGGCATTCATGGGATCTTCTGCGGCGCGAATGCCTCCGAGCGTGTGCGCGAGGGCCGCGCAGCGGGCAGACTGTGGGCATGAGCAGTCGCGCAGGACAGCCCGCCGAGGCATCCGATCTCATCGACATCGACGAACTGATCGCCGCCTACTACGACCGCAAACCGGATGCCACCGTGCCCGAGCAGCGCGTCGCGTTCGGCACGAGCGGGCACCGGGGCTCGTCGCTGAGTACGAGCTTCAACGAGGACCACATCCTCGCCACGACGCAGGCGATCGTCGACTACCGCGCCACGCAGGGCATCACCGGTCCGCTCTTCCTCGGGCGCGACACGCACGGCCTGTCTCTGCCGGCCGAGCGCAGTGCGATCGAGGTGCTCGTGGCCAACGGCGTCGACGTGCGGGTCGACGCGCGCGACTCGTGGGTGCCGACCCCCGCCCTCAGCCACGCGATCCTCACCTACAACCGCGACCGCGCTGCGGACGACCCCGGTCGCGCCGACGGCATCGTCGTGACGCCCTCGCACAACCCGCCGCGCGACGGTGGCTTCAAGTACAACCCGCCGCACGGCGGCCCCGCCGACACCGACGCGACGGGGTGGATCGCCGACCGCGCGAACCAGCTCATCGCCGCGGGCCTCGAGGGCGTGCACCGCACGCGTCACGCCGACATCGACCTCGACACCCTCGGCCAGTACGACTTCCGCGACGCGTACGTCCGGGATCTGGCATCCATCATCGACGTCGACGCGATCAAGAACGCCGGCGTCCGCATCGGCGCCGACCCGCTCGGCGGCGCCTCGGTGGAGTACTGGGCGCTCATCGCCGAGGTCTACGGCCTCGACCTCACCGTCGTGAACCCCGAAGTCGACCCGACGTGGAAGTTCATGACGCTGGACTGGGACGAGAAGATCCGCATGGATCCGTCGTCGCCCTCGGCGATGGCGTCGCTCGTCGCGGCCCGCGCCGACTACGACATCCTCACGGGCAACGACGCCGACGCCGACCGCCACGGCATCGTCACCCCCGACGCGGGGCTCATGAACCCCAACCACTACCTCGCCGTCGCGATCGACTACCTCTTCTCGCACCGCCCCGGCTGGCCCGCGGATGCCGCGGTGGGCAAGACCCTGGTGTCGTCGATGATCATCGACAAGGTGGCATCCGCCCTCGGCAAGACTCTGCTGGAGGTTCCGGTCGGCTTCAAGTGGTTCGTTCCCGGCCTCCTCGACGGATCCGTCGCCTTCGGCGGCGAGGAGTCGGCCGGAGCATCGTTCCTGCGCAAGGACGGCACTGTCTGGACCACCGACAAGGACGGCATCCTGCTGTGCCTGCTCGCCGCCGAGATCCTCGCGGTCACCGGCAAGACGCCGTCGCAGCGCTACGCCGAGCTCGAGGCGCAGTTCGGCGCCTCGGCCTACCAGCGCGTCGACGCCCCCGCGACACCCGCCCAGAAGTCGGCGCTGTCGAAGCTCTCGCCCGAGGCCGTGACGGCGACCGAGCTGGCCGGAGAGCCGATCGTCGCGAAGCTCTCGCACGCGCCGGGCAACGGCGCGGCGATCGGCGGCCTCAAGGTGCAGACCGAGTCCGCGTGGTTCGCCGCGCGCCCCTCGGGCACCGAAGACGTCTACAAGCTGTACGCCGAGTCGCTGCGCGGCGAGGAGCACCTCCGCGAGGTGCAGGAAGAGGCCCGCGCGGTGGTCTCTGCCGCGCTGGGCCAGGCCTGACTCAGCCCTGCGCTGCGCCCGGCGCCCTGCGCCCCGCGCCCCCCGATAAACGCCGATCCTATCGAGACACGCTGCGACGCAGCGTTTCCCGGAAGGATCGGCGTTTATCGGTGGAGGGGGCGGGGGATGCCGCGGCGCCGACGCTCCGGAGAACGTCGGGGTTGTGGCATCCGGGATCAGGCGAGCGTCGCGGCGTCGATGACGAAGCGGTAGCGCACGTCGCTCTTCAGCACGCGCTCGTACGCGTCGTTGATCGCCGAGGCCGGGATGACCTCGACCTCGGGCGCGATGCCCTTCTCGGCGCAGAAGTCGAGCATCTCCTGCGTCTCGCGGATGCCACCGATCGACGACCCCGCGAAGGACCGGCGGTTGGTGAACAGCGTGAAGACCTGGATGGGCAGGGGCTCGGGCGGGGCGCCGACGTTGACCATCGTGCCGTCGAGCGTCAGCGTGCCGAGGTACTGCTTGAGGTCCAGCGGGGCGCTGACGGTGTTGACGATGAGGTCGAACGTGTTCTTCAGCGTCCGGAACGTCTCGGGGTCGCTCGTGGCGAAGTAGTGGTCGGCGCCCATCTTCAGGCCGTCGTCCTTCTTGCTGAGCGTCTGCGACAGCACGGTGACCTCGGCGCCCATGGCGTGAGCGATCTTGACGGCCATGTGCCCGAGACCACCGAGACCGACGATCGCGACCTTCTTGCCGGGGCCAGCGTTCCAGTGGTTCAGCGGCGAATACGTCGTGATGCCGGCGCACAGCAGCGGCGCGGCCGCCTCGTAGGGGATCGACTCGGGCACGCGCAGCACGAAGTCCTGGTCGACGACGATCTTCTGCGAGTAACCGCCCTGGGTCACGGTGCCGTCGCGGTCGATCGCGCCGTAGGTGCCGATGTTGCCGTTGAGGCAGTACTGCTCCTCGCCGGCGCGGCAGTTCTCGCACTCGCGGCACGAGTTGACCATGCAGCCGACGCCGACGCGGTCGCCGACGGCGTGCTTCGTGACGTCGGATCCGACCTCGGCGACCGTCCCGACGATCTCGTGACCGACGGTCAGCGGGTAGGGAACCTCGCCCCACTCGCCACGGATGGTGTGGATGTCGGAGTGGCAGATGCCGGCGTAGGCGATGTCGATCAGGACGTCGGCGGGGCCGACCTGGCGCCGCTCGATCGTGGTGGGCTCGAGGGGGGACGTCGCGGACGACGCCGCGTAAGCGTTGACGTGCATGGGGCTCCTCGGAGAGGGGGATGTCGAACCTCTCCATCCTTCCGTGGTTCGCGGCCCGCAGGGCGGAATCGGCGGAAGGGGGGATGCCACGGGCGCGGCGAATCCGCGCCGCCCGGGGCTCCCTCGCGGCCCGCGGCGTCGACGCTCGCGCCCGCGGTGAACTGGCGAGCGGCGGTCGCGGTCACCATACTGTGCGGATGGATTCTGTAAATGCCTGGCTGCTGACCTGGGGCGACAACCTGTGGACGTGGATCGTCCTCCCGATCGTCGTCAGCCTCGGCGTGTACTTCACGATCCGCTCCGGCGTCGTGCAGTTTCGCCTGATCCCCGAGATGTTCCGGACGTTGAAGGATCGGACGCCGCGCACCGAGACCGGTGAACCGCAGTCCATCTCCTCGTTCCAAGCGTTCACGATCTCCGCAGCCTCGCGGGTGGGCGTCGGCAACATCGCGGGAGTGGGAACCGCCATCGCGATCGGCGGCCCCGGCGCGATCTTCTGGATGTGGCTGATGGCTTTCGTGGGTGGTGCATCCGCCTTCATCGAGTCGTCGCTGGCGCAGCTCTACAAAACGCGGGACAAGGACGGGTTCCTCGGCGGCCCCGCCTACTACATGCAGCGCGGACTCGGCGCGCGATGGATGGGTGTGCTGTTCGCCGTCATCCTCATCATCTGCTTCCCGATCGCCTTCAGCTCCCTGCAGGCGAACACCATCCAAGCCACCATCTCGGGGAGCTTCGGCGACGACTCCGCAGCGTGGCTCCCGGTGGTCATCGGGGCCGCTCTGGCGGTCCTGATGGGACTCGTCATCTTCGGTGGCGTCCGTCGGATCGCCTCCGTCACGCAGACGCTCGTCCCCGTCATGGCGCTGCTGTACTTGCTCCTCGGGCTCGTGATCGTCGCCATCCACATCGAGCGCCTGCCCAGCGTGTTCGCGCTGATCTTCACCTCGGCGTTCGGCCCGAACGAGATCGTCGGCGCAGCCCTCGGCTACATCATCCTCACCGGCGTCAAGCGGGGCATGTTCTCGAACGAGGCGGGGCTCGGCTCGGCACCCAACGCCGGCGCGAGCGCGGCCGTGACGCACCCAGTGAAACAGGGTCTCGTGCAGACCCTCGGCGTGTACTTCGACACGTTCCTGGTGTGCTCGATCACGGCATTCCTGATCCTCGTCTCGGTGCCCGATCTCGCGGGCGCCGAGCGGGGCATCGGGCTGACGCAGGGGGCGGTCGTCGGCGCACTCGGCAGTTGGTCGAACATCCTGCTGATCGTCATCATCTTCCTGCTCGCGTTCAGCTCGATCCTCGGCAACTACTACTACGGCCAGACCAACATCGAGTTCATCACCTCGAGCCCGCAGGTGCTCCTCGGCTACCGTCTCTTCGCGATCGCGGCCGTGTTCGCCGGAGCCCTCGTCTCGGCCGACGTCGTCTGGAACTTCGCCGACGGGGCGATGGGATTCATGGCCATCGTCAACCTGGTCGCCATCGCCCTGCTCTCGGGCGTTGCGTTCAGGCTCCTGAAGGACTACACCCAGCAACGGCGGGAGGGTCTGGACCCGGTCTTCACCCAGGCGCGGCTGCCCGGGGTCCGCGGGATCGAGGTCTGGGAGAACGAGCTGTCGGTCACCGGCCCGATCGACCTTCCCGCGGCCCGACGACGCTGACGCCGCGCGGACCCGCCTCCGCCGCGGACGCGCCCAACCCGCGTCACGAGAACAGGCGATGAGCCGAGAACAGGCCGATCCCGCGCGGATCGGCCTGTTCTCGTGGCATCCCCTGTTTTCGGCGCACGCCGCCGCCCCTGTTCCGGGCGCACGCCGCCGCCCCGCGCGTGCGGGACCGCATGTCGCAGGCGCGCCGCCGCGTCAGCGCGCGCTGGCCCGCACGACGAGGGTCGCCGGAACCGTCTGCGCCACCGGCACGCCGCCCTCGATCGCGGCGATGAGCGCCGTGACCGCGTCGCGGCCCAGGGCGTCGAAGTCCTGCCGCACGGTGGTGAGGGGCGGGCGGTACTCGGCGGCATCCACGATGTCGTCGAAACCGACCACGGCGACGTCGTCGGGCACGCGGCGACCGGCGTCGGCGAACGCCCGCAGCGCGCCGAGGGCCATCTGGTCGTTCGCGACGAAGACCGCGGTGGCTCCGGTCAGCGCGGCGACGGCGGAATGACCGGATGCCGAGGTCCAATCGCCGCGGACCGGCTCGGGCGCCGTGACCCCGGCGTCGGACAGTGCGGCACGCCACCCGCGCTCACGTTCGGCGGCGGCGAACGACCGTGCGGGCCCGGCGATGTGATGAACCGTGGGGTGGCCGAGGGCGAGCAGATGCTCCGTGGCGAGGCGGGCACCGCCGGCGTGATCGGTCTGCACGATCGAGAATCGCTCGTCGGGCGGCGAATCCACCACGACGAGGTGCAGGTCACCGGGCGGGTCGATGTCGCGCACGAGCTCGGTCGCCTCGTTCAACACGACGGCCCCGTCGACGCCCTGGGCGCGCAGGCGCGCGAAGGCATCCCGGATGCCGCGCTCCCCCACCGTCACGACGGCCAGGGCGTAGTCGCGTGCGGCCGCCGCTTCGGAGATCGCCTGCAGCATCCGCGAGTTACCGACCGAGGCCAGCGTCGACACGACGAGTCCGATCGTGGAGGTCTGCCCGGTGCGGAGGGCGCGCGCGGCGCGGTGCATGCGATAACCGAGGTCGCTCATCGCCGCCTCGACGCGGGCACGGGTCGCGGGATCCACGCGCGGGCTGCCGTTGGCCACGCGCGAGACGGTCTGGGCGGACACCCCCGCCGCTGCGGCCACATCGGCCATGGACACTCGCATGATCGCCTCCCGTGTTGACGATATCACGGGCGGAATGTAGCGTGTTATCGTGAACACGGACAGCCCCACCGCAGTGGCGCTCGGCGCCGGAGTCGTCAAACGCCCCACGCGCTTGGCCGACGGCCGCGAGCTCATCTACTTCGACGATGCCGACACGACGCTCGGCCCCGAACGCTCCGTCGACGCCCGCACGCTCGCCCCGCGGCCCGCCACGGCGACGATGCGGCAGGACATCCTCACGGGCGACTGGATCACCGTGGCATCCAATCGTCAGAATCGCGCGTTCCTTCCGCCGGCGCACCTCGACCCGCTCGCTCCGCAGACGCCGACGAACCCGTCCGAGATCCCCTCGCGCTACGACGTCGCCGTGTTCGAGAACAAGTCGCCGTCGTTCGGACCCGCGCTCGACGTCGCCACCGCCGACGCCCCGGCCGCGAGCGATCCGCCGCGCGACGACGACGACCTCGAGCACCTCGGCCTAGGGCGCACTCGCACCTCCGTCGGGCGGTGCGAGGTGGTCTGCTTCAGCCCCGAGCACGAGGGCTCGTTCGGCACGCTGTCGCGCACGCGCGCCCGCACCGTCATCGAGGCGTGGGCCGACCGCACAGCCGCGCTGTCGGCTCTGCCCGGCATCCGGCAGGTCTTCCCGTTCGAGAACCGCGGGCAGGAGATCGGCGTCACCCTCCCCCACCCGCACGGGCAGATCTACGCCTACCCCTACGTCACCCCGCGCACGCAGCGCCTGCTCGACACCGTCGCCCGCACCTCGCCCGACGTCTTCCAGCGCATCCTCGAGTTCGAGGGCGCCGGCGAGCGCGTCGTCCTGCGCGGCGAGCACTGGACGGCGTTCGTGCCGTTCGCGGCGCGCTGGCCCATCGAGGTGCACGTGCTGCCGCACCGCCACGTCGCCGACCTCGCCGAGACGACGGAGGCCGAGCGCGACGAGCTCGCCCCCTTCTACCTGCGGCTGCTGCGCGGCATCGACGCGCTGTACGACACCCCCACCCCGTACATCGCGGCGTGGCACCAGGCCCCGGTCGACCGCGCACGCGACAGCGTGCGGGTGAACCTGCAGATCACCTCGCCCCGCCGCGCCGCCGACAAGCTGAAGTACCTCGCCGGATCCGAGTCCGCCATGGGCGCGTGGATCGGCGACATCACCCCCGAGGCCCAGGCCGACCGCCTGCGCGCCGCCCTCGAGACCATCCCGGAGGCGACGGCATGACCGCCGTCGACGACGCCCGCGCCCTGCTCGCCACCCTGACGGATGCCGCTCCTGCGGGGGTCTGGTCGGCGCCGGGCCGCGCCAACCTCATCGGCGAGCACACCGACTACAACGAAGGGTTCGTCCTGCCGTTCGCGATCGCGCAGCGCACCGCCGCCGCGGTGGCCCTCCGCTCCGACGACGTGATCCGCGTGCGGTCGACCTTCGCCGACGAGGCCGTCGAGGTGCCGCTGTCCGAGCTCGACGCCCGCATCGCCGCCGGCGGCCTCGACTGGGCGGGCTACCCGCTGGGTGTGGCGTGGGCGCTGCGCGCCGCGGCCCCGGATGCCACGCCCCGGGGCGTCGACATCGCCCTGGCCTCGGAGGTGCCGGTGGGGGCGGGCCTGTCGTCGTCGGCCGCGATCGAGGGGGCCGTGGCCTCCGCCCTCAACGACGTGTGGGGCGCCGGTCTCGACACCGTGGCGCTGGCCCGCGTCGGCCGCACCGCCGAGAACGACGCGGTCGGGGCCCCCACCGGGATCATGGACCAGATGGCCTCGATGCTCGGCGTCGCGGATGCGGCGACGTTCCTCGACTGCCGCACGCTCGAGACCCGGCCGGTGGCCCTGGGCTTCGCCGAGGCGGGTCTGGAGATCCTCGTCGTGGACACGCTCGTCGAGCACGCCCACTCCTCGGGCGGCTACCGCGAGCGCCGCGCCTCGTGCGAGAAGGGCGCCGCCGCCTTCGGCGTGCCCGCCTTGCGCGACCTCGCCGTCGACGATCTGCCGCGCGCCGCCGAGATCCTCGACGACGTCACCTTCCGCCGCGTGCGGCACATCGTGACCGAGAACCAACGCGTGCTCGACACCGTCGCCGCCCTCGACGCCGACGGCCCGCGCGCGATCGGCGACCTGCTGACCGCGTCGCACGTGTCGATGCGCGACGACTTCGAGATCTCGGTGCCCGAGCTCGACCTCGCCGTCGAGACGACGCTGGCCGCGGGCGCCCTCGGCGCGCGCATGACCGGCGGCGGCTTCGGCGGCGCGGCGATCGCCCTGATCCCCGCCGACCTCGTGCCCGCGGCGACCGACGCCGTGCACGCCGCGTTCGCGGCATCCGGATTCCGCGCCTCGAACGTCTTCACCGTGACGCCGTCGCAGGGCGCGCGCCGCGACGCCTGAGGCCGCAGGCCGAATGCGCGAGGCGCCAAGATCTGTCGCCCTGCGCACTCGCCAGGTGACAATTCTTGGCGACTCACGCGGATGGCACGAGAAGATGGGGCGATGGATGCCAAGGACCCCGTCGTCGCCACCACCCGGGGCCGCGTGCGCGGGTTCGCGCGCGGCGGGACGGCGGTCTTCCTCGGCATCCCGTTCGCCCAGGCTCCCGTCGGAGCGCTGCGGTTCGCCGCTCCGCAGCCGGCCACCCCGTGGGAGGGCGTGCGCGACGCCACGGAGTACGGGGCGACCGCCCAGCGCGGCGACACCGGCATCACGCTGATCCCCGAGCCGAGCGTGCCCGGCGACGCGACGCTGAACGTCAACGTCTTCGCGCCCGCCGGGGCGACACCGGATGCCGCTCTCCCGGTGCTCGTGTGGATCCACGGGGGCGGGTTCACCTCGGGGTCGCCGGCGAGCCGCTGGTACGACGGTGACGCGTTCGCGCGCGACGGCGTCGTGACGGTGGTCGTCTCGTACCGGCTCGGCTTCGACGGGTTCGGGCACATCGACGGCGCCCCGTCGAACCGGGGTCTGCGCGATCAGATCGCCGCTCTGGAGTGGGTGCGCGACGAGATCGCCGCCTTCGGCGGAGACCCCGCGCGGGTGACGATCGTCGGGCAGTCGGCGGGCGGCGGATCGGTGCTGGCGCTGCTGGCCTGCCCCGCGGCATCCGGGCTGTTCCGCGGAGCCATGGCCGTCTCGCCCGCGATCGGGGCCGTCACCGCTCCGGCCGCGCGCCGGTTCGCCGAGCGGATCGCAGCCCTCGCCGGGGTGCCGGCCGACCGCGACGGATTCGCGCGCCTCCCCGAAGAGCATCTGCTCGACCTGCAGAGGCAGGCGCAGAAGCCGGCGGGACGACCGCGGCTGTCGGGCCTCACCACCCTGCTCGACGACGGACTGCCGATCGGTCCGGTCGTCGACGGCGACCTGCTCCCCCACGCGCCGCTCGACGCCCTCGCGGACGGCGCCGCCGCGGACGTGCCGCTCGTGATCGGCGCCACGGACGACGAGTTCACGATGCTCACGGCGCGCTGGCGGAAGCCCTTGCGCCTGGTTCCGGTGCCACTGGCTCTCGCGGTCCTGGGCCTCGGGCGCTCCCGCCGTCGCGCGTACCTCGCCCGGTCGCGGCGGCGCGGATCGGCGGCCCTCCTGGGCGGCTACGTCTCGGATCGCGTCATCCGCTCGGTCGTGCTCCGCACGGCACGCGCGCGGGGAACCGCCCCGACGTGGGTCTATCGCTTCGCGTGGCCGTCACCCGCGATCGGCTTCGCCTGCCACTGCCTCGACGTGCCGTTCTGGTTCGACCACCTCGACGCCGGCGGGGTGGCCGCGATCGCCGGTGAGGCGCCTCCGACGGACCTCGCCGCCGCCATGCACGCGGCGGCGGTGGCCTTCGTCCGCGACGGCGACCCCGGCTGGCCTGCGTGGGATGCCACGACCCGCCGCGCGCGGGTCTTCGACGCCCCGGCATCCACCCCGCCCGTCGAGCCCGACGCGTACTCGGATGTCGCCCCGCTCGTCTGACCCGCAGCTCGCGTGAGGGGTCAAGAACTGTCGCTTCGGCGCGCCGGAGGCGACAGTTCTTGACCCCTCACGCGCCTGACGCGCGGAGAGCGGGGACCACCTCACGCTCGAACAGCGAGATGCCCGAGGTGTCGTACGCGGCCTCGGGGAAGTACTGGATGGCGTAGCCGAGGCCGTGGTCGGCGCGCGCCCGCAGGCGCTCGACGATCTGCTCGGGCGTGCCGAACGTGTCGGAGGAGCGGTAGTCGGCGTCGATGGCATCCGCCCGCTCGTCGCCGACGTGGGGACGCAAGCGCGCCACGACCGCAGCCAGACGCTCGTCGGCCTCGGCTTCGGTCTCGGCCACGATCGTGTTGAAGTTCGTCGAGCGGGTGATCTCGCCGAAGTCGCGGCCGAGGGCCTCGCAGTGGCCGCGGAGGACCGCGGACTTGTGGTCGAACTCGTCGAGCGAGCCGCCGAAGTTCGTGTACGACGCGTACCGCGCCGCGATCTTGAGCGTGACCTTCTCGCCACCGCCCGCGATCCAGAAAGGGATGCCGCCGGACTGCAGCGGCTGCGGCTGGACGATCGCACCGTCGACGTCGTAGTACGTGCCGGCGAGCGTCGCCGAGCCGGTGGTCCAGGCCTGGTGCATGATCTCGACGCCCTCGCGCAGGCGCCCGAGCCGCTCGGCGATCGGCGGGAAACCGTAGCCGTACGCGCGCCACTCGTGCTCATACCAGCCGCCGCCGATCCCCATCTCGGCGCGCCCACCCGAGATCAGGTCGACGGTCGCCGCGACCTTGGCGAGGTAGGCCGGGTTGCGGTACCCCATGCACGTGCACATCTGCCCGAGACGCACGCGGTCGGTGACGGCGGCGAACGCGGCCATCAGCGTCCACGCCTCGTGCGTGGCTTCGGCGCTCGGCACCGGCGTGGTGTGGAAGTGGTCGTAGACCCAGATCGAGGCCCACGGCCCCTCGTCGGCGCTCTGGGCGAGCGCGCTCATCGCGCGCCATTGGTCGGCGGGGTCGATGCCCACCAGATCGAAGCGCCAACCCTGCGGGACGAAGATGCCGAATTCCATGGGCTTCACCCTAGACGCGCCCGGCGACATCGACGCGGGTCTCGGCCGTTCTCGGCAGCCCACGGCCGCGAGACTGCACCGCGCTGACAATTCCCCGGCGGCGTGCAGTGGGGATGTCAGCCGGTTGCTGTCTCGCGGCCCGAGACCGAACGCCGCGCGGCCACCGCACCGGAACGCTGCCACGGCAGCGCCCGCATCATGCTCAGCACGGCGATGATCGCCAGGCTCAGCGCGGCCGCGGATCCGAGGAACGGCAGCACGAGAGGCGACATCGCCCCGCGAGCGTCGGGCACGAGCCCCGGCCCCTGGGGCTGCGTCGTCAGGGGGGCGTTGGCCGCGAGGAACGACAGCGCGGGTGCGGCCGGGTCGAGCGCCGCGGGGGCGCGTCGCAGCGGGTTGTTCGCCGCCGCGGCCGCCGACACACCCCCACTGGATGCCGCCGGCACGGCGACCGGGGCATCGGCGTCGTAGCTGACGGTGAGCGCAGTCGCCGGCTTCGCGGCATCCCGGACTCCGCCCGTCGTGAGCCAGTACCCCTGCTGACCCGTCAGACGGTGGAAGTCGACGAACGACTGCGGGAACGATCCCCAGTGGGCGGCGTTCGCGTCGGAGCGCGCGATCTGGCCGCCCCCGGCGGTCGCGACCCCGAGGTACTCGGGCGTCACCGAGAACCCGCTCTCGGCGGACACGGCGGCGGAACGGAGGTCGGCGAGCACGACCTCGCGCGGGGCGATCGACGTCCACGCCGTCAGGTCGTCCATCGACGTCCCGTACCCGCCGGCACGCCCCACGAGGCGCCCGTTCCCGGACGCGTCGAGGGTGAGCACGGGATCCGTGACGCTCCAGTACGTCATCCCGCCGTAGAAGGCCACGGTGAACGAGCCCGCCCAGCGGATCTCGACCGCCCCGTCACGACGCGTCCCCGTCCCCCCGTCGATCACGACCTGGTTCCCGGTGGTGCTCGACGTCGACGAGGCCGACACGGCGGCCCCGCGCGAATCCCGGCACTTCGTGTCCCACGATGCGGTCGTCCATCCGCCGTCGGCGGTCGGCTTCTCGATGCGGACGGCGCCGTCCTGCGCACGGTAGAGGCCGTCGCCCTCCCGCCACACCCGGGC